>NZ_AKIU01000067.1:0-25408 GCF_000282675.1 Pantoea sp. GM01 | reverse complement strand
CTTTCCTCCTTCAGAGTCAAACACTTTTTTCAGCGCTTTCATCCGGCGGGATGAATTTCTTCACTCCCTGCTGAGCCGCCTGCGTTGCCGCTTTGCCGTCTCAGTGGTGGCGCATTATAGGGATCCGAATTTTTTGCACAACCCCTTTTTTCGATCTTTTTAATCGACTGGCGAGTTTTCATTCTTTTCGCTGCGATCACGAGCGATCTGTTCAAAAATCATCTTGTTTATCCGGCTTTTAAACCGCAGGCTTGGGTAAAAATGTAAAAGGAGAAGATCATGTCTATAGCCCTACGACCTTACAAGAACCATTTTCCGCAAACCGGCGATCGCGTCATGATCGATAGCAGCAGCGTGGTGGTCGGTGAAGTACAACTTGCTGATGACGTCAGCATTTGGCCGCTGGTAGCGATTCGCGGTGACGTGAATAAAGTGATGATTGGTAAAAGAAGTAATATCCAGGACGGCAGCGTACTGCACGTCACGCATAAATCCACCAGCAATCCGGAAGGTTTCCCACTCATCATTGGCGAAGACGTGACGGTGGGTCATAAAGCCATGCTACACGGCTGTACCATTGGCGATCGTGTGCTGGTTGGTATGGGATCGATTCTGCTGGACGGCGTAATTATTGAAGATGACGTGATGATTGGCGCTGGCAGTTTGGTGCCGCCGGGCAAACGTCTGGAGAGTGGCTATCTCTATTTAGGCAGCCCGGTTAAACAAGTACGACCGCTAAGTGAAGCTGAAATCGCCGGGCTGCTGTATTCATCCAACAACTATGTTGGTTGGAAGAATGAATATCTCGATCAAGAAAGCAAAGCTCCTTCCTGATCGTCAAACTCACTCCTGCTGCATTGCCTGCTTTAGTTTAGTAATCACTGGCGTGATCTCTGGCATCACGCCATGCCACAGTTGGAAAGCATGAGCGGCTTGCCCCACCAGCATGCCAACACCATCTGCCAGCTGCTGCGCACCCTGCTGCTGGCACCACAGCAGAAATGGCGTTAAACCTTGTTGATAAAACATGTCATAGCAACGCGTTTGCTGTTTAATAAGAGAGGCGGTTAGTGCAGGCACCTTGCCATCGACACCACTCGAAGTGGCATTAATGATCAGATCAAACTCCTGATCCTCTAATTGCCCGAAGCCACTAGCTTGAATATCTCCGCTCTGGTGGAAAATTTCTGCCAGCATTGCTGCTCGTTCAACGGTGCGATTGACCACAACCAGTGAACATCCAAAAGAAAGAAGCGGCAGGATCACACCACGCGCTGCTCCGCCGGCACCCACCAGCAGCACACGATCGCCGGGATGGATCAACTGCAGTCGCTCCAGATCGCTGAGTAAACCAATGCCATCCGTGTTATCGCCGAAGATCTTGCCCTGCGCATCTTTCTTTAAGGTATTAACAGCGCCGGAGAGTGCCGCTCGCTCGCTGAGCTCATCAGCAAACTCCCACGCTTGCTGCTTAAAAGGCAACGTTACGTTGGCGCCTTTACCACCCTTAGCAAAAAAATCCGCTATTGCCTGAGGAAACCCTTCTAATGGCGCACACTCTCTACCATATTGATGCTCAATACCGGTTTGCTCAGCAAACAGAGAATGAATAAAGGGTGATTTGCTATGCGCGATGGGATTACCAAAAACAGCAAAGTTTTCCATACATTAACCCTGACGAATAAGTTCACCGCTAATAACGTCGCGGATTTCAGAAGGATTCAGGCGTCCACCGGTTTCAGCGTGTAACACTGGAAACTGAGCACCAAATTGCTGAACAACTTCTTCCGCATTGCGGCAAGGCGGTTCACCAGAAAGATTGGCGCTGGTCGAAACCAGGGGTTTTCCAAAACCACGGCATAGCGCCTGCACTTCAGGGTGATCGCTAACGCGAATTGCTAAAGAATCAAAACGTCCAGTGAGCCAGCGCGGTGTGTGTGGCGAAGCTGGAACCACATAGGTCACCGGGCCAGGCCAGCTGGCAAACATGCGCTCGCGCTGTAGTACAGTCAGCTCACGATCAGCGATATAAGGTTCAAGCTGCGCGTAATCGGCTGCAATAAGAATAAGACCTTTGTCGACTGGACGCTGCTTGAGCGCAAGAAGCGCCATTACGGCATTTTCGCTATCAGGATCGCAACCCAAGCCGAATACGGCTTCTGTTGGGTAGGCGATAACTTCCTGCTGCTGGAGTTGCTCAATACAAAAATCGAGGCTTCCTGCTGAATACTGACTTGGTTTCATGATAACTCTTCGTCCTGGACAATAGGCTTACCGCAGCGTTTGCTGGCGCAGAAGCGCTTCATGCCCTGTGCGGTTTTCTTCTCTATTAATAAAGGGAACTGACAATATGGGCAAACACCTTCAACCGGCGTTGCATTGATTGCAAACTGACACTCTGGATAGCGGTCGCAAGAGTGGAAGGTTTTGCCATAACGCGAGCGCCGTTGTACGAGTTTGCCGTTCTGACATTGCGGACAGCTGATAGCTGTTTCGTCAGGTTTGTCGATGGTTTCTGTGTAATCACACTCTGGATAATGGCTACACCCCACGAACATGCCAAATCGTCCCTGGCGCAGAACTTTATCTGCTCCACATTTTGGGCATGCGTGGCCTTCCAGTACTTTTACGACGTGACCATCGCCCTGACTCTTCAGCGGGCGGATATAGTCACAGGTTGGATAGTTGATACATCCAAGAAAGGGACCGTGTTTGCCGGAGCGTATAACTAATTCTGCCCCGCAAGCGGGGCAGGGATCGTGTTTAGGCACGGAGAATAGTGCTGGTTTACTCATATTACCGGTTGCATCAAGCGCAGATTATTAATGCAGCATACCTTCATTGACGTCGAATAGCAGTTCTTCCATTTGCTGATAGGCATTTTCACATCCTGGAATGTTAAACAACACCATCAACACTACCCATTTGAGATCTTCAAGATCGAATTCCAGGGTATCAAGGGCCATTACGCGTTCAATAACCATCTCGCGTGTTTCCATATTCAGCACCTGGACCTGTTCCAGGAACAAAATAAAACCGCGACATTCGGCATCTAAACGCTGGTTTTCCTCTTCCGTGTAGATTCGCATGGAGAGCGGATCGTTTGCCATGAGTACAGGCGCAACCAAGCCTTCCTGGTAATCCGCTAACCGTTCAAGCCAATTCAACGCATTGTAGATATCTTCACGATGGAAACCGGCATCGGTTAAATCATCTGTCAATTTATCCTGATCAACGCGCATTTCGGCTTCGTTGTGGATATACGTCTCAAACAAGTACATAAGTACGTCGAACATGGCATGCCCTCCTCAATCGGACATAGCCGCCGGGTACAGCTGCGATCCATCCTGCTAACTCCAGCTCCAGCAAGTGAGCTGCGATAACTGGCACAGGTTGGCCGGCACGTTCAGCGACGACGTCAACAGGTGTAACCTCATCACCTACGTTAGCCAACACAGTTGCAAATGGCAATGGAACATCGTCACTGTCTTGTGAATATATTGTTTCTGAAGTGCTATCAGGCAGCCATTGCAACGTTGAATGTAAATCTTCAAGAATATTGTTGGGATGCGCCACCAGCAGCGCCCCTTGCTGAATAAGCCAGTGCGTTCCTTCACTACCAGGATTACCTAAAGCACCGGGTAAGGCATAAACGTTGCGATTTTGTTCCAAAGCATAGCGTGCAGTAACTAGCGAACCGCTTTTGAGCGTGGCTTCTATCACCAACACACCCAAGCTTAAACCACTGATGATACGATTACGTCGAGGAAAGTTAACCGGATGCGGGGCCATATCAAGTGGGAACTCAGAGACCAGCGCGCCGCCACTGTTCATGATTTCGCGCGCCAGGGTTTGATGGTTTTTCGGGTAGATATATTGCAGGCCACTGCCTAACACTGCCACGGTTTTGCCCTGTACTTCTAACGCGGCGCGATGTGCCACACCATCTATTCCGCGCGCTAAACCACTGGTAATAGTTAAACCACTTAGCGCCAATTGCTGCGTAAACCAGCTTCCCCATTGTTTGCCGTAATGGGTGCAATGGCGGCTGCCCACCACGCCCAGTTGGGGTGTTTGCAGAGCATCCAAACTTCCGGCGACATACAGTAATGACGGACGTCGGCTAATTTCGGCTAACGTCGTAGGATAATGTTCCTCTATACATGCCACTAAATGGTGCTGTTCATGCGCCAGCCATGCATGCGTTCTCTCTAATTGGCGCGGGCACAGCTCCCTGAACTGCTGTCGCTGTATTTCGCTCAATCCATGATCCAGCAAAAGGTCATCATCAATATGAGCGTTATCCTGCAGTGTTACCGCTAAATGTCTGACAAGCCGACTGCTTAATCCTTTCACGTTTGCCAACCTGAGCATCCATTCAATTCTCTCCATGCCGCACTCCTTGTCAGCCGCGCTATCATGCGGTGCAATGCTGTCAATCGGGCATCAGAAAGTCTACAATATGCGGCAATAATCTTTTCTTTAACGCATACAGATCTGGATATTTATGTCAGTTTTGCAGGTATTACATTTCCCTGATGATCGCCTCCGCAAAATCGCTGCGCCGGTGGCAACCGTAAACGCAGACGTTCAGCGTATTGTCGACGACATGTTCGAAACCATGTACGCCGAAGAAGGTATTGGCTTAGCGGCGACTCAGGTCGATATTCATCAACGCATCATTGTCATTGATGTTTCAGAAAATCGTGATGAGCGTTTAGTACTGATCAATCCGGAATTGCTGGAAAAAAGTGGTGAAACCGGTATTGAAGAAGGCTGCCTTTCCATTCCTGAACAACGTGCTTTTGTGCCGCGTGCAGAATGGGTCAAAGTGCGTGCACAGGATCGCGATGGCAACAGCTTTGAGCTGGAAACTGACGGTCTGCTGGCGATTTGTATCCAGCATGAAATCGATCATCTCGATGGCAAACTTTTCATTGATTATCTGTCGCCACTTAAACGTCAGCGTATTAAACAGAAACTGGAAAAATTGGCCCGCCTTAACGCACGCGAAGATTAAGCGCTAATAGAAGGTTAAACTGTGTCTGCACCGCTCAAAATTATCTTTGCCGGTACACCTGACTTTGCAGCGCGTCATCTTGATGCGCTGCTTGCTTCTCAGCATCAGGTAGTTGGCGTCTTTACTCAGCCCGATCGTCCCGCTGGACGCGGTAATAAACTTACGCCAAGCCCGGTAAAAGTTCTGGCGCAGGCACATGATATTCCCGTGTTTCAGCCGAAATCCCTTAAGCCTGAAGAGAACCAGCATCTGGTTGCCGATTTGCAGGCCGATATTATGGTGGTCGTAGCTTATGGCTTGATCCTGCCGAAAACCGTGTTGGCGATGCCGCGTCTGGGTTGTATTAATGTGCATGGTTCGCTGTTGCCTCGCTGGCGCGGCGCGGCGCCGATTCAACGCGCGCTCTGGGCTGGCGATAGCGAAACTGGCGTGACCATCATGCAAATGGATGTTGGTCTTGATACCGGTGACATGCTGCATAAGCTTTCATGCCCAATTACGCCTGAAGACACCAGCGCGTCTCTGTATGAAAAACTGGCGCAACTTGGTCCGCAAGGCATGTTGCTAACGCTGGATCTGCTGGCAAGTGGTCATGCCAAGCCAGAAGTTCAGGATGAAGCATTGGTCTCTTATGCTGAGAAACTGAGTAAAGAAGAAGCGCGTCTCGATTGGTCGCTTTCTGCTGTGCAGTTGGAGCGGTGTATCCGCGCCTTCAATCCATGGCCAATGAGCTATTTCATGGTAGATGAGCAACCGGTAAAAGTCTGGCAGGCAAGCGTTTTACCGCACCAAAATAAGCATCCCGGTGAAATCGTGCATGTTGATAAACAAGGCATTCAGATCGCTACAGCCGATGGCGTACTAAATCTGGAGTCACTGCAACCTGCTGGTAAAAAAGCCATGTCTGCGCAGGACCTGCTCAATTCGCGTCGCGAATGGTTCGCTCCTGGAACCGTTCTGGCCTGATCCTCCAAGCCCGGTTTAACCGGGCTTTTTGTTTGATAAAAGAAAATGAAAAAAAACACCAATTTGCGTAGCCTGGCTGCGCAACTCATTGAACGTGTTGTGGATAAGGGCGAATCACTGAGCGCCATTCTGCCTGCTGCACAAAAAGCGTTATCGGATAAAGATGGCGCACTGCTGCAAGAGTTGTGCTTTGGCGTGATGCGCACGTTGCCACAGCTGGAAGCCTTGATTGGCAAATTGATGGAACGTACGTTAACGGGTAAGCAGCGAGTGCTGCATTATCTGTTGATGGTTGGGCTTTATCAGCTGCTCTACACCCGCGTGCCAGCACATGCCGCACTGGCGGAAACTGTCGCAGGTGCCGAGGTACTGAAACGCGCAAATTTGAAAGGTCTATTAAACGGTGTGCTTCGCCAGTTCCTACGCCAACAAGAAGCGCTTTTAGCGGAAGTTGATCAAGGTACGCAACGTTACTGGCATCCCGGTTGGTTACTCAAACGTCTGCAAGCTGCATGGCCAGAACAGTGGCAGCACATTGTAGAAGCCAATAATCAGCGCCCGCCGATGTGGCTGCGCGTCAATCGCCAGCATCATAGCCGGGATGCATGGTTAGCATTATTGCAGGCAGCAGACAAACAGGCTTTCCCGGGCGATGCACCCGATGCTTTGCGTTTGGACTCCCCCGCTCCCGTGAGTCATCTGCCTGGTTTCGAACATGGTTGGGTAACGGTTCAGGATCTCTCCGCACAGCGCTGCGCGTTATTGCTTGAACCGCAGAATGGCGAATCCATTCTCGATCTTTGCGCAGCACCCGGCGGTAAAACCACACATATCCTTGAAATTGCCCCGCAGGCCAAGGTATTAGCCGTCGATATTGACCAGCAACGCCTGCTTCGCGTACACGAAAATCTACAACGCCTGGATATGCAGGCTGAAGTACGTCAGGGTGATGGTCGTACACCGGCAGAATGGTGTGGCGAAATGCAATTTGATCGTATCCTGCTAGATGCTCCCTGCTCAGCGACTGGAGTGATTCGCCGCCATCCAGACATCAAGTGGCTGCGTCGCGATCGTGATATTGCCGAGCTGGCTATTTTGCAGCGTGAAATTCTTGAGGCTGTTTGGCCGCATCTGAAGTCTGGCGGGACAATGATTTATGCAACCTGCTCAATTCTGCCTGAAGAGAATCATCAACAAATCAGTACCTTTTTGGCGGCGCACAGTGATGCAGTGGCGGAGACATTACCGCAGGGACAGGCCAATGGCTGGCAGGTTTTCCCGACCGTCGATGGCGGTGACGGCTTCTTCTACGCTAAGCTGATGAAAAAATAGTGCAGCGCAATCTGACAAGAGCATCTAAGCCATGAAAATCATTATCCTCGGCGCCGGTCAGGTCGGCGGAACCCTGGCAGAGAATCTGGTGGGGGAAAATAACGATATTACGGTCGTCGATAGCGATGCCACCCGTTTACGCGTGCTGCAGGACAAATTTGATCTGCGCGTTGTGCATGGCCATGGATCACATCCACGCATCTTGCGTGAAGCTGGTGCTGAAGACGCCGATATGTTGGTGGCGGTGACCAACTCCGACGAAACCAATATGGTAGCGTGTCAGATTGCCTATTCACTTTTCAATACGCCAAACCGCATCGCCCGTATCCGCGCCGCCGAGTATTTACGCGATGCGGAGAAACTGTTTGTGCCGGAAGCCGTACCGATTGACCACCTGATATCACCGGAACAGTTGGTGATAGACAATATTTATCGGCTGATCCAATATCCAGGCGCTCTTCAGGTAGTGAATTTTGCCGAAGGAAAAGTGAGCCTCGCGGTGGTTAAAGCCTATTATGGCGGCCCACTGGTAGGCAATCCGTTATCGATTATGCGCGAACATATGCCACACATCGATACACGTGTAGCCGCGATTTTTCGTCAGGATCGTCCCATTCGCCCGCAGGGTTCCACAATTGTCGAAGCCGGTGATGAAGTCTTCTTTATTGCAGCAAGTCAGCATATTCGCGCGGTAATGAGCGAGATGCAACGCCTGGAAAAACCGTATAAACGCATCATGCTGGTTGGCGGCGGCAATATTGGCTTTGGCCTGGCGCAGCGTCTGGAAAAACAGTACAGCGTGAAGTTGATTGAACGTAATCAACAGCGCGCGGCCGAACTCGCTGAACGCCTGCACGACACCATTGTGTTTTACGGTGACGCTTCAGATCAGGAGTTGCTGGCAGAAGAGCACGTGGATCAAGTCGATCTCTTTATCGCAGTAACTAACGACGATGAAGCCAACATTATGTCGGCCATGCTGGCTAAAAAGATGGGGGCCAAAAAGGTGATGGTGCTGATCCAGCGCCGTGCCTATGTTGATCTTGTACAAGGCAGCGTGATCGACATTGCTATCTCACCCCAACAGGCCACGATATCGGCCCTGCTGAGCCACGTACGTAAAGCTGATATTGTTGGCGTTTCATCGTTACGCCGCGGTATCGCAGAAGCCATCGAAGCTATCGCGCATGGCGATGAAACAACTTCGCGCGTTGTTGGCCGTTTAATCGAAGATATTAAGCTACCCCCAGGAACCATTATCGGCGCCGTTGTACGCGGTGACGAAGTGATCATCGCGAATGACAATGTTCGCGTCGAACAGGGCGATCACGTAATTATGTTCCTGACAGATAAGAAGTTTGTCCCGGATGTTGAACGCCTGTTCCAGCCTAGTCCTTTCTTCCTGTAATTGCTGCGGGCGATAGCCCGCCGTGAAAGTTTTGCTTAATCCATTGTTATAATGGCAATTGCACAAAGGTTTGTTAGACTTTAGCCATTGGCCAAGGCAAGGAGATAACAATGAGTTTATTCAAAGAGTTTCGTGATTTTGCAATGCGTGGGAACGTGGTTGACCTGGCAGTCGGTGTCATCATCGGTGCTGCTTTTGGTAAGATTGTTTCTTCACTGGTCGCGAATATCATCATGCCACCACTTGGCTTGTTGATTGGCGGCGTTGATTTCAAGCAGTTTAAATGGATACTTAAACCAGCAGAAGGTGATATTCCTGCAGTGGTAATGGAGTACGGTAATTTTATTCAGACTGTTTTTGATTTCGTTATTGTTGCTTTCGCTATCTTCCTGGCAATTAAAGTAATGAATAAGCTGTACCAGAAAAAAGAAGTCGAAAAAGCAGCACCTAAACCAACGAATGAAGAGTTACTGCTGACTGAAATTCGTGACCTTTTAAAACAACAAAATCACGATAAATTATGATGAAAAAGCCGCCCGAATAAGGCGGCTTTTTTTACTTTAGAGCTGAAGGCCAGTGATAAACTTTTCTGCTTATCACTGGCCTCCCAGTTACGTCCTTTCGCATGTTTTTCTTTACGCTGATAGCTACCCTTACCTTTCTGATTCTTCTCAATACGCTGTCGAAACAGTGGATCATGCAGTAATGCTTCGAGAGCATTATCGTTTATTTTACCTTTTTGATGCTGATAGCGGCTCATCTTGTCCTCCAGTTAGTTACGGCGCAACTATAGTCCTTACAGTGCAAAATTCAATCTTTGCTACAACAAATTTCAGGATGCGGCTCTTCACCTTTTTCTAGCGCCTCGAGAATTGAGCAGCAAGTGCTGCTATGTATATCACCGCAGCAGGTTTCGGCGAGACGATGCAATGAATGCTGGATGGTCTGTAGCTCAGCGATCATACCATTAACTTCATCCAGGCGTTTTGCCACGATCGCCTTTGATTCCTGACAGGTATGATGCTCAGGATCGATGCGGATCGACAATAATCCGCGGATAGAATCTAAGCTGAAGCCCAGTTGCCGTCCGTAGCGAATAAAACGTAAGCGTTGTAAATCATCTTCGCTATAAAGACGAAAACCGCCCTCAGTACGTACCTCATGATTCATCATCTGCTGTTTTTCATAAAAGCGGATGGTATCAGGCGTAACATCCGCCATCTTTGCGAGCTTGCCTATCTTGTACATACTATTTTTCCTGCTGCAAACGCTGATGAATGACGTCGCTGTAATCGCCACGCAAAAAGTCGGTGCTAATTCCAGCCTGTTGCAGTTTTAACTGCAGCAACGCTAAACGTTTCGAGAACTCGCGCGCTTTTGCATCATTTGGATCTAACTCTTGCAACAAATCATTGAGTGCTAATGCTTCGCGGCGCATCTCCAGTTCTGGGGGCAAATAGCCGGCGTTTTTTAACAGATGATAAGCAGTGCGCAGTTCGACCGGTACTCCGCTATCGTCTTCGATGTGTAAAGGTGCACCTTCACCAGGTAGGTTACTCAGTTCACCTTTTTCTTGAGCCTCACGGATATGCTGCTCAACAAGTTGATCAATTATCCACATCAAGGAGCTCCTGACAAATGTATCTGCCATCAGCATAGCGAAAGGGGAGGAAATGGGAAGGAATTACGGACAATAAAAAACCCGCCGAAGCGGGTTTTCTACGATACTACAAATTACTCTGCAGTAACTTCTGCTTGAGCTTCTGGACGATCAACCAGCTCGATGTAAGCCATCGGAGCGTTGTCACCAGCACGGAAGCCACACTTCAAAATGCGAGTGTAACCACCGGCACGGCTCGCGAAACGCGGGCCCAGCTCGTTAAACAGTTTTGCCACGATCTCGTTATCACGAGTGCGGGCGAATGCCAGACGACGATTAGCTACGCTGTCGGTCTTGGCAAGAGTAATCAGCGGCTC
This sequence comes from Pantoea sp. GM01, assembly GCF_000282675.1. Lineage (NCBI taxonomy): Bacteria > Pseudomonadati > Pseudomonadota > Gammaproteobacteria > Enterobacterales > Erwiniaceae > Pantoea > Pantoea sp. GM01. The sequence continues at coordinate 14,705 of NZ_AKIU01000067.1, read as the reverse complement.
AACTACGCGGCGCAGCTCTTTGGCTTTCGGCAGAGTCGTCTTAATGATCTCATGACGAACCAGAGAACCAGCCATGTTGCGGAACATAGCCTGACGATGGCTGCTGTTGCGGTTCAGTTGACGACCACTCTTACGATGGCGCATGACCTTATCCTTCTCAGTGAAACCTTAACCTGTGATCGGGTTATTCATCAGCAATGCTTGCTGGTGGCCAGTTTTCCAGGCGCATGCCCAGAGACAAACCACGTGAAGCAAGCACATCTTTAATCTCGGTAAGAGATTTTTTACCCAAGTTAGGCGTTTTAAGCAGCTCAACCTCGGTACGCTGTACCAGATCACCGATGTAGTGGATAGCTTCTGCCTTAAGGCAGTTAGCAGAGCGGACAGTCAATTCCAGATCGTCAACAGGGCGCAGCAGGATCGGATCGAATTCTGGTTTCTCTTCTTTCACTTCCGGCTGACGTACATCACGTAAGTCAACGAAAGCTTCCAGTTGTTCTGCCAGGATGGTTGCCGCACGACGAATCGCCTCTTCAGGATCGATTGTGCCGTTGGTTTCCATTTCGATGACCAGCTTGTCCAGGTCGGTACGCTGTTCTACACGCGCTGCTTCAACATTGTAGGCGATACGGTCTACAGGGCTGTAGCAAGCGTCAACCAACAGACGGCCGATTGGGCGCTCATCTTCTTCCGAATGAATTCGGGCAGAAGCCGGCACATAACCACGACCACGTTGAACTTTGATACGCATACTAATAGATGCGTTTTCATCGGTCAGGTGGCAGATCACATGCTGCGGCTTGACGATTTCAACATCACCGTCGTGGGTGATGTCGGCTGCAGTCACAGGGCCAATGCCAGATTTATTCAGAGTAAGGATGACTTCATCTTTACCTTGAACTCTTACCGCCAACCCTTTCAGGTTAAGCAGGATTTCCAGGATATCTTCCTGTACGCCCTCTTTGGTGGAGTACTCATGAAGCACACCATCAATCTCAACCTCGGTCACCGCGCAACCCGGCATGGAAGAAAGCAGAATACGGCGCAGTGCGTTACCAAGAGTATGGCCAAAGCCACGCTCTAACGGCTCAAGGGTCACCTTGGCGTGCGTCGAACTCACTTGCTCGATATCTACCAGGCGCGGTTTTAGAAACTCTGTCACAGAACCCTGCATTGTGTCCTCTCTTTGGTACTAAGCTTTACTTGGAGTAAAGCTCGACGATCAGGTGTTCGTTAATGTCCGCAGACAGATCGGTACGCTCAGGAATACGCTTGAACACACCTTCCATCTTAGTAGCATCAACTTCCAGCCAGGTTGGCTTTTCACGCTGCTCAGCCAGCTCCAGAGCGGCCTTCACGCGAGATTGCTGTTTGGCTTTCTCACGGATGCTTACGACATCATTCGGAGATACCTGATAAGAAGCGATGTTAACAACGCGACCGTTCACCAGGATAGATTTATGGCTAACCAACTGGCGTGCTTCTGCACGAGTTGCACCAAAGCCCATACGGTAAACAACGTTATCCAGACGACCTTCCAGCAGAGCCAGCAGGTTTTCACCTGTGTTGCCTTTCAGACGTGCTGCTTCTTTATAGTAGTTACGGAACTGACGCTCCAGCACGCCGTACATACGACGAACTTTCTGCTTTTCACGCAACTGGCCGCCGTAGTCAGACAGACGCGGTTTACGCGCACCATGCTGACCAGGTGGTTGTTCAATTTTGCACTTGGTATCGATCGCGCGAACGCCAGACTTAAGGAATAAGTCGGTACCCTCACGACGGCTCAGCTTGAGCTTAGGACCCAAATATCTTGCCATTTTCTTTCTCCAACTAACCTAAAAACGGGCGTTAAACGCGACGTTTTTTCGGCGGACGACAACCGTTGTGAGGGATTGGAGTCACATCAGTAATATTAGTGATGCGGAAACCAGCAGCGTTCAGAGCACGAATTGTTGATTCGCGACCTGGACCTGGACCCTTAACCATAACTTCCAGATTCTTAATACCGTAATCTTTCACTGCTTCTGCACAGCGCTCTGCAGCTACCTGAGCAGCAAACGGAGTAGATTTACGTGAACCGCGGAAACCGGAACCACCGGCGGTTGCCCAACCCAGTGCGTTACCCTGACGATCAGTAATGGTAACGATGGTGTTGTTAAAAGATGCATGGACATGAGCCACGCCATCTGAGACTTGTTTTCTTACACGCTTACGTGCACGAACTGGTGCCTTTGCCATTATTTACTCACCCCGATTATTTCTTGATCGGTTTACGCGGACCCTTACGGGTACGTGCATTGGTCTTAGTACGCTGACCGCGAACTGGCAGACCACGACGATGGCGTAAACCACGATAGCAACCAAGGTCCATCAGACGCTTGATGCTCAGGGTGATTTCACGGCGCAGATCACCTTCAACAACGAATTTACCAACTGCTTCACGCAGCTGTTCAATTTGTTCTTCAGACAGCTCTCTGATCTTAACATTTTCAGCAATACCCGTTGAAGCGCAGATGGCTTTAGAGCGAGTTTTACCGATACCGAAAATCGAAGTTAATGCGATAACGGTATGTTTTTGATCAGGAATGTTAATGCCTGCTATACGGGCCACTATGCACTCCTATAATTAAACAAATGCGTCCCATGCTGAAAAGCCCGTTTTCAGGATACTCAAATGGTAACGCATCGACATACAAAAGATTGGCTGGCTAATCTAGCCAGCTCAACCCGACTTTGCAAGAAAAATATGTGACAATATCAGCCTTGGCGCTGTTTATGCTTTGGCTCGGCGCTGCAGATCACACGCACGACACCGTCGCGACGAATGATTTTGCAGTTACGACATAATTTCTTGACGGAAGCACGAACTTTCATTTTTACTCTCCGTAACTTCTCAAGCACCCAAATTAACGGCCATAGCCCTTCAGGTTTGCTTTCTTCAATGCAGACTCGTACTGACTCGACATCATCAGAGTTTGCACTTGAGCCATAAAGTCCATGATGACGACCACTACGATGAGCAGCGATGTACCGCCAAAGTAGAATGGAACTTTCATAGCATCACGCATGAACTCCGGGATCAGGCAGATAAAAGTAATATACAGTGCGCCGATTAAGGTCAGACGTGTCATTACTTTATCGATGTACTTCGCCGTTTGCTCTCCCGGACGAATTCCCGGTACGAATGCACCAGACTTCTTCAGGTTATCTGCTGTTTCACGTGGGTTGAATACCAACGCCGTGTAGAAGAAACAGAAGAAGATGATTGCAGTCGCATAGAGTAGCACATAAAGCGGCTGTCCTGGTTGCAAATACAGCGAAATTGTTGTCAGCCAGTTCCAACCGGTTCCGCCCCCGAACCATGATGCTATGGTCGCTGGGAACAGAATAATGCTGGAAGCAAAAATAGCTGGGATTACGCCCGCCATGTTCACTTTCAACGGTAAATGTGTGCTCTGTGCAGCATATACACGACGACCTTGCTGACGTTTGGCGTAGTTGACCACGATGCGACGCTGGCCACGCTCAACGAAAATAACAAAGAACGTCACTGCAAATACTAGAACTGCAACCAACAGCAACAGAAGGAAGTGCAGGTCACCTTGCCGCGCTTGCTCAATGGTATGGCCAATGGCCGGCGGGAGACCCGCAACGATACCAGCGAAGATAATGATCGAGATACCGTTACCGATACCTCGTTCAGTAATCTGTTCGCCCAGCCACATCAGGAACATTGTCCCGGTAACCAGACTTACAACAGCGGTAAAGTAGAATGCAAAGCCTGGATTCATAACCAGTCCCTGCATTCCAGGCATATTCGGTAAACCGGTAGCAATACCGATCGACTGGAATACAGCCAGAACCAGTGTGCCGTAGCGAGTGTACTGGCTAATCTTACGACGACCAGCTTCACCCTCTTTCTTAATCTCAGCTAACGCTGGATGAACCACCGTCAGCAGCTGGATAATAATAGATGCCGAAATGTACGGCATAATTCCCAGCGCGAAGATTGAGGCACGACTGAGAGCACCACCAGAGAACATGTTGAACATTTCAATGATGGTGCCACGCTGTTGCTCAAGCAGTTTGGCAAGTACAGTGGCATCGATACCGGGGATTGGAATAAAAGAGCCAATGCGGAAGACAATGAGTGCACCGATTACAAACAACAGTCTGCGCTTCAGTTCACCAAAGCCACCTTTGGCACTTTGAAAATCTAATCCCGGTTGCTTTGCCATCTGCTACTTATTCCTCGATTTTACCGCCAGCAGCTTCGATTGCAGCACGAGCACCTTTGGTGACACGCAGACCGCGAACCGTTACCGGTGCAGAAACTTCACCAGAAAGAATCACTTTCGCGAATTCAATCTGAACACCGATAATATTGGCCGCTTTCAGCGTATTCAGGTCAACAATACCGCCTTCAACTTTCGCCAGATCAGACAGACGAACTTCTGTAGTGATCATTGCTTTGCGAGAGGTGAAACCGAATTTCGGCAGACGACGATACAGAGGCATCTGACCACCCTCGAAACCGCGACGTACGCCACCGCCAGAACGAGAGTTCTGACCTTTGTGACCACGACCACCAGTTTTACCGAGGCCAGAACCGATACCACGACCCAGACGCTTAGAAGCGTGTTTAGACCCTTCGGCCGGAGACAGAGTGTTTAAACGCATCTCTTACTCCTCCACTTTCAGCATGTAGGAAATCGCGTTAATCATACCGCGTACTGCTGGCGTATCTTCACGCTCAACGGTGTGATTGATGCGACGCAGACCCAAGCCAACCAGAGTCGCTTTATGCTTAGGCAAGCGGCCGATTGAACTACGAGTTTGTGTAATTTTAATTGTCTTAGCCATCGTGATTACCCCAGAATTTCTTCAACGGATTTACCACGCTTGGCAGCGACCATTTCCGGAGAATTCATATTGCCCAGGCCATCGATAGTTGCACGAACCACGTTAATCGGGTTAGTAGAACCATACGCTTTAGCCAGAACGTTATGTACTCCAGCGACTTCTAAAACGGCGCGCATTGCACCGCCGGCAATGATACCGGTACCTTCAGAAGCCGGCTGCATGAACACACGAGAACCTGTGTGCGCACCTTTAACAGGGTGCTGCAGGGTGCCGTGAGTCAGCGCGACGTTAATCATATTGCGACGGGCTTTCTCCATCGCTTTCTGGATCGCTGCTGGAACTTCACGCGCTTTACCGTAACCAAAACCAACGCGGCCGTTACCATCACCCACTACAGTCAGTGCGGTGAAGGAGAAAATACGACCACCTTTTACAGTTTTAGATACACGGTTTACCGCGATCAGTTTTTCCTGCAGTTCGCCAGCTTGTTTCTCGATGTTTGACATCTTAGACCTCTACCTTAGAACTGAAGGCCAGCTTCACGGGCAGCATCTGCCAGTGCCTGGACACGACCATGATATTGGAACCCGGAACGGTCGAAAGAGACATTTTTGATGCCTTTCTCAACAGCGCGCTCAGCCAGAGCTTTACCTACAGCTGCAGCGGCGTCTTTGTTACCGGTATACTTCAGTTGTTCGGCAATAGCTTTTTCTACAGTAGAAGCAGCAACCAGAACTTCGGAACCGTTCGGGGCGATCACCTGTGCGTAGATATGACGCGGGGTACGATGTACCACCAGGCGAGTAGCACCCAGCTCTTTGAGCTTGCGACGTGCACGGGTCGCACGACGGATACGAGCAGATTTCTTATCCATAGTGTTACCTTACTTCTTCTTAGCCTCTTTGGTACGCACGACTTCGTCGGCGTAACGAACACCCTTGCCTTTATAAGGCTCAGGACGACGGTAGGCGCGCAGATCAGCTGCAACCTGACCAATCAGCTGTTTATCAGCGCCTTTCAGCACGATCTCAGTCTGAGTTGGACATTCAGCAGTGATGCCGGCCGGCAGTGCATGGTCAACAGGGTGAGAGAAGCCCAGGGCCAAGCTCACAGAGTTGCCTTTAACAGCTGCACGATAACCAACACCAACCAGTTGCAGCTTCTTGGTGAAGCCTTCGGTAACACCGATAACCATGCCGTTCAGCAGCGCACGAGCAGTACCTGCTTGTGCCCAACCATCCGCATAACCTTCGCGCGGGGCGAAAGTCAGGGCGTTGTCTGCATGCTTAACTTCTACAGCACTGTTGATAGTACGAGTCAGCTCGCCGTTTTTGCCTTTAATCGAAACTTCCTGACCGTTGAGTTTTACCTCTACGCCCGCAGGAACAACGACAGGTGCTTTTGCAACACGAGACATTTTATCCTCCGATTACGCTACGTAGCAGATAATTTCGCCACCAAGACCAGCTTGGCGCGCTGCACGATCAGTCATGACACCTTTAGAGGTAGAGATTACAGCGATGCCCAGACCAGCCATTACTTTTGGCAGCTCATCTTTTTTCTTATAGATGCGCAGACCTGGACGGCTAACACGCTGAATGCTCTCTACCACAGCCTTGCCCTGGAAATACTTAAGTGTTACTTCCAGTTCAGACTTGATGTCGCCTTCGATTTTAAAATCTTCAATATAGCCTTCTTCCTTCAGCACGTTGGCAATTGCCACTTTCAGCTTGGAGGAAGGCATAGAGACCGCAACTTTGTTCGCGGCCTGACCGTTACGGATACGGGTCAGCATATCCGCGATCGGATCTTGCATGCTCATCTGTGTTACTCCCGTGATTCAAATGGTGACAATTACCAGCTAGCCTTTTTAAGACCCGGGATTTCACCGCGCATTGCGGCTTCACGGACCTTGATACGGCTCAACCCAAACTTCCGCAGGAAACCGTGCGGACGACCTGTCTGACGGCAGCGGTTACGCTGACGTGAAGGGCTGGAATCACGCGGCAGACTCTGCAGCTTGAGAACGGCATCCCAACGGTCTTCGTCGGAAGCGTTCACATCAGAAATGATCGCTTTCAGTTCAACACGTTTAGCGAAGAACTTGTCTGCTAATTTCACACGCTTAACTTCGCGTGCTTTCATAGATTGCTTAGCCATTAAGTAACCCTGCCTTACTTGCGGAACGGGAATTCAAAGGCAGCCAGCAGAGCACGGCCTTCATCATCAGATTTCGCAGTAGTGGTAATGGTGATATCCAAACCACGAACGCGATCGACTTTGTCATAATCGATTTCTGGGAAGATGATCTGCTCACGAACGCCCATGCTGTAGTTACCACGACCGTCGAAAGACTTCGCAGATAAACCACGGAAGTCACGGATACGAGGTACAGCAATAGTGATCAGACGCTCAAAGAACTCCCACATGCGCTCGCCGCGCAGAGTTACTTTACAGCCGATCGGATAGCCCTGACGGATTTTGAAGCCTGCAACTGATTTGCGTGCTTTGGTGATCAGCGGTTTTTGACCGGAGATTGCTGCCAGGTCAGCTGCTGCGTTATCCAGCAGTTTCTTGTCAGCGATCGCTTCACCAACACCCATGTTCAGGGTGATCTTCTCGACCCGAGGGACTTGCATGACAGAATTGTAGCCGAACTCTGTCATGAGTTTCTGGACTACTTCGTCTTTGTAGTAATCATGCAGTTTCGCCATCGTACTACTCCAAATTACTTGATAGTTTCGCTATTAGACTTGAAGAAACGGACTTTTTTGCCGTCTTCGAATCTAAAGCCTACACGGTCAGCCTTGCCGGTTGCCGCATTGAAGAGTGCAACGTTGGAAGCCTGAATAGCGGCTTCTTTTTCAACGATGCCACCTGGTTGGTTCAGGGCCGGGACCGGCTTCTGATGTTTCTTAACCAGGTTGATACCTTCAACGATGACCTTACCAGAAGTCAGGACATTCTTTACTTTACCGCGTTTACCTTTGTCTTTGCCGGTAAGCACGATAACTTCGTCGTTACGACGGATTTTCGCTGCCATTGCTCGCTCCTTAGAGTACTTCTGGTGCCAGAGAGATAATTTTCATGAACTTTTCAGTACGAAGTTCACGAGTTACCGGCCCAAAAATACGCGTACCGATAGGTTGCTCGCTGTTATTGTTTAAAATAACGCATGCATTACCATCGAAGCGAATGACAGAACCGTCCGGGCGACGAACACCCTTCCTGGTGCGCACCACTACCGCTTTCAGGACATCACCTTTTTTCACCTTGCCACGAGGAATTGCTTCCTTGATGGTCACTTTGATGATATCGCCGACGCCTGCGTAGCGACGGTGCGAGCCACCCAGAACCTTGATACACATTACGCGACGTGCACCGGAGTTGTCGGCGACGTTCAGCATAGTCTGTTCTTGGATCATTTTAGTGCTCCGCTAATGTCAACTACTACTTCGGGACCCAAACCTCAGGTCGTTAAAAAGCCCCATAATTGAGGGCGCGGCATTATAACACCGGTTCTCGCACATGGGTAGAAAAAATGAACGGCTCAGACGAGCCGTTCATTTTATTTTTTACAGGAAGCGGATTCTATTACAGAACCGCTTTCTCTACAACGCGAACCAACGTCCAAGACTTAGTCTTAGACAGCGGACGAGTTTCGCGGATTTCAACCACGTCACCAATACCGCATTCGTTGTTCTCGTCATGGATGTGCAGCTTAGTCGTACGCTTGATGAATTTACCGTAGATCGGGTGTTTCACGACACGTTCGATAGCAACAACTGCAGATTTCTGCATTTTGTCACTAATAACACGACCCTGCAGAGTACGGATTTTATCGGTCATTACGCCGCCTTCTCAGTCAGTAAAGTCTTAACACGTGCAACATTACGGCGCACTTCTTTCAGCAGATGGGTTTGCTGAAGTTGGCCGGATGCTGCTTGCATGCGCAGGTTAAACTGCTCACGCAGCAGGTTAAGTAGCTCAGTGTTCAGCTCTTCAACGCTTTTTTCACGCAGCTCATTTGCTTTCATTACATCACCGTCTTAGTAACAAAGGTGGTTTTGATAGGCAGTTTTGCTGCTGCCAGCTTGAAGGCTTCACGGGCCAGCTCTTCCGGAACGCCGTCCATTTCATACAGGACTTTACCCGGTTGAATGAGGGCAACCCAATACTCCACGTTACCCTTACCTTTACCCATACGCACTTCCAGCGGCTTCTCGGTAATTGGTTTGTCCGGGAATACACGGATCCAAATTTTACCTTGACGCTTAACTGCACGGGTCATAGCACGACGTGCTGCTTCGATCTGACGAGCAGTCAGACGACCACGGCCAACAGCTTTCAGACCGAAAGTACCGAAGCTGACATCCGTACCTTGCGCCAGACCACGGTTGCGGCCTTTGTGCACTTTACGGAATTTCGTACGCTTTGGTTGTAACATCAGCGACTCTCCTTACTTACGGCCTTTACGCTGCTGCTTTTTAGGTTGAGCAGCCGGTTCCGGTTGTTCAACAGCAGCCATACCACCCAGGATCTCGCCTTTGAAGATCCATACCTTAACGCCGATTACACCATAAGTGGTGTGCGCTTCAGAGGTGTTGTAGTCAATGTCTGCACGCAGTGTGTGCAACGGTACGCGACCTTCACGGTACCATTCGGTACGTGCGATCTCGGCTCCGCCCAAACGGCCGCTGACTTCAACTTTAATACCCTTCGCGCCCAGACGCATTGCGTTCTGTACAGCACGCTTCATAGCACGACGGAACATCACACGACGCTCCAGCTGTGAAGTGATGCTATCAGCAACCAATTTAGCGTCCAGTTCCGGCTTACGGACTTCGGCGATGTTGATCTGTGCAGGAACGCCAGCGATTTTCGCGACGACCGTACGCAGTTTTTCTACGTCTTCACCTTTCTTACCGATAACGATACCCGGGCGAGCAGTGTGAATAGTCACACGGATGCTCTTAGCCGGACGCTCGATAACGATACGAGATACAGACGCTTTAGACAGTTCCTTAGTCAGGAACTGACGGACTTTAAAATCGCTGTCCAGGTTGTCAGCGAATTCTTTGGTGTTCGCAAACCAGGTAGAGTTCCATGGTTTTACAATACCCAGGCGAATACCATTAGGATGTACTTTCTGACCCATTGCTAGTCTCCAGAGTCTCAGCGATCGGACACAACCACAGTAATGTGGCTGGTGCGCTTCAGGATGCGATCTGCACGACCTTTCGCACGCGGCATAATACGCTTCATGCTTGGGCCTTCGTCTACGAAGATTTTCGCGACTTTCAGATCGTCGATATCAGCGCCATCGTTGTGTTCGGCGTTCGCAATGGCAGATTCCAGGACTTTCTTAACCAACACAGCAGCTTTCTTGTTGGTGTAGGTCAGAATATCCAGAGCCTGCGACACTTTCTTACCGCGAATCAGGTCTGCCACCAGGCGAACCTTCTGAGCAGAAGAACGAGCATGGCGATGTTGAGCAATAGTTTCCATCTCTTCCTCCTACTTATTTCTTCTTGGCTTTCTTATCTGCAGCATGGCCGCGATAAGTACGTGTCGGTGCAAATTCACCCAGTTTGTGGCCGACCATTTCGTCGGAAACAAAGACAGGAACGTGCTGACGACCATTATGGACAGCGATGGTCAAACCGATCATGTTAGGGAAGATCGTTGAACGACGGGACCAAGTGCGCAGGGGCTTCTTGTCACCGCTTTCCACCGCTTTCTCTACCTTCTTCAGCAAGTGCAGGTCAATAAAAGGACCTTTCTTGAGAGAACGTGGCATGGCTTATCCTCTAAAATTATTTGCTACGGCGACGTACGATAAATTTATCAGTACGCTTGTTGCTACGGGTCTTCTTACCTTTGGTCTGAACGCCCCACGGAGTTACCGGGTGCTTACCAAAGTTACGACCTTCACCACCACCGTGCGGGTGATCGACTGGGTTCATCGCAGTACCGCGAACGGTAGGACGAACACCACGCCAACGGGTTGCACCAGCTTTACCCAGCACGCGCAGCATGTGCTCAGAGTTGCCGACTTCGCCGAGAGTTGCACGACATTCGGATTCAACTTTGCGCATTTCGCCTGAACGCAGACGCAGGGTTACGTAGGAACCTTCACGCGCAACGATCTGCACGTAAGTACCAGCTGAGCGAGCAATCTGACCGCCTTTGCCTGGTTTCATTTCTACGTTATGAACGGTAGAACCCACCGGGATGTTACGCATCGGCAGAGTGTTACCTGCTTTAATCGCAGCATCAACGCCAGATTGGATCTGGTCGCCGGCTTTCAGGCCTTTAGGGGCCAAGATGTAACGGCGTTCGCCATCTTTGTACAGAACCAGTGCGATGTTCGCAGAACGGTTCGGATCGTACTCAAGACGCTCAACAACTGCTGGGATACCATCTTTGTTGCGTTTGAAGTCAACAATACGGTAAGCCTGCTTGTGACCACCACCGATATGACGGGTAGTGATACGACCATTGTTGTTACGACCACCGGATTTGCTGTTTTTTTCTACCAGCGGGGCAAATGGTTTGCCCTTGTGCAGCTCTGGGTTCACCACTTTAACTACGTGACGACGACCCGGAGATGTCGGTTTACATTTAACAACTGCCATTGTCTTTCTCCTCCGACTTACTCAGCGCCGCCGACGAAGTCCAGATTCTGGCCTTCCTTCAGGGTGACGTAAGCTTTTTTCCAGTCGCTACGACGACCGATACGCTGTCCGTGACGCTTAACTTTCCCTTTAACTACCAGGGTGTTTACGTCTTTAACTTCTACTTCGAACAGTTTCTCAACAGCAGCAACGATCTCTGCTTTGGTCGCGTCTTTAGCAACTTTGAGAACGATGGTATTGGTTTTTTCCATCGCAGTAGATGCTTTTTCTGATACGTGCGGTGCACGCACTACTTTCAGCAGACGTTCTTCACGGATCATGCCAGCATCTCCTCAACTTGCTTAACTGCTTCCGCAGTCATAACGACTTTGTCGAAGGCGATCAGGCTAACTGGGTCGATACCCGCTGCATCACGCACGTCAACCTTGTACAGGTTACGCGCAGCCAGGAACAGATTCTCATCCAGTTCACCGGTGATGATCAGCACATCTTGCAGCGCCATGTCTTTCAGTTTCTGTACCAGCAGCTTAGTTTTAGGCGCTTCTACAGAGAACGTCTCGACAACGATCAGACGGTCCTGACGTACCAGTTCGGACAGAATGCTTTTCAGCGCGCCGCGGTACATCTTTTTGTTAACTTTTTGACTGTGGTCCTGTGGACGCGCAGCGAAGGTCACGCCACCTGAACGCCAGATCGGGCTCTTAACAGAACCTGAACGCGCACGGCCGGTACCTTTCTGGCGCCAAGGCTTTTTGCCTGAACCAGTTACTTCAGCACGAGTTTTCTGCGCACGAGTACCCTGACGAGCACCAGCGGCATAAGCAACAACAACCTGGTGAACCAGCGCTTCGTTGAAATCACGACCGAAGGTAGTTTCGGAAACAGTCAGCGCGCTCTGCGCGTCTTTCAGTACTAATTCCATTGCTATCCCCTTACGCCTTCACAGCTGGTTTAACAATCAGATCGCACCCAGTTGCACCCGGGACGCCACCTTTGACCAGCAGCAGGTTGCGCTCAGCGTCAACACGTACTACTTCCAGGCTCTGAACGGTTACGCGCTCATTACCCAGCTGACCAGCCATTTTCTTGCCTTTGAACACTTTGCCCGGAGTCTGGTTCTGACCGATAGAACCCGGAACGCGGTGTGACAAGGAGTTACCGTGTGTAGCATCCTGGGTACGGAAGTTCCAGCGCTTAACGGTACCTGCGAAACCTTTACCTTTAGAGGTACCGGTAACGTCTACTTTTTTAACGTCAGCGAAAATTTCAACACTGATGCTCTGGCCAACAGAGAAATCTTCACCTTCGGTGCGGAATTCCCACAGACCACGGCCAGCGTCAACGCCAGCTTTAGCAAAATGACCTGCTTCAGGCTTGCTCACACGGCTTGCTTTTTTAGCACCGGTGGTAACCTGGATAGCTTGGTAACCATCGTTGTCCAGGCCTTTGACCTGAGTAACGCGGTTTGCTTCAACTTCGATAACGGTTACTGGGATTGAAACGCCATCTTCAGTGAAGATGCGGGTCATACCCACTTTTTTACCGATTAAACCAATCATTGTATCAACCTCTCAATCGCTCGATGACCTGATTAACCCAGGCTGATCTGCACGTCAACACCGGCAGCCAGGTCCAGACGCATCAGAGCATCAACGGTTTTTTCAGTTGGCTCAACGATGTCTACCAGACGCTTGTGAGTGCGGATTTCGTACTGATCACGCGCGTCTTTGTTAACGTGCGGAGAGATCAGAACGGTAAAACGCTCTTTGCGGGTTGGCAGCGGGATCGGACCACGTACCTGCGCACCAGTGCGCTTGGCAGTCTCAACGATTTCCGCGGTTGATTGATCGATCAGGCGATGATCAAACGCTTTAAGACGGATACGGATTCTTTGGTTCGACATGAGACCAAGGCTCCAAACATTTTATAAACGAAAAGAATTACTACCCGCATCCATTACGATTGATGGAGGAGTGTAATCGTTCAGCATATAACTCCACAATTGGGAGTATTGTTAGGCGATACATCAACTGCTATCCCCTGCGATTCTGCTCGAATCGCGCCGCACCAATATCGGCAGGCCCGCGCATTATACTTAGATCTGTTTAGGAAGCAACCCGTGTTGTGTTTTTAACCACATCAATCTGGCTTTTGACCTAAAAAAGCCCGCGACAATCCATTTTGATTGTGGCGGGCTTGCACGAGATTGCATGTTGGTCATAAGGCTAATGTTCGTTCTGCTCTTTTAGTTGAGACTGAAGATAATTTTGCAGACCGAGCTTTTGCACCAGGTCGAGTTCAGTTTCCAACCAATCTATGTGCCCCTCCTCTTCCGCAAGAATCTCAATCATCATGTCTCTGCTGACGTAATCATGCACCCTGTCGGCATAGGCTATCGCTTCACGTAAATCCTTTGCGCCTTCCAGTTCTAGTGCAAGGTCAGACTGCAGCATTTCCGGTACGTCTTCACCAATACGTAATCGACCGAGGTCTTGCAGATTAGGAATCCCTTCGAGAAAAAGAATGCGTTCAATGTACTTATCCGCATGCTTCATCTCATCGATCGACTCATGATATTCAACGTCATTGAGTCGAGTCAGTCCCCAATTTTTGAACATACGCGCATGAAGGAAGTACTGATTAATTGCAACCAGTTCATTCCCCAGCAATTTATTGAGATGACTTATGATTTTACCATCGCCCTTCATTTTGCTTCCTCCGCTTCCAACTAAATAGAGCGTAGATGCGGATGAAAGGAAGTCAAAAAAACGCGACAGTTATTGTGGTTATTGCAGACGTACAATTAGGCAGTCATGCAATTTCTTTGTAGAGAGGCACCTGCTGTAATTCATCTTCCATAATTTCTCGTGCAAAGCGCACACATTTCCCGCACTGCTTGCCAATGGGAACCAGCTGGCGCAGTTGCTGAATTGATTTAGGTTGATAGCGGCGAACCACTTCGCGGAGGGTTTTATCACTCACGGCATTACACAAGCAGACGTACATTTACTGCGGACCTCCGTACAATTTATGATCAAATTTTAAATGAGAATGGTTTTTATTTCAAACGCAGCTTTTATGTGGGATTGATCGAAACGGCAGGATTCAGACATAAAAAAAGAGCACCGAAGTGCTCTCTTTAGTGCTGCGGAGGCTACCTTGGCAGCCTCCGACATTAACGCAATTAAGCGATAATTGTAG
>NZ_AKIU01000066.1:0-15530 GCF_000282675.1 Pantoea sp. GM01 | reverse complement strand
CAGCCGATGGCGAACGAAAGTCGCTCAGCGCTTAACTGATCGGCATTACGCCATTCATGGCGGTCAGAGAAAATCCACCTATCCTCTGCTCTTTGCCATCATCTTGCGGTAGTTATTCAGCCATTTACCGCTGGTTAGACGCCACCAGAAGAACACGCCGCGCACCGTCCAGTCGAGGAACATTCCCAGCCACACGCCGACGACGCCCATGCCGAGCACAATGCCGAGGAAATAGCCGGCCACCACGCGTGCTCCCCACATGCTGAACATCGATACATACATGGTGTAACGCGCATCACGCGCCCCCTTGAGGCTGGCTGGCAGCACCCAGGACGCGGTCCAGATCGGCATAAAGGCGGCATTCAGCCAAATCAGATGCTTAGTGACTGAAATCACCTCCGGATCGCGGCTGTAAAACTGCGCTAAGGTTCCAGCCAGCGGTACGGTAATCAACGCCAGCGAACACAAGCCAATCATCGCCAGCCAGAACACGTGTTTGATTTGCCGCTCAGCCTGCATCACCTGATTGAGCCCCAACCTGCGGCCGGTAATGATGGTTGAAGCCGAACCCAGCGCGTTACCCGGCAGGTTGATCAGCGAAGCAATCGAGAAGGCAATAAAGTTACCGGCGATTTCATTGGTACCCATGCCGGCGACAAAAATCTGCGTCAGCAACTTACCGCCGTTAAACAGTACCGATTCGATACTGGCAGGCACGCCGATGCCCAGCACTTCCGTCAGGATGTTGCGATCCCAGCGGCGGAAATAGCTGGCGATAGAGATTTTCAATGCCGGAGTAATGCCGCGATACAGCACGTAAATCGCCGCTGCCGCGCCGATATAGCGCGAAATAGTTAACCCCAACCCGGCGCCGACAAACCCCATCCCTTCCCATCCAAGGCAACCGTAAATCAGCACGCTACTGATCACGATGTTGAGGATATTCATGCCGCCGTTGATCAGCATCGGAATTTTAGTATTGCCCGCGCCACGCAATGCACCGCTGCCAATCAACGCAATCGCCGCTGCGGGATAGCTCCACGCCGAGGTTTGCAGATAGCTCAGCGCCAACTCTTTCACTTTGGGATCGGCGCTGCCGGCGATCACGTCAATGATCAGGTGCCCCCAAAACTCGATAGCGATCACCAGCACAAACGCTAGCGCCGTCATCAATCCCAGCGACTGGCGCGTAGCGGCTCGTGCACGTTTACCGTTGCGTTTTGCCAGGCTGAACGCCACCACCACCGTGGTGCCGAGATCGATTGCGGCAAAGAAAGAGATAATTACCATATTGAAGCTGTCGGCCAGACCAACGCCCGCCATCGCCTCTTTACCCAGCCAGCTCACCAAAAAGGTACTGAGGACGCCCATCAGCATCACACAGAGGTTTTCGATAAAGATGGGCACGGCTAATGGGGTAATTTCACGCCAGAACAACGTACGATAAGAGCGACGTTTGGGATACCACGCCGTGTTTCTGACCGCCCGCATCACTGCTACGCCAGGATTTTGCAAGGGATTACCAAATCACTTTGGAGAGGAAGAAGAGTAATAATGATGATAGGCCACTGAGAATTATGCAAAGTGTTTCCCATCACCATTTAATCATTATTACAAACTTTTTGTCGCCACCACCGCAGGATCGGCTGCGCCGCCCAAATAGGCGCTGCGCACTTCGTCATTATTGAGCAACTCTGTGCCGCTCCCGCTCAGGCGAATCTCACCGTTGACCATCACATAACCCCGATCCGCCAGCTGTAGCGCATGCCGCGCGTTTTGCTCCACCAGGAACAGCGTCATGCCCTGCTGCGTCAACTCACGCAGGATGGCAAAAATCTGCTTCACCACAATGGGTGCGAGGCCAAGGCTGGGTTCATCGAGCAGCAACAGTTTAGGTCGACTCATCAGCGCGCGGGCGATCGCCAGCATCTGCTGCTCGCCACCGGAAAGCGTCATGGCGCGCTGTTTGCGCCGCTCCAGCAGGCGCGGGAAAAGCTGGTACATCTGCTCTTTGTCCTGCTTAACAAAGCGCTCGCCAATAGCGATGGTGCCCATCAGCAGATTCTCTTCTACCGTCATATCGGGAAAAATGCGCCGCCCTTCAGGCGCCTGCGCAATACCGCTGGCGGCGATGAAATGGGTTGAGCGCTGACTAATCGCCTCGCCGCGTAAACGAATTTCACCACTGGTAATGCGCGGCTGGCCAAAGATTGACATCAACAGGGTCGATTTACCGGCCCCGTTGGCGCCAATCAGCGCCACGGTTTCACCCTGATTAACGGTTAATGAAACCTGTTTCAGTGCCTGCAGCGGACCGTAAAACACGTCCACCTGCTCAAACGCCAGCATCGGTTCAGCCATGGTCGCTCTCCTCTTCTGCACCAAGATAGGCGGCTATCACTTTAGGATCGTGACGAATTTGCTGCGGCGTGCCCTGCGCAATCACATCACCGTGATCCAGCACCACGATGTGGTCAGAAATGCGCATCACCATCGGCATATCGTGTTCAATCAGCAACACGCTGATGCGATGATCGGCGCGCAGGCGATGCAAAATCTGGCTCAGCGCTTCGGTTTCCACCGGATTCAACCCAGCCGCCGGCTCGTCCAGGCAAATTAACTCTGGCCGCGTACACATGGCGCGCGCAATCTCCAGCCTGCGCTGCTGGCCATAAGAGAGCGTGCCCGCCAGCCGATTAGCGCTGGAGACCAAATCAACATTTTCCAGCCAGTAGAAGGCGCGATCCAGCGCGCGGTTCTCCGCTTCGCGATAGCCGCGCGTGTTCAGTACACCCGCTAGCAGCTGGCGATTGACCTGCATATGCTGCGCCACCAGCAGATTCTCAATCACCGACATCTCACGGAACAGGCGGATATTCTGGAAGGTGCGCGCCAGCCCAGCGCGGTTAACCAGATGCGCCCCGCCAAACATTTTGTACCAGAGGCGCGAACCCAGCCGTGCCGGATTAATCAAGTCTGCCGCATGGATTTTCTGCCCCAGCACCTGAATCACATCGGTGCTGCGCTGGTTAGCATTCAGCACAATGCGGCCACCGCTCGCGCGATAAAAGCCGGTCAGGCAGTTAAACACCGTGGTTTTGCCTGCGCCGTTAGGGCCAATCAGAGAGGTGACCGAACCGCGTTCTACCGCCAGGCTGACATCATTCAACGCTTTAATGCCGCCGAAGCGCATCATCAGGTTGTTCACTTGCAGAATGGCATCACTCATGACGCACTCCTTTGCGTAGCGGCACACCAACGCGCGCCGTGCGCACCAAACCGCGCGGCCGCCATATCATCATCAGCACCATCAACATGCCGAACAGCAGCACGCGATACTCGGCAAAGCTGCGCAGCAGTTCAGGTGCCACCGTCAGGACAAATGCTGCCAGCACCACGCCCAACGTCGAACCCATACCCCCGAGCACCACAATGGCGAGGATCAGTGCCGATTCAAAAAAGGTAAACGAAGTGGGATTGACGAACCCCTGATAGCTGGCAAAAAACACCCCGGCAATGCCTGCCGTGGAAGCACCCAGCATGAAGGCGGAAAGCTTAACCAATACGTGATTGAGCCCCATCGCGCGACAGGCAATTTCATCTTCACGCAGCGCTTCCCAGGCGCGGCCAATCGGCATGCGCGTCAGGCGATGTTTGATCCACAACACCAGCAGCACCACCAAAACCAGTACCACATAAATGAAGATAAACTTCATGTTTGGGTTGTAGGTGACATGAAAGAACTCGTGATACGGCACGCCGCCTTCGCGCGCGCGTCGGGCAAACTCAAGGCCGAAAAAGGTCGGCGACGGAACGGAAACACCGTTCGGACCGCCGGTAAAGGAGAGCCAGTTTGTCAGCACCAGACGGATAATTTCACCGAAGCCGAGGGTAACAATGGCCAGGTAATCGCCGTGCATGCGTAGCACCGGAAAACCGAGTAGCGCCCCGGCAAAGGCGGCCAGCAGCGCCGCCAGCGGCAGCATGCTCCAGAAACCCAAGCCAAGATATTGATAGCCCAGCGCCAGGCCGTATGCGCCGATGGCATAAAAGGCGACATAGCCGAGATCGAGCAATCCGGCGAGGCCTACCACGATATTCAGACCCAGCCCGAGCAGCACGTAAATCAGACCGAGAATCGCCACCGTCAGCAGGTATTTGCTGGAGAGAAACGGAAAAGCCAGCGCCACGATCAGCAGCAGTGGCAATATCCAGCGCAAACGCGATCGATAGCCCGGGTCGCGTACGTAAACGCCATCATCGCTACTGGCGAACCTGCGCATCATGCGCTGACCAAAGGGCGCGTGCACAAACAGGCTAAACAGCAAACGCCCCGCCATCACCACGGCAACCAGCAGTGCCACGCGCTGTGGCGACAGTTTGAAACTGTAACCGTCAAGTACTATGCCAACGATCGGCCCAAATACCACTAGCGCTATCAGCCCCGCCAACAGCGTGTCGAGCAGTGCCTGGCGCAACGGATTTTGCGTCATTGCATTCATCAAAGCTTCCTCACACTTTGGCGACCAGCGGTCGTCCCAGCAATCCTTGCGGGCGGAAGATTAAAATCACCACCAGCAGCGAAAACGAGAACACATCTTTGTAATCCGAGTTCACCATGCCGGCGAACTGCGCTTCCGCCACGCCAAGCAGCAATCCGCCCAGCATCGCGCCGGGCAGCGAACCGATACCGCCGAGCACCGCTGCCGTGAAGGCTTTAATACCAATGATAAATCCGGCATAGAAATCAAAGGTGCCGTAATTCATGGTCACCAGTACACCGGCCAATCCGGCCATCGCCGCACCAATCACAAACACCAGCGAGATAACGCGATCGGTGTTGATGCCGAGAATCGATGCCATGCGCCGATCTTGCTGCACCGCGCGGCAGATACGCCCCAACCTGGTGTACTGGATGATCCACGTCAGCAGCGCCATGCCGCAAAATGCCGCGATCAGGATAAAGATTTTGGTCCAGGTGATTTGCACCACGCCGCCATCAATCTCCATGCGCAGCACACCGGTCAGCAGCGTTGGAATCCCCTGCTGATTCGGTCCCTGGCTGAGCTGCACGTAGTTCTGCAGAATCAGCGACATGCCGATCGCAGAAATCAGCGGCGCAAGGCGCGTGGAGTTACGCAGCGGCCGATAGGCAATACGTTCAATCGCCCAGCCATAGGCTGAGGTAACAATGATGGTGAAGATCAGGGTGCCGAAAATCAGCAGCGGAAAGGAGTGAATGCCGAAAAAGCTGAGCAGCGATAGGCCAATGGCGCACAGATAGGCGGAGATCATATACACCTCGCCGTGGGCGAAGTTGATCATCCCGATGATGCCGTAAACCATGGTGTAGCCGATGGCGATCAAGCCATAAACCGCCCCCAGTGTTAAACCGTTAATCAGTTGCTGTAAGAAAAAGGCGTCCATAATGTCGTCTCGTACTCAATGGGAGCGCACAGCTCGCGCTCAATCGCGAATGGCCCCGCACGTTGCGGGGCCGCGTGGCCGATTACAGCTGGTGGTATTTGCCTTTGTCGTCCCATTGATAAACGACGTAATCCGAGACTTTAAGATCGCCTTTACCATCCCAGGCTTTTTTGCCCATCACGGTGTCGACGCTATTCGCTTTCAGCCATTCGCTGGCCTTCGCATTGTCTTTTCCTGCCGCTTTGTAGGCAGCCGCCAGCGTCTGCACTGAAGCGTAGGCATATAAGGTGTAACCTTCTGGTTCGAAACCACCGGCGCGGAATTTCTCAATCACGGCTTTGCCATCGGCAATGGTGCGCGGATCGTTGCCAAAGGTCATATACACACCTTTGGTGTATTGCGGTCCGCCTGCCGCCGTCACCATCTCTTCGGTCACGATGCAATCACCGGAGAAGAAGGCCGCATTCACGCCCTGCTCACGCATCTGGCGCACCAGCGGACCGGCTTCCGGATGGCATCCGCCGAAATAGACCACGTCCGGTTTCAGCGCACCGATTTTGGTTACCAGCGAATTGAAATCTTTCTCACCGCGCGACAGTCCTTCATACAGCACTTCTTTCACGCCGCGCTTCTCGAGCGAGGCTTTGGTGGCATCCGCTAAGCCCTGGCCGTAAGTGTCTTTGTCATGAATAATGACCACTTTCTTCGCCTTGAGCTTGTCGATGATGTAGTCAGCGGCGATCGCGCCCTGCTGGTCATCACGCCCACACATGCGGAACATGGTTTTCATGCCGCGTTCAGTAATTTTCGGGTTGGTTGATCCGGGCGTAATCGCCAGAACGCCAGCTTCATCATAGACTTCCGACGCCGGCATAGTGGATGAGGAGCAGAAGTGGCCGACTACCGCCATCACTTTGTCTTGATCGACCAAGCGGTTGGCGACCGATACCGCCTGCTTCGGTTCACAGGCATCATCGCCCTGCACCAGCACAATTTTTTCACCGTTAATACCGCCAGCGGCATTAATGTCTTCCGCGGCCTGGCTCGCGCCTTTCCAGTATTGCGCGCCATAGGTCGCATTGGGCCCAGAGAACGGACCGGCCACACCAATTTTAATATCTGCCTGAGCGTAAAAGGCCACGCTTAAACAACCTGCTATCGCCACCTTCATTGGGTGTTTTATGAATTTCAAAGACATGCTTTCAATCCTCAACGGGTCAGGAACGGAGCCATACCACGGCCTGGGAGAAATCAATTTCTGAAACTGCGGCAGAACAGAGTGCGGCCTATAAAACCCGAAGGATCGCCATGCATGGCGACCTGCTTTCAGTCACGCATCAATGCGCGCCCTGAACTCAACAGCATAGGTTTATGAAGGCCACGATTGAAAATCAAGCAATAACCTCGCCAACTCACGAAAACGCGGGCGATTTTTTGCATTGGCATCGCTCCAGGACTGGAGACACGCGATGTAACATCCCTGCTGATCATAAACATAGCTAAGGTTACGCCAGTCACCAGCACCGCGATGGTGCAGAATGCGGTCGATCACAGATTCTTCATCGTTGTGAAGCGTTTATCCGCTATGCTCTGGTGAAAACGGTCCACGTTTCCTGAAGGAGAACCCATGAATACACAACGGAACGGATTGAGCAGCCAGCAAGCGCTGGACGAATTAGAGCGTCTGTACGACACGGCCGTTGATGCCTTGCGCAACGCGATTCGCGATTTCACGGCCAGTGGGCAGCTACCGGATGAAGCGGCTCGCCAGCAAGGGCTGTTTGTTTACCCGCAGCTGCGCATTACCTGGCTGGGCGAAGGCCCGCAGAAAAACCGCACCCGCGCATGGGGACGCTTTACCCATACCGGCAGCTATAGCACCACCATCACGCGTCCGGCGCTGTTGCGCCACTATCTCAGCGAGCAGCTGCAGATGCTGGAGAAAGAGTATGAGGTGCTGATTGAAGTGGAGCCGTCACAGCAGGAGATTCCTTATCCTTATGTGATTGACGGCCTGTCGCTCGATCGCTCAATGAGCGCCAGCATCGCCCGCCACTTCCCCACCACCGAACTGTCACAGATTGGCGATGAAACCGCCGATGGCCTGTTCCATGCCAATGCGATTTTCCCGCTGTCGCATTTTGATGCGTTGCGTACCGATTTCTCGCTGGCGCGCCTGCGTCATTACACCGGCACCGGCGTTGAGCACTTCCAGCCGTTCGTGCTGTTCACCAACTACACACGCTATGTTGATGAGTTTGTGCGCTGGGCCATTGAGCAGGTGCAAGACCCCAACACGCCTTATGACAGCCTCGCCTGCGCCGGTGACGTGGTGATCACCGCGGATACCCAGGATCCGACCGCAATGATGTCCGATCTGGCGTGGAAGAAGCATCAAATGCCCGCCTGGCACCTGACCTCGCCTAATCGTCGCGGTATTACGCTGGTCAATATTGGCGTTGGTCCGTCCAATGCAAAAACCATCTGCGACCATCTGGCGGTGATTCGTCCGCATGCCTGGCTGATGATTGGTCACTGCGGCGGCCTGCGCGAAAGCCAGACCATCGGCGATTACGTGCTGGCACATGCCTACCTGCGCGATGACCATGTGCTGGATAGCGTATTGCCGCCCGATATCCCGATCCCCAGCATTGCCGAAGTACAGCGTGCGCTGTATGACGCCACCAAAGCAGTGAGTGGTATGCCGGGTGAGGAAGTTAAGCAGCGTCTGCGCACCGGCACAGTCGTCACCACCGATGATCGTAACTGGGAGCTGCGCTACTCCGCTTCTGCGCTGCGCTTCAACCTGAGCCGCGCCGTGGCGGTTGATATGGAAAGCGCCACCATCGCTGCGCAGGGTTACCGCTTCCGCGTGCCGTATGGCACGTTGCTGTGCGTGTCCGATAAACCGCTGCACGGCGAGATCAAACTGCCCGGTCAGGCGAACCGCTTCTATGAAGGGGCGATATCTGAGCACCTGCAGATCGGCATCTGCGCGGTAGAACTGCTGCGTGCCGAGGGCGATAAGCTGCACTCAAGAAAGCTCAGAACCTTTAACGAGCCGCCGTTTAGATAATCATGATGAGTTCCGGCCCTTGTGGGGCCGGAACAGTGCAGTAAAGCGCGTCATGACATCTTTAAGACGATATTCTGAACAAACCACGCCAACACCAGAAGGCAAGTCGGTAACATGATTTTCCAGGTTAAACTGTTATTTAAGGCAGATATTTTTTCCTCCAGCTGATTGAATCTTTGATCAACTCTTTCGAATCTCGCATCAATTTTGTCGAACTTCAGTTCGGATTTCTCTTCCATCCGATCAAACTTTTTATCGATACGTTGTTCAAGCGCCCCCAGCTCGCCCATAATCTCGACACGCATTACGCCCTGCTCGGCTCGAACCTTTTCGATATCCGCCTTGGTAGAAAAATGTTCTGAACGCGCGGTTAGTACAGCCACATCCATCTGAATCTGCTGGGTAGTTTTTTCCAGCTGTTCAACCCGTTTGGTTAATTGTTCCATTTGATGATCTCCTTTGTTACCCACGTCAAAAATTAGCGGTGGGAACACACGAGTTGCCGTACTGATGGGGTAATCCATTACCGAATCCTCTTCCATAGCCTTGGTTTACTCTTTCCACTACACCCGTAGTGAAACAGATTTGCACGGCGTTGACATTCCACGATCCCGCCATTCACAGCACATTTTTTGCAGGCAGGTTTAAACAACATGCAGAGCGTAGGCCGGCACGAGACTGAAAAGAAGTGAGCATCAAAAAGAAGTGCGAGGACTCACGCAGAAAATAGGCAGAGGATTGCAACAGCAGACACGGAAGCCCGAGCGGGCTTCCGTTAAGTAAGGCTTACGCGCTCAGCCAACCCAGTTTGATCACAAACAGAATCGACAGAATAATCAGCGCCGGATTAACCTCTTTGGTGCGACCGCTGAGCAGCTTAACCACCGTCCAGGTAATGAAACCAAACGCAATACCGTTGGCGATGGAGTAGGTCAGTGGCATGGTCAACGCCGTCACGGTAACCGGTGCCGCGGTGGTGATGTCTTTCCAGTCAATATCCGCTAAACCAGACGCCATCAGCACCGCTACAAACAGCAGCGCAGGTGCAGTTGCATATACAGGAACGCTGCCCGCCAGCGGCGAGAAGAATAGGCTCAGCAGGAACAGAATCGCTACCACAATCGCCGTCAAACCAGTGCGGCCACCGGCGCTGACGCCCGCAGCAGATTCCACATAGCTGGTGGTGGTTGAGGTACCGAGCAGCGAACCGAACAGCGCTGCGGCGCTATCGGCAATCAGCGCACGGCCCATTTTCGGCACGTTACCCTTCTCATCCGCTAAACCCGCGCGCTTGGTCACGCCCAGTAATGTCCCGGTGTTATCGAAAACGTCAACGAACAGGAAGGCGAAAATCACGCTGACCAGCCCCACGTTGAAGGCACCCGCGATATCCAGCTGCATAAAGGTTGGCGCGATGGAGGGCGGAGCGGAGAACACGCCGCCAAATGGCGTCAGGCCAATGCCCATCGAAATGAACGTCACCACCAGAATACCGATCAGCACCGCACCGGTGACGCGACGCGCTTCCAGCACCACAATGATGAAGAAGCCGAGCAGCGCCAGCAGCGGACCCGGTTTGGTCAGATCGCCCAGGCCAACCAGCGTGGCTGGGTTATCCACCACGATACCCGCGCCTTCCAGGGCGATAATCGCCAGGAACAGACCGATACCTGCGCCAATACCAGCCCGCAGCGGCAGCGGAATGCTGTTAATAATCCACTCACGAATTTTGAAAAGCGACATGGCAAAGAAGATCACCGCCGACAAGAACACCGCGCCGAGCGCGACTTGCCACGTGTAACCCATATGCAGAACCACGGTATAGGTAAAGAAGGCGTTGAGGCCCATACCCGGCGCGAGCGCAATCGGATAGTTAGCGATCAGACCCATTAATACGCAGCCAATCGCCGCCGCCAGACAGGTCGCCACGAAGACCGCCCCTTTATCCATGCCAGTTGCACCGAGAATGCTCGGGTTAACAAACAGGATATAAGCCATTGCCAGGAAGGTGGTGAGACCCGCAATGATTTCGGTGCGAACCGTTGTGTTGTGCGCTTTTAATTTGAAGAGTTTTTCTAACATCATCATCTCTCATGAGCGGAGTCGGCACGAATGCGCGCGCTCCTTGCCAATGTGGTTTACATGCTTATTGTTGTATTGAAAGCGAAGCAAACTGGACAAAAGGTGGTAAAACCTTCCGCTTTCCCCTGTCCATATAGCAATAGCTATGCCACTCCCCGACGCAATCGATTACGTTTTCAATTGCGGTTACGGTTAGGATAATTCTGAACCAGAACGAGGCGCGATTATGGTGCATTGCACCGGCGCCGCGCAATCGTTTTCCCCTCTGGCTGTTCAACGCTCAAAATATTGCGGCACTGCACGCTTTCGCACTCTGCCAGGCGATGGCGCTCACGTTTCTGTTGCCTGAATCAGCAGGTAAAAAACCGCGGGTTACACTGCTTTTAACCCTTTCGTAACAAAAGAGGCGCGTCCATGAAGCCCGCGATTCTGGTGGTTGATGATGATCGAGCAGTGTGCGAACTGCTGCACGATGTGTTGAATGAACATGTGTTTACCGTTTATAGCTGCCATCAGGGTAAAGATGCGCTGGCGCTGCTGGCCCAGCATCCGGACATTTCGCTGGTGATGCTGGATATGATGCTGCCTGATACCAACGGTTTGCTGGTGCTGCAGCAGATGCAGCGGCAACGACCCGACCTGCTGGTGATCATGCTAACCGGCATGGGATCGGAGGCGGATATGGTAGTCGGACTGGAAATGGGGGCCGACGATTACATCGCCAAACCCTTTAATCCGCGCGTGGTGGTAGCGCGTGCGCGTGCGGCCCTACGCCGCTGCGGTCGGCTGACGCAGCCAGAATATTTAGCGGATGAGGGCTGGCAATTTAACGGTTGGCGTCTGGATGATGCGCGCTGTCAGTTATTCAATCCACAGCGTGAAAGTGTGCCACTGACGCAGGGAGAATATGCCCTGCTACGCGCGCTGGTGGTGCACGCGCGTAAAGTGTTAACCCGCGATCAGCTGCTGGAGCTGACGCACAGCGAAAGTCTTGAGGTGTTCGATCGCACTATAGATGTGCTGATTATGCGTCTGCGGCGCAAAATAGAAGCCAATCCGCATCAGCCCAGCCTGATCCGCACTATTCGCGGGCTCGGCTACGTCTTCTCCGCCGACGTGATGCGCCCCTCGTCCGCAGCGCGCGAAACGCAGATTGCCTGAGCCATCCAGCGCTGCATCTCGGCCAGTGGCCGCGTGCCGTCCAGCGCATTTGCTGCATGCAGATTAAAACAGGCGCAGGTATGCGCCAGCCGCAGTGTGTCCGTCAGCGACCAGCCTTCATGGCTGGCGTATAACACTCCCGCACAAAACGCATCGCCCGCCCCCACGCTGCCAACAATCTCTTCTGGCGCTAAGCACCATGCAGGTTGCCAACGCCCTTCTCCGTCCGCTTGCTGGCCCCACGCGCCTTCCGGCGCATGAATCACCACCCGCTGGCGCACGCCTTGCTGCAGCAACCACGTCGCCGCCTCGGCAAACGCGGCGGATGCCGCCAGTCCTTGTGGTGTGCGCAAACTGACGCCCGTGAGCGCTTGCGCTTCCAGTTCGTTAATGACCAGATAATCGAGCCAGCGCAGCGCGGGTACCACCAGCGGACGATACTCGCCGACGCGCGACACCAAATCGAGTGAAGTGAGATAACCACGCTGCTGCATCTGTGCCAGCAGCCGTGCGCTGCGCGTACCGAACTCGGCATCGGGCACATCAAGGCTATCAAGCAGCAGCAAATAGCCGAGGTGAAAAATACGGTGCGAGGTGGTGACAGCCGCGAAATGCGATAAATCGAGCTGACCATTGGCGCCGCGCGCGTGGAAGAAGGTGCGCTGGCCATCCGGCGTGGTCATCACCTGCGTCATCGCGGTGTTGATGCTTCGGGTGCGCAGCACAAACTGGCGATCGATGTGATGCTCGTCCAGCAACTGCAGGATGAAGTCGCCATCGCTGTCCTCACCAATCATACCAACGCCCGCCAGCGGCAGATTTACCTGCATGCGCGCAAGAGTGAACAGCACGTTGAGCGCGGCACCGCCGCTGCTTTTTTCACTGTGCTGAATATCCGCCAGCCAGCCTTGTTCCGGCCAGTGGCTGATTCGCTGAACGTGATCCACCAGCATGCTACCCGCCCCGATGATGCCGCAACGCCCCTCCATCTCAGGCCCTCCCGGCGCTGCCAAATACCTGCATCTGTTGCGCCACCACGTTGGCGATATTGCGCTCCACCGCCATCAGCAGCTCGGCGAAGGCGTCGTAGCGCGCATCACGCTCGGTGATTTGCGTTTCAATCGCCCCGAGCGCCGCCTGCGACATGCCGGTATAGAAGTTAATTTTGTTGATGCCGAGGCTGACAGCACGCCGGAAATCGGCATCGCTAATCCCGGATCCGCCATGCAGCACCAGCGGAATGCCAGCCGTAGAACGAATCGCCGCCAATCGGTCGAAGTCGAGCTTCGGTTCGCCTTTATATTTGCCGTGCGCATTGCCAATCGCTACTGCCAGACAATCAATACCGGTCGAATGGACGAAATCAGCGGCCTGTGCCGGATCGGTGAATTTATTACTATCGGCCTCACCAAACAGTGCGCCACCTTCATCGCCGCCTACCGCGCCGAGCTCTGCCTCCACCGATACGCCGAGCGCGTGGCACATCTTCACCACTTCGCGCGTCTGACGCACGTTTTCGTCGTAGCTGAGCGTCGATCCATCAAACATCACCGAGGTAAAGCCGAGGCGAATCGCCTGCATTACCGCTTCAAAATGCAAGCCGTGATCGAGATGCAGCACCACCGGAATATCGTGCAGTGCGGCCTCGGTGCGTACCGCCGCGACCAAAGATTCGAGGCTGACATATTTAAAATGCACCTCGGCAATACTGATAATAAACGGTGAGCGCTGCTGTTCAGCAGCCTGATACAGCGCGCGCAGAAAATGCGTGTCGAGGACGTTAAACGCGCCGAGCGCGTAACCATTTTGTTGCGCATGGGCTAAGCCCTGCGCCAGCGAGATCAGTGCCATGATGCGCTCCTTTATGCCAGCCAGCGGTGATATTCGTTACACAGCAGCCAGCGCGGTTCTTCATCTTCATCAAGCGGATTGAACCGCGCCAGCGGCGTGAGAAATACGTTGTCATGTTCGTCGTCGTTGGGCATCGAGACTTCACCCACCAGCACATCGCCGTAGCCCTCTTCGCCCCAGAAGCTGTGCCAGATGCCGGGCAGCAACGTGACGCTTTCGCCGGGCGATAAGCGTAACTGCGAGCCAGCGGCATGGGTTTGGCGGATGCCATCAAGCGTGACGTCCACCGCCGTATCCGCCAGTTGATGACCAGCGCGGTTATGCAGTGTGACGATCAGATTGCCGCCGCCACGATTGATGATGTCTTCCATCTTTTGCGGGTGATAATGCATCGGCGTTAGCTGCCCTTCGCGCACATGCATAATCTTCTCCGCGTAGGGCTTGCCCCACGGCTGACCCCCGCGCGAGCCGTTGCGCAGCGTGAACAGGGTTAAACCGGTTTGATTAAAATCGTCGGCGCCGAAGCTAGTGACGTCCCAGCCGAGGTGCAGTGCCAGCAGTTCGTCAGCATGGTGTTTATCCTGCGCGCGCCACTGGCTGAGGCCGTAATCGGCCCATGGCGGCAGATGCACATCCTGACGCATAAAGAATTCGCGTGTACGTTGTAAGATCGCATTCACTTCAGAGCGTTGCATTGGCTCCTCCTTTTTTAGGTGAGTGCGCGCTGTCCCTCACCCTAACCCTCTCCCGCTGGCGGGAGAGGGAATGAAGAGGTGGAGCAAACGTAAAACTTTCAACTCTCTCGGGCAGCCCCCTCGCCCGCTTGCGGGAGAGGGCTGGGGTGAGGGAAAACCGCAATTATTTCACCGTCCAGCCCTTGTAGCCGCTCACGCTGTTGCGATCGATCATCGTCACCGGGATCAACACCGGCTTATCCGGCGCCGGTTTGCCCTGCAGAATGTCGTAACCGATCTCTACCGCTTTCGCCGCCATCACCTGCGGATCCTGCGCTGGCGTCGCAACGAACAGCGAGCCTTTGCGTTTCAGCGCCTCTTCACCGTCAGGCGATCCATCGACGCCCACAATAAAGAACTCATTACGCTGCGCCTGTTTCGCTGCTAAATCGGCGCCAATCGCGGTAGGGTCATTGATGGCAAACACCGCATCAATCTTCGGATTGGCCGACAGCAGGCCGGTCATCACCTCCAGCCCTCCTTCGCGGCTGCCTTTGGCGTTCTGGTTATAGGAGAGCAGTTTGATATCCGGATGGGTTTTCAGCTCGGTCATGCAGCCTTCCACGCGGTTCTGCACCGCCGAGACCGGCGGCCCGTTGATGATGACGACGTTGCCTTTGGCCTTCAGACGATCGGAAATGTATTTACACGCCATCGCACCGGCGGCGGTGTTATCGGATGTGATGGTGGCGTTGGCGCCATCTGCCGCCACGTCCACCGCCACCACCACAATGCCGGCATCACGCGCACGTTTCACCGCAGGCGCAATACCTTTGGAATCGGCGGCGTTGAGGATAATCATGTCCACTTTGGCGGCGATAAAGTTATCAATCTGCCCCACCTGCTGGCCAAGATCGTAGCCGCTCGACACCAGCGTCACGTTGACCTTATCACCCGCCAGCTCCCGCGCCTTAAGCTCCGCGCCTTTAGTGATCTGCACGAAGAACGGGTTGGCGAGATCGCCGACCGTCACGCCGATAGATTTCAGTTCTTTTGCCTGAGCCACGCCAGCACTGAACAGCGTCGCCGCCAGCAGCCCGGTTACAATCGGATTAAAACGCATAGTCGATGTTCTCCTGCTTATTTTGGTTTTTATGATGAGTGCTCGCTGTCCCCCATCCCAGCCTTCCCCCGCAAGCGGGGGAAGGAGACGCTGCCACATGCCACTTCAAAACTCACATATGGCAGCATCTTCCTCC
>NZ_AKIU01000065.1:0-44591 GCF_000282675.1 Pantoea sp. GM01 | reverse complement strand
CAGCCGATGGCGAACGAAAGTCGCTCAGCGCTTAACTGTTCGGTATTACGCCATGAATGGCAACCTTACCTGGTGCGCGACCTGCACGCATTTATCCGTCATAATAACCGCCCTCTTCTCCGCCGAGAGCGATCATGTCTTCTCCACAGCAAGGAATAACGGCGCGCAAGCAGCCGATGAAGCTCAATACGCTGGTCACCCTGATGCTCAGCGCGGTAATTGTGCTGGTGCTGCTCAGTGTGCACATGTTCTATTTTTTCCAGATTGGCGCGGCCACCCGCGCGCAGCTGGAGGATAAAGCCATGGCCGTGGCGCGCACGCTGGCCGATTCGCCTGAAATACAGCGTGCGCTGACCTATCCGCCGGATGGCACGCGCATCCAGCCAATCGCCAAAGCGGTTGAGGAAACCAATAATTTGCTGTTCATTACCGTGACCAACATGGACGGCATCCGCTATTCACATCGCAACCCCGAACTGATTGGCAAACACTTCATCGGCGACGATCTCGAACCCGCGCTGCGCGGCCATGAAAATGTCTCGGTGAACCAAGGTTCGCTAGCGAAAGCGCTGCGCGTCTTCACGCCGGTCTTCAACGCGCAGCACCAACAAATTGGCGTGGTGGCGATAGGCATCTCACTGGATGCGGTCAGCGTGCAGATCAACGAAAGCCGCTGGAGCATTCTGTGGACCATTTTTATTGGTACGCTGGCGGGCGCGATTGGCACCCTGGTGCTGGTACGCGTGCTGAAGCGCATTCTGTTTGGACTCGAACCCTACGAGATCTCCACGCTGTTTGAACAGCGCCAGGCGATTTTAAACTCGCTAAAAGAGGGCGTGGTGGCGATGGACGAGCAAGCCCAGGTTACGCTGGTCAATCAGGCGGCGCGTGCGCTGCTCAATGATTCCATGGGCACAATCACCGGCGATCGCATCTATGATGCGTCGGTGATCAACGATCATCTGCGTGATGTGCTGCAAAGCGGACGGGCGCGGCGCGATCAGGAGCTGAATGTTAATGGCCGCGTGCTGCTAAGTAATACCGTGCCGGTGCGCAACCAGGGCCGGATTATCGGCGCGGTTTGCACCTTCAGGGATAAAACGGAAATCAGTCAGCTAATGCAGCGCCTGACCGGCATGGTAAACTACGTGGATGCGCTGCGTGAACGCTCGCACGAGTTTATGAATAAGCTGCACGTGATTCTCGGCCTGCTGCATATGAAAAACTACACGCAGGTAGAGAGCTATATTCTCAAGACCGCCAATAATTACCAGACGGAGATTGGTTTCCTGCTCGACAAAATAAAATCGCCGGTGATTGCCGGATTTTTGCTGAGTAAAATCAACCGCGCCTCGGATTGCGGCCATCGCCTGACCATTAGCGATGCCAGCTTCCTGCCCGACAGCGGTAATGAAGAGCAGATGGCGGCGCTGATTACGGTGATCGGCAATCTAATTGAAAACGCGCTGGATGCGCTGAGCGAGCAGGTTGAAGGCGAGATTCACGTGATGCTGCACTACCAAAATGGTTGGTTAACCTGTGAAGTGAGTGACGATGGCCCAGGCATTGAAGCCGATCGCCTCGCCACGATTTTTGAAAAAGGCTTCTCCACCAAAGGTGAAAACCGCGGTGTCGGGCTGTTTTTGCTGCAGCAACAAACCGAGCATATCGGTGGCAGCGTAAGCGTAGAGTCAGAACCCGGCGTGTTTACCCAATTTTTAGTCCAACTTCCCTGGGATGGAGGAAACCAATCCGCATGATCAATGTGTTAGTGGTCGATGATGACGCCATGGTCGCCGAGCTTAATCGCGCTTATATCGGCCAGATTCAGGGCTTTCACTGTTGTGGCACCGCCTCAACGCTGAAGCAGGCGAAGGAGATCCTGTTCAATAGCGATACCGCAGTCGATCTGGTGCTGCTGGATATCTATATGCAGCAGGAGAATGGTCTCGATCTGTTACCGGAACTGCGCACGGCGCAAAGCGCGGTGGAAGTGATCATCATTTCGTCAGCGGCGGATGCAGAGAATATCAAAACTTCGCTGCACTACGGCGTGGTGGATTATCTGATCAAACCCTTCCAGTTCCCGCGTTTTGAAGAGGCGCTGACCGGCTGGCGGCAGAAGAAGTCGCTGATGGACAATCAGCATTACTATCAGCAATCCGATGTTGATTTGCTGATTCACGGCAGCCCGGCAACGCAACACGATAATAAGCGCCTGCCAAAAGGGTTAACACCGCAGACGCTACGCACGCTGTGTCAGTGGATTGACGCCCATCCGGGTCATGAGTTCTCGACCGATGAGCTGGCGGCCGAAGTGAATATATCGCGCGTCTCTTGCCGTAAATACCTGATTTGGCTGGCGCAGATTAATATCCTGTTCACCAGCATTCACTATGGCGCCACCGGTCGCCCGGTATATCGCTATCGCTTGCAGCCGGAATACCATTCGCTGCTGCAGCAATATTGTCAGTAACGGAGCTGCCAGGCGAAATCGCGCTGCTGGAATTGGAAGTGGCGCGGCGAGGAGCAGATAATCTGCCGATCGCGCGTAACAAATACCGCATCGATATCGGGCTGGTCAGCGAGATACGCCAGCCCTCGCTCTACGCCCATGCCGTAGAGCAGCGTGGTGTAGATATCGCCATCAATTGAGCGATCGGAAATCACCGTCACGCTCAGCAGTTCATTATCGAGCGGATAGCCGCTTTGCGGATCAAAAATATGGTGCCAGCAGCGGCCATCCCGTTCGAAATAACGCTCGTAAATGCCCGACGTCACCACCGATTTACCCTGCACTTGCAGCACGCCTAACAGCTCATCATCACGTCCAAAAGGTTTTTTCAGACCGATGCCCCAACCTTGCGGTTCATGCGGCGGCGAGCCCAGCGTTTGCACATTACCGCCCAGATTAATCAGCGCCTGCTGCACGCCCTGCTGACGCAGAAACGCCTGTACGCGATCGGCGATATAGCCTTTGGCGATGGCGCCGAGATCGATCTCCATGCCCGACTGCAGCAGAAATACCGAGCAATCGGCGGAATTAAGCACCACCTGATGCGGATCGGTCAGTTTCAACAGAGCAGCAATCTCGTTTGCCGGCGGCACCGCGCGTCCCTGAAATCCAATCTTCCAGCGCTTCACCACCGGCCCGATAGTGAAATTAAACGCGCTATCCGGTAGCAAGCTCACGGCGTGTGCCACGCTAATCAAAGCGAAAACCGGCTCGCTCACCACCACCGGATTCCGGCCTGCGGCCTGATTGATCGACATCACTTCGGATTCAGCGCGATTAACGGTGAACAGATTTTCTTGCTGCTTGATGAGTTGGAAAACCTGGCGGGCTAGCGTGGGATTGTCGTCGAAGAGTTTGAGCAGAATGGGCGAACCCATAAGTACGGCAGAGTAAGAGAAGACGCCATCGGTCATTGCATGCCTCTAAAGAAAACGATGCCCGCACAAGGCGGGCATCTTTACAGCTTAGTGTCCTAGCGCCAGTTTAGCGGCATTGTGGCCGGCTTTGATACCAAAGATGATGATATCGGCCACCGCGTTACCGCCGATGCGGTTAGCACCGTGGATGCCACCGACCACTTCACCTGCCGCCCACGCACCTGGAATCACTGCTTTCTGTGCATCCAGCACCGCGGTATCGGTGTTGATTG
Organism: Pantoea sp. GM01; assembly: GCF_000282675.1. Lineage (NCBI taxonomy): Bacteria > Pseudomonadati > Pseudomonadota > Gammaproteobacteria > Enterobacterales > Erwiniaceae > Pantoea > Pantoea sp. GM01. The sequence continues at coordinate 40,926 of NZ_AKIU01000065.1, read as the reverse complement.
TCACGCCGCCCATGGTGTGGTGCACGCCCGGTGCGATACGAATCGCAAAATACGGACCTTTGTTCAGCGGATGACGCAGCGCCGTTTTACGGCCAAAATCTTCGTCGTCCTGCTTCGCCACGAACTCGTTGTAACGACCCAGCGTGGTTTGCAGCGCTTCCTGATCCATATTGAGTTTCACCGCCAGCTCGTGTGGCGTTGGTGCGCTAATCACGAAGCCTTTGGCGATGTATTCGTCAGCCGCTTTGTTGTTAGCACGAACCTGCTCATCAAAAATGATCCACGCGCTCTTCTCAGGCAGGGCGATGATCTCGGCAGAAACTTTGTCGCGGGTTTCCATTTCGTTGTAGAAACGCTTGCCCGCCTGACTGACCAGGATTGCTCCGCCGCCGCGCATCGCTTCGGAAATCAGATACGAGGTGGTTTGCTCAACCGTTGGGTGAATCTGAATCTCGCCCATATCCACCGTATCCGCGCCGATGTGTTGCAACATGGCAATGCCGCTGCCGGTAGCGCCTTTGTGGTTGGTAGTCACGAAACCATCCAGCTCAGGGCGATATTTCACCACCATCTCGCGGTTTGCACTGAAGCCACCGGTGGCCACAATCACGCTTTTAGCGTTGATGATACGGCTATCGTTGTACTCATCCACCACTTTAACGCCGGTGACTGCGCCATTTTCCACCAGGATTTCGGCCACCGAGGTTTCCAGCAGCACTTCGATATTGCGCTGATTCACATTTTTAACCAGGCCGCTAATCAGGAAGCCTCCCACCGCAGAACGATCTTCCGGACGATGCGTACGATCGATGCTCATACCGCCGGTGATAGTGATGTCGCACAGCTCGATCTCTTTCGCCGCCAGCCACTCAATCGCTTCAGGTGCTTGCTCAACAAATTCGCGCAGCAGTATCGGATTATTTTTGAATTTGCCGCCCTTCAGCGTCTCTTCGTAGAACAGCTCTTTACTGTCTTCAATGCCTTTCAGCTTCTGATAACGGGTTTCGGCCGCGTTCATACCCACTGAGGCTTTAATGGTGTTGCCGCCGATGGTGGGCATCTTCTCGATGATTACCACGCGTGCGCCATCGTCATGCGCCTGAATCGCTGCCGCCAGACCGGCACCGCCGGTGCCCACCACCACCACATCGTAATTAACCGGTGCGTTAGGGTTACCGCCCTCCTCAATCACATACTCTTTGCTTGAGGTGGTCATGGCGCGTGATACCGCTTTTTTCAGCGCTTCACTCTGCGTAGTGGCGCCGGTAATGGCATCCACGTGTGGGCTGTTCGCCACAAGAATGCGTTCACGCAGGCTCTCGAAGGTACTGGTGAAGTCGACATCGAGGCTCGGATCCGGCACCAGTGAAATGTCGGTAATACGGTCGGTATCCAGCGTCACGTTGATTTTCAGCTTCAGCGCTTCGGCTTCGACTTTGGCCTGATAAACGCCGGCTTTGTACTTACGCCCGGTATCGCTGACGTCGCGAATCATCGCATCCACCAGCGAGAAGCGCCACAGCGGTTCCGGGATGGTCAGCTCTTCGCGCTTGGTGCTGTCAATGTACAGCTCCATATGCTGATTTTTGATCGCGCGATCGGCCCAGTCCGGATAGGCGATACAGGCTTTACCGACCGCAACCAGATCGAAACCGTGCTCCAGCGCATTCTCGGCATCTTCTTTATTCACAATGCCGCCGACGCCAATCACCGGCACTTTCGCCAGGTTTGGTGAGCGCTGGGCAAGGTATTTGGTGATCAGCGGCGTAGGATCCTGGGTATCGACTATCGACGGACGCAGCAGTTGGCCGACGGAGAAGTGCACGTAATCGAGGCCGCGTTCGGCCAGTTTTTCCAGCAGGTACAGCGTGTCATCCCAGCGGATACCTGGGACTTCCAGCTCTTCCGGTGAGAAACGATAACCAATGACGAAATCCGCCGCGGCAAAACGGTCGGCCATTTTGTGGGTGATCTCCAGCACTTCCAGTGGGAAACGGGCGCGATTATCGCGGCTGCCGCCCCATTTATCGTCGCGCTGGTTCGAGTTTGGCGAGTAGAACTGTTGGATCAGATAGGTATTTGCGCCGTGAATTTCCACGCCATCAAAGCCGGCTTTGATGGCACGGTTCACCGCATCACCAAACTTGGTGATCATCACGTCGACTTCTTCTGCCGTCAGCGCTTGTGGCGTGGTGGCGCCTTCACGCGGTGCGGCGATGGCGCTAGGCGCGACCGGGGTTTTACCGCCGATCAGCGCAGGTTCCACCATACGGCCGCCGTGATAAATCTGCAGGATCGCTTTGGAGCCTTGAGACTTGATGGCGTGCGCGATTTTCGCCAGGCCGGGAATTTTGTTATCGCTATCGATGCCGAGCGCGCCAGGGAACGCCGGGCCGCGGTTATCAACAAAGCAGCATTCAACAATCACGGTGCCGATGCTGCCGGCACGCACGCGATAATATTCGACAAGGTCACTGGTAACACCGCCGTCAAAGTAACCGGTACAGGTGGTCATCGGTGCCATAACCAAACGGTTTTTGAGCACCGCACCTTTCGGTAGCGTAAGCGGATTAAGAATCGGGGTGAGCGTATTCATGATGAGCAACTCCAGAATTAAGAAATTTTGTATTCAATTCTTTGGCGGTTCGGAGGAATTTATATTTATTTGAGTGGTCCGACTTCATGCCATAAATATACCATTTTATTTACTTACATAACCTTATTCGTTAGTTATATAAGTTTTACGCATGAAAATAATATTTGATGCTCATTGCTGAAAGCTGCGTTCCGCTAAGTTTTAACCAAGACTTGACAAAAATCAACTTTTTCCTTACATTTAAAACAAAACCAGCCTTATCATAAAGATAAATCATCACCCTCCTCTGTTTTTTGCTTGATTTGTGGCGTTTCGTTTGCCTTACACAGTTAATTTTCACCTAATGGTTCGTTTATTAACAGGCGCACGCTTAATGCAAAAAAAACACGAATAAATTTTATTGATCTAGATCAAAATAGATATTTTAATTAATCGCATCATATTCACATTCAATAGATAATTCGCGCATCGAATTTTGCAAATAGCGATTTATTAAAACTCAGTTTTAAATGTCACGACTAATCTGCTACAAGGGTTTTGTAACTAAATAAACCCACTTAGTTCGGGGCGTATAACCGCATCTCCATAACTTGCAGACCAAAACTATGAACACACAAACCACCCAGAGTGAATCACTACCCGCGCCGCCTGCGGCACCGGGGAAAAAGAACCGCCTGATTATGTTGTGCCTGCCAATTGTTGTCGCTGTGCTGTTGCTGCTGGTGCCAACGCCGGCAGGACTCGAACCTTACGCATGGCACTTCTTTGCCATTTTTGTCGGGGTGATTGTTGGATTGATTTTTGAGCCGCTACCCGGCGCGGTCATCGGCTTGACCGGCGTGGTGATCATTGCGCTGTTCAGCCAATGGGTGCTGTTTAGCCCAGCGGAACTGGCCGATCCCAAGTTCAAAACCGCCGCGCAGTCATTCAAATGGGCAGTGAGCGGCTTCGGCAATTCCACGGTCTGGCTGATCTTCGGTGCCTTTATGTTCGCTGCGGGCTACGATAAAACCCAGTTTGGTCGCCGCCTGGCGCTGATTCTGGTGAAATATCTTGGTCGTCGTAGCCTGACGCTCGGTTATGCGATTACCTTCGCTGACCTGCTGCTGGCGCCGTTTACGCCGTCGAACACCGCACGCAGTGGCGGTACCATCTATCCGATTATCGCCAACCTGCCGCCGCTCTACGGTTCAAAACCTAACGATCCGAGCGCACGCAAGATTGGTTCTTACCTGATGTGGGTAGCGATCACCGCCGCGTGTATCACCAGTTCAATGTTCCTTTCGGCTCTGGCACCTAACCTGCTGGCGCTGGCGCTGGTGAAAAGCGTGGTCGGCTTCGATATTTCCTGGGGCATGTGGTTCCTCGCCTTCCTGCCGCTGGGTGTGCTGCTGATTCTTACCATGCCGCTGCTGGCCTACTGGCTCTATCCGCCAGAAGTGAAAGTGAATGATGAAGTGCCGCGCTGGGCGACTGCTGAGCTGGCGAAACTGGGCAAACTGAAACGCAACGAAATCCTGCTGCTGGGCTTCGTGGTGGCTGCGCTGATGATGTGGATCTTCGCCACGGCGTGGATTGAACCGGCGATGGCCGCACTGTTGGTTATCGTGCTGATGCTGTGGACCGGTGTACTGAATTGGAATGACATCACCAGCAACAAAGCAGCCTGGAACACTTTTGCCTGGTTCGCCACGCTGGTCGCCCTCGCCGATGGCTTAGCACGCGTTGGCTTCATCGCCTGGCTCGGTAAAGAAGGTGCGATGCTGCTACAAGGCTATGACCCGCAAGTTTCTGCCGTGGTCCTGTTAGTCGCCTTCTATCTGCTGCACTACCTGTTCGCCAGTACCACGGCGCACACCACGGCGCTGCTGCCAGCGATGTTGACCATTGCCGCCTCCATCCCGGGCATCAACATGCCGGTATTCTGTTTGATGATGTGTGTTTCTCTCGGCGTGATGGGCATTATCACCCCGTACGGCACCGGCCCAAGCCCGATTTACTACGGCAGCGGCTATCTGCCAACCAAAGATTACTGGCGTCTCGGTACCATCTTCGGTGCGTTGTTCCTGGTTCTGCTGATGGTTGTCGCCTATCCATGGATGGTGATGATGTTCTGATGATGTTGCTTCGATGTTAAAACGGAGCCGCGTATTACCGTGAAAATGTTATGATGCTCGCCAGTCAGCCCCTGCGGAGGGCTGGCGAGAGAAAAATCAAATAACAGATTGCCTAATTTGTCGCCCGTCATGCTGGCGGGCAACACGAAGCTAAGTGAGCCAACATGTCGAACAAACCCTTCTATTACCAGAATCCGTTTCCTCTCGCCAAAGATGATACTGAATACTATCTGCTGAGCCGTGATTACGTCTCGGTGGCCAACTTCGATGGCGAAGAAGTCCTGAAAGTCGATCCTAAAGCGCTGACGCTGTTGGCGAAGCAGGCATTCCATGATGCGTCCTTTATGCTGCGCGCTTCGCACCAGGCGCAGGTCGCCGCGATCCTTGCCGATGATGAAGCCAGCAAGAACGATAAATATGTCGCGCTGCAGTTCCTGCGTAACTCGGAAATTGCCGCGAAAGGCGTGCTGCCAACCTGTCAGGACACCGGCACCGCCATCATCATGGGTAAAAAAGGCCAGCGCGTCTGGACCGGTGGCGGCGATGAAGCCGCGCTGTCACAGGGCGTCTACAACACCTTTATTGAAGATAACCTGCGCTACTCACAGAACGCCGCGCTGGATATGTATAAAGAGGTGAATACCGGTACCAACCTGCCGGCGCAGATCGATCTCTACAGCGTGGATGGCGACGAGTACAAATTCCTGTGCATTGCTAAAGGTGGCGGTTCCGCTAACAAAACCTATCTGTATCAGGAAACCAAAGCGCTGATTACGCCAGCTAAGCTGAAGAACTACCTGGTCGATAAGATGATGTCGCTGGGCACCGCGGCCTGCCCGCCGTACCACATCGCCTTTGTCATCGGCGGCACCTCCGCAGAAAGCACACTGAAAACCGTTAAGCTGGCTTCAACCCACTACTACGATTCACTGCCGACTGAAGGCAACGAACATGGTCAGGCCTTCCGCGATGTGCAGCTGGAAGAAGAGTTGCTGAAAGCGTCGCAGGAGCTTGGCTTGGGCGCGCAGTTTGGCGGTAAATACTTCGCGCACGATATCCGCGTAGTGCGTCTGCCACGTCACGGCGCATCCTGCCCGGTGGGCATGGGTGTGTCCTGCTCCGCTGACCGTAACATCAAAGCCAAAATCAACCGCGAAGGCATCTGGATTGAGAAGATGGAAGATAATCCGGGCCGCTATATTCCGGAAGAGCTGCGTCAGCAGGGCGAAGGTGAAGTGGTACATGTCGATCTGAACCAGCCGATGAGCGAGATTCTGGCGCTGCTGTCGGCGTATCCGGTCTCCACGCGCCTGTCATTGAATGGCACCATCATCGTGGCGCGCGACATTGCACATGCCAAGCTGAAAGAGCGTATTGATAACGGCGAAGGTTTGCCGCAGTACATCAAAGATCATCCGGTGTATTACGCGGGTCCGGCCAAGACGCCAGAAGGTTATGCTTCTGGCTCACTTGGCCCAACGACTGCTGGTCGTATGGACTCCTACGTTGATCTGCTGCAGGCCAACGGCGGCAGCATGGTGATGCTGGCGAAGGGCAACCGCAGCAAGCAGGTTACCGATGCGTGTCAAAAACACGGCGGCTTCTATCTGGGAAGCATCGGCGGCCCGGCAGCGGTACTGGCACAGCAGAGCATTAAGAGTCTGGAATGCGTGGAGTATGCCGAGCTTGGCATGGAAGCGATTTGGAAAATCGAAGTGGAAAACTTCCCGGCGTTCATTCTGGTGGATGACAAAGGAAACGACTTCTTCCAGCAGATTCACAACAACTGCGCGGCCTGCGTGAAGTAATTTACGCATCGCAGCACAAAAAAGCCGTTATCGTGTGATAGCGGCTTTTTTATTGCGATATTTCTGACAAATTGATCATCGAATGAGGCAAAGCAAAAAAGTTAAAAACGGAATTGACTCTCCAGCTGACGCAATGTCTCTATGCGCTGCGCCGTGGCGATTTCGCGCGCTTTCACTTCCAGCAGCAGGTCAGCATCATTCTGACCAATCACATACACCGCCTGACGCCCAGGCAGATTTACCGTAATAATATTTTGTTCGACACCGTCCAGCATCTCATCGTGCTGTTCCAGGTAGTTGTACAACGTGTTCATGGGATCTCCTTAAAATAGGTGGGCCATTCTGGCAAATCACGCCCTTTAAAGAACACAAGACCTGGCTTAAAGATGTTACGTAATCGGAAATTTCTTGCGACATGACTATCCTGCAGAGGCAAGATGACGGAGAGGTGAACGGGCAGCAGATGACTCTGCTGCCCTTGGTGGATCAGAAGAAACCGAGCGGTTGGGTGCTGTAGCTCACCAGCAGGTTTTTGGTTTGCTGATAATGGTCGAGCATCATTTTGTGGGTTTCGCGGCCAATACCCGATTTTTTATAGCCGCCAAACGCCGCATGTGCCGGATAGAGGTGATAACAGTTGGTCCACACGCGACCCGCTTTGATTGCACGGCCCATGCGATAGGCACGATTGATATCACGCGTCCACACGCCCGCGCCGAGACCATAAATCGAGTCATTGGCGATGGCGAGCGCTTCGGCTTCATCTTTAAAGGTCAGCACGCCGACCACCGGTCCAAAGATCTCCTCCTGGAACACGCGCATGCTGTTGTCACCTTTCAGCAACGTCGGCTGGATATAGTAGCCGCTGGCAAACTCCTCACCGATCTTCTCCACGCCGCCGCCGTGCAGCACCTGCGCGCCCTCTTGCTGCGCTATTTCCAGATAAGAGAGGATTTTATCGAACTGCTGCTGCGAGGCCTGCGCACCAATCATGGTTTCGGTATCCAGCGGATCGCCACGTTTGATGGTTTTGATACGCTTCATCACCGCTGCCATAAACGGCTCGAAGATCGACTCCTGCACCAGCGCGCGTGACGGACAGGTACAGACTTCACCCTGATTGAGGAAGCCGAGCACCACGCCTTCTGCGGCTTTCTCAATGAAACTCTCCTCCGCGTCCATGATGTCTTCGAAGAAAATGTTCGGCGATTTTCCGCCTAGCTCGACGGTGGACGGGATGAGACTTTTCGCGGCCAGTTCGAGAATATGCCCCCCAGTGGCGGTTGATCCGGTAAAGGCGATTTTGGCGATACCCGGATGCGACGCCAGCGCTTCGCCGGCCTCTTTGCCGTAGCCATGCACCACGTTAATCACGCCCGGCGGCAGCAGATCTTTAATCACCTCCATAAACAGCGTAATTGACAGCGGCGTTTGCTCAGCCGGTTTCAACACCACGCAGTTGCCTGCGCCCAGTGCCGGCGCCAGTTTCCATGCCGCCATCAGCAGCGGGAAATTCCATGGAATGATTTGCCCTACCACGCCCAGCGGTTCGTGGAAGTGGTAGGCGGCGGTGAACTCATCGATTTCAGCCGCTGTCCCTTCCTGCGCACGCACGCAGCCAGCGAAATAGCGAAAGTGATCGACCGCCAGCGGCAGATCGGCGGCCAGCGTTTCGCGCACCGGCTTGCCGTTATCCCAGGTCTCATTGACTGCGATGTATTCCAGATTCTCTTCCAGCCGGTCAGCAATTTTTAGCAGCACTAACGATCGTGCCTGCGGCGAGGTTTTGCCCCACGCATCGGCGGCGGCCTGCGCGGCGGCAACGGCATTATCGATATCAGCGCGATCCGAGCGCGGAAATTCGCCAATGGTGGAAGCATTAATTGGGGAGGTGTTGAGGAAGTAATTTCCATTCACCGGCGCAACAAATTCGCCGTTGATAAAGTTGCCATAACGCGATTGCAGAGTAATGAGAGAACCTTGTTCTCCCGGAGCAGCGTAACGCATGGTGTTTCTCCTTGCGGGACAGAGTGGCGATTAACAACTATGAAACCTGTTATTAACATTGAGCGATCGGTGCCAGCCTGTCAGATCGCAGAGCGGGAAACTGTGACCGCATCGTGGGAAATTTGGCGTGCGGTCGCTGCTACAGATAATTCCGAGTTTTCCCGCAGATGCAGCAAAAAGCGGAACATGGGCCAAATATGTGGTCAATATGAAGCAGGATACTAACCAGGAGAAACAGATGTTGGCTTCAGCCCTGACGTTAATGCGCGCCAAAGCGAACTTTGTTCAGCAATTTATCCGCAACCCGCGCAAAATGGGCAGCATCACGCCCTCTTCCGCCGCGCTGTGCCGCACCATGTGCGATGCAGTGAATTGGGATAGCAGTATGCGCATCGCCGAACTCGGCGCCGGTGACGGCGTTCTGACGCGTCATCTACTGGCTCGCATGGCGCCGGAAGCACAGCTGGATGTGTTTGAAATCAGCCCGGAACTGGTGAAAAGTCTGCGCGGCTTACCGGACCCGCGCATGCAAGTGCGTGCCTGTTCGGCTGAGTATCTCGCTGGGGAATATGATGTGATTTTTTCTGGCCTGCCGCTGCTGTCCTTACCGCCCGCCACGCGCGATGCGATTCTCAGCGCCGTGCATGATGCGCTGGGTCCACGCGGCGTATTTGTTCAGTTTCAATACACCTCGTTTACCCAACCCAATTTATCGCGTTACTTCACCTGGGAACGCCAGCGGGTGCTGAAAAACATGCCACCCGCGTGGGTCTATCGCTGCACCCGTCATTACGCGCCCTGAGCCTGCACGCGCGGCTGCGGCCGCGTTTGCTGCCAGAAGCTCCGTAACAGTTCACGCGACCAATCTTCCCCCACCAATGGCGTACCCTCATCGCTGACGCCCGCCGGTAAACAAGCCGTCATAATGTCGCGGGTAAATTCCGGATGGAACTGTACCGACAGCGCCTGCGGTGAATAACGCAAAATTTGACAGCCATCCTGCGCCGAACTCGCCAGCACTTGCGCATGCGGCGGCGGCGTTAATACCGATTGACGATGGGACAACCACGCCTTGAACTCGCCCGGTAAGGGCCCCAGCCAGGGATCGGTTTTCGCCTGCGCACTGCACGTCAGCGGTTTCAGTCCACGCTCCCAGCCTTGCGGATTATCGCCCACTTTGCCACCCAGCGCGTAAGCCATCAGCTGATGACCGTAACACACGCCGAGCAGCGGCAGTTCTGCATCCAGCACGCCGCGAATCCAGGCGGCGGTGCGTTCACTCCAGTCGGCGTGATCGGTCACCATCGCCCAGGAACCGCTGAGAATCGCGCCGCTGACGCGGTCAAACGCCGGTAAATCATCGCCCAGATGCGGACGTACAATCACATAGTCATCGGGCTGCAGCTGCAGCGCATCGATAAACCACTGCGGTTGTTCACCAATTTGTGCCACAACCTGTGGCGGCGGAACGTCGAGTTGAATCAGGGCAAGGGGTAATGCGCGGGTCTGTGTCATGCCGAATACGTTCCTCATTATGGTCGCTTTTCGGACATCCACTTTGACAGTAAATCAGCAACATGTCTTATTTTTTTCCTGCATAAGCTAATGCTTCAACGAAATTTTTTTCCTCAGACACGCCCGAAATCATCGCCTTCATGCCATCATTAGCCGGTATTAATCCTGATTGACGGTGAAGGAAGACATTGTGGCAGCGCGGCATTTTTTTATGGTTCTGATGGTGGTTTCCATCTGGGCGTTCAATAACGTAGCGGTAAAGTGGGGATTGCTGGAACTTCCCCCGCTGTTTCTTACCTGGATGCGCTTTGTGGTGGTGGCGATTGTGCTGGTGCCCTTCTGTCGCATTACGCGCGCGCAGCTGCCGTGGCTGCTGACGCTGGCGTTCACCTTTGGCTTTATGCACTTCTCGCTGCTGTTTGTCGGCATGCGTTACACCGATGCCGGCACCGGTGCCATTGTGGTGCAGCTCGGCACGCCGATTGCCATGTTGTTGGCGATGGTGATTCTGAAAGAGAAGCTGCGCGCGATACAGCTGATCGGTATCGCGATTTCGTTAAGCGGCGTGGCGGTGCTGTCGGGTAGCCCCACCATTCCGGCCTGGTGGGTGCTGTGCATTCTGCTGTGCAGCGCCTTCGGCTGGGCCATTAGCAATATGATTGTGAAAAAATCGCCGCCGATTAAACCGCTGACGCTTACCGGCTGGATCTCCTTCCTTGCGGTGCCGATTGTCGGCGCAGCCTCCTGGCTCACCGAATCACACCAGTTTTACGCGCTGAGCCACGCGGGCTGGCGCGGCTGGTTTGGTATTCTCTACAGCGCGCTGGCCTCGTCGATTGTGGCCTACACGCTGTGGTACGCGTTGCTGAAGAAGTACAACGTGAATCTGATCATGCCCTACTCGTTGCTGACGCCGGTGCTGGCGGTGTTGATGGGCGTACTGGTGCTCGGCGATAGCATGAACAGCTTTAAGGTTCTCGGCGCTTCGCTGGTGGTATTGGGGACCGCGATTGCCGTGATCAATCTGCGTAACCTGCGCATGCACGCGCGTTTCCCCCGTTTACGCTTGCGTCGCCGTTAAATTGCCTCTGCTATGCTTGAGTCTCGCGCGTTATCCGGAGACTCAACATGGATTCTCAACGTGCTGCCGCACTGTGGCAGCAAATGTGGCAGGGATTACGAGGCGCAGATGCGCTTCCCTCGCTCACCTTCCTCCAACCCGAAACCTTCGCGTCTGCCTTTGCCGTCAGTGAACTGGCGGCCACCAGCATCGGGCTGGCCAGCCAGGCGCTGAGCGACTTACTCGGCCAATCCGCGCCGGTCAGCATCAACGTCCGTCTTGCCTCACGCTGGTTTCAACACAGCCTGATTCCGCTTAATCGGCCTCCCGCTGCGCTGTGGGACGAATTCGCCGGCGATTACGCCAGCGCCGACGGCTGGGTCCGCCTGCACACTAATGCCGCTCATCATCGTGCCGCGATGGAGCAGGTTCTTGGCCAGCATGCCCATCGCGCCTCACTGGCCGACGCGGTCGCACGCTGGCCCGCCGCCGCGCTCGAGCAGGCGGTAATTGAGGCCGGCGGTTGCGCCGCGCAGATGCGCAGCGAAGCACAATGGCAGCAGCATCCGCAAGGCAGCGCGGTGCAACATGAGCCGCTGATTGCACAGCTGGCCTGCGGTGAGGCGCCGACGCCAGGCTGGACGTTGTCGCCCGCACGCCCGCTGCTCGGCGTACGCGTGTTGGATCTCACCCGCATCATCGCCGGTCCGGTCGCCACGCGCTTTCTCGCCAGCCTTGGCGCCAATGTGCTGCGCATCGATCCGCCCGACTGGCACGAGCCGACGCTGGAAGAGGAGATCACCTGCGGCAAACGCTGTGCGCGTCTTGATATCAAATCACGGGCCGGGCGCGAACAGCTGCGCCAACTATTGCAACACAGCGATGTGCTGGTACACGGTTATCGTGCCGATGCGCTGGAGAAACTGGGACTGGATGCCGATACCCGCCGCAAACTGGCACCCGGCTTAGTGGATGTCAGCCTTAATGCGTGGGGCTGGAGCGGGCCGTGGCGCAACCGGCGCGGATTCGACAGCCTGGTGCAGATGGGCTGCGGCATCGCCGAGCAAGGCATGCGTTGGAGCGGCAGCAACAAACCGACACCGCTGCCGGTGCAGGCGCTCGATCACGCCACCGGCTACCTGATGGCTTCAGCGGTGCTGGAAGGTCTGCGTCAACGGTTAAGCCACGGCGTCGGCTGGCAGGCGCGTTTGTCGCTGGCACGTACGGCGCAGCTGTTGCAACAGTTCGGTGCCGCGCCAGAAAATGGGCAAAACGGTATTGAGGCGCAACGCGATGATGTGCTGAGCAGTGTGGAATTCAATCAGTGGGGGATTGCGCAGAGATTGCGTGCCGCGGCTTATCTGCCCGGCACGCCAATGATCTGCGCTACGCCGGGTGTCAAACTCGGCAGCAGCGCAGCCAGCTGGTAACGATTACGCCTCGTCGCCCTGCTCTTCGTTAAGCTCGTCATACATCGCCTGCATGGCTTCACGGCTCAGTGCGGCCAGCGTGCGATAAAACGCCGTGGTAGCGTGCGCTTCCACTTTACCGAGGAACGCGCCGCACCACGGCAGCAGATACTCATCGAACAGCGCCAGCTGTGCGGCGGATTCATCTTCCGCCGACTGATCTTCCAGCCACGACGCCGCCAGCAGCAGCACGCCGAAGTGATCGGCCGGGGCTTCGCTTAGCGGCATGCCGCGGGCGCTGAGAAAGGCGCGCACCTCGGCTTCCTGTGGGCCATTTGGCCACTGCGAAGCATACGGTGGCACGCTGCACTCGCTGCCTACAAACAGCGCGTTGTAATCGGCGGCCAGCGCCTGGGGATCGCTATTCTGCTGCAGACGCGTCAACAGTTCCTCCTGCTCCAGCGGCCACTGCTGTTGCAGTTTGCCTTCGCGCAGCAGCGTGAACAGCGGTACCAGCAGCGGATCCTGCGGCTGGCGATTAAACAGCGAGCCGATGACGCGGCAGAGAATGGAAAACTCATTCATGCAACAGAATTCCTTGAGGCAAAAAGTTAAAAATCAGCAAATTCAGCAATATGTTTGCCGGTGCGCTGTTCGAGGAAATCGAGCAGGCGACGCGGCGTGACATTTAACACGCGATCTTGCGGAAAATCCACTTCGCTGGTGATGCGAATGCAGTGTTCGAAATGCCCCAGCGTAAACGCGGTATGCGAATCGGAACCAAATGCCAGGCGACCACCGGCATAGCGCACGGCTTCAGCAATAGCGCGGCAGTTCGGTTCGCTGCCCGGCCGTGAATGCGTAAAGGAGGAGTTATTGATCTCCAGCGCCACATCGTAGTGCGCCGCAGCTTCGGCAATCGCGCGGATATCTACCGGGAATTTTGGGTTGCCGGGATGAGAGATGATATGCACTAAACCTCCAGCCATGGCGGCAATCATCGCTTCGGTGTGATGCGCTTTATCGCGCGGTGCATACACTGGCTCGTGGAAGCCGGCGACGATCAGATCGAGCGCATCCAGCATCGGGCCGCTGCAATCAATCTCGCCATGCTGATTTTTGATGTTGGCTTCAATACCGCGCAGTACGCCGACGCCGTCAATCACGCGCGGCCAGATGCGCATGTTGACGAAGTGCCAATAGTGCGGCGCATCGGCCATATCCGGACCGTGATCGGTAATGGCAAACAGCTTTAAGCCATTCTGTTTCGCCTGCGCCACATAATCATGCAGCGTGCTGTATGCATGGGTGCTGGCGACAGTGTGCATATGTAAATCAACGGGATACATCTTCATCTCCTGACCAAATGTGAGTTAATAACCGCGCTGGCGATCGACCAAACCGCCTGGCTTATCGCCCTGCTGTAGAGCAAGTATGGCATCCGCAATGTAATCCATCGCTTCACCCGGCAACGTGATAGCCGCAGTATGTGGCGTGATTGTGACATGCGGATGAGACCACAATGGATGATCCTGCGGCAGCGGCTCGGTCTGGAACACATCCAGCGCGGCAGCCGCCAGCTGACCGCTATTCAGCGCGGCGAGCAAATCGGCTTCCACCACATGCGCACCGCGCGCCAGGTTAAGGAAGCAGGCACCGTGCGGTAACACGCGCAAAAATTGGCTATCGATTAAGTTCGTGGTCTCCGGCGTGGTGGGCAGCAGATCGATCAGCACCTGGGTGCCATCGAGGAAGGCATTCAGCTGATCGCGCCCGTGGAAACTCTGCACGCCGTCAATCTGTTTGGCGGAGCGGCTCCAGCTACGCAACGGAAAACCCCACTGACGCAGGCTTTCCAGCACGCTGCGGCCTAATACGCCCGCGCCTAAAACACCAACGGTGAAGTTGTGCCGATCCCGCCCATCAAGCTCCTGCCACTGCGATTGCTGCTGCAGTTGGCGATAGTCAGCGAAGCGGCGGAACCAGCCCAGCACGCACCAGTTGGCATACTCCTGCATCTGGCGCGCCATACCGGTGTCTTCCAGCCGGAACAGCGGCACCTCGTCAGCCAGCATCTGTGGATTTTCACGAATTTGCTTAAGAATTTCGTCGACGCCCGCGCCCATGGCAAATACACCTTTTAGCTGACGGCCTGCCAGCATCTCAACCGGCGGAGAACGCACGATGGCGTAATCGGCCGGGGCCGTGTCGCCTGGCTGCCAGTGACGAACGCGCGCCTCAGGTAAACGCTGACGTAAACCGTCCAGCCAACCGTGCGGTGCCAGCGATGGGTGATACCAGATAATCTCCATACAGCTCTCCTTTTTTTCTTTCAGCCTCAGGCAAATAGCCGTACAGGGCAAGCAAAAACCTTAGCCTTAATGCAATTTCTCAGGTGATTAATTCCGGGCGCTTCACATTTCCACTGCGACACAAGGCTAAGCGACGCGATAGCGACTAAAGTTGTTCGGGTGGTCAATGCGTTAGCACACCACCTTTTCGGACAAGGAGAAAAACCGATGATAAAAAATGCCGTATTCACGCCCGCGCGTCTGACCTTTTTACTCAGCGCCGCACTGCTGGCCGGCGCCAGCGCCGCGCACGCCGATGACCAAAGCCGCATGCTCAGCAATCAACCGCAGCCACCGGATGTGCGCCTGGGACCGTTGTTCAATGCGGTGCAGCAGGCGAAATTTTATCCGGATCAGAAAACCTTCGCCGATGCGGTGCCAAAATCGAATCCCTCTTCGATTCTCGCCGACTGGCAGATGCAGAAAAGCCAGCGCAACTTCGATCTCAAGCACTTTGTCGACAGCAACTTTACGCTGCCGAAAGAGCAAGACAAATATGTACCGCCATCCGGACAAAGCCTGCGAGAGCACATCAACGGTTTGTGGCCGGTGCTGACGCGCACTGCGCAGAGCGCCAGCCAATATGATTCACTGCTGCCGCTGCCAAAACCTTATGTGGTGCCCGGCGGTCGTTTCCGCGAAGTCTATTATTGGGACAGCTACTTCACCATGCTGGGCCTGGCGGAGAGCGGTCACTGGGATCGCGTGCAGGATATGGTGGATAACTTCGCCACCGAACTCGACAAATATGGCCATATTCCTAACGGCAACCGCAGCTACTATCTCAGCCGCTCGCAGCCGCCGTTCTTCAGCTTGATGATTGACCTGCTGGCGACGCACAAAGGCGACGATGTCTATCGTCAATACCTGCCGCAGTTGCAGAAAGAGTACGACTACTGGATGGCGGACAGCGATAAAGTCGCCGCCGGTCAGGCCAGCAAACGGGTGATTAAACTGAGCGACGGCACGCTGCTCAACCGCTACTGGGACGATCGCGACGCACCCCGTACCGAATCCTGGCTGGATGATGTCAACACGGCGAACAAAGCGCCGGAGCGCAATAAGCAGCAGGTGTATCGCGATCTGCGTGCGGGCGCGGCGTCAGGCTGGGATTTCAGTTCGCGCTGGTTTACTGATGCCCATAATCTGGCCTCGATCCGCACCACGCAGTTAGCGCCGGTCGATCTCAACAGCCTGCTGTTCCACCTCGAACAGACATTGTCGAAAGCGTCCAAACTGGACAAGCAGGATGACAAGGCCAAAGCGTTTGCTGCGGATGCCGAAAAACGTCAGGCAGCGATCAATCGTTATCTGTGGAACGACAAACAAGGCTGGTACGCCGATTACGACTTCCAGAAAAAGCAGGTACATCCTCAGCTTACGGCAGCCACGCTGTTCCCGCTCTATATGCAGGTAGCGAGCGATAAACAAGCAGATCGCACCGCTAAAGCGGTGGAGAAACAGTTGCTGAAACCCGGCGGATTGGTTACCACCACCGTAAACAACGGCCAGCAATGGGATGCGCCAAACGGCTGGGCCCCGCTGCAGTGGGTGGCGGTAGAAGGTCTGGAGCATTACAACCAGCCGAAGCTGGCGCAGCAGATTGGTCAGCGCTTCCTGCAAAACGTGCAGGCAACTTACGACAAGGAGCACAAACTGGTTGAGAAATATGTGGTGGAAGGCGCGCAGCTGGGCGGCGGTGGCGGCGGTGAATATCCGCTGCAGGACGGTTTCGGCTGGACCAATGGCGTGACGCTGAAACTGCTCGACAAATACTGCCCGAAAGACAAAACCTGTAATAGCGCCGGTGATATTCCTGATATGCCTGCGTTGACTTCCGCGAAGTAATCCTATCCCTCATGCCGGGCGAACAGGCCCGGCAACCGCACATTCCGTCGCGGCGTAATTTATTGCGCATCCTCTGGATGGGCATAATTCCGCCATTATTATGCGCGATAAATCGCGCCGCTACGGCTTGTATGCGTCATCTGTGCATTTTCCTCACAACCCTCTTACAACAAATTCACACCTTGAAACACCCGCATTAAAAGATAATAATTCTCAATCTGATATCGATAGCCATTCCCATTAATAACAACAGGAACCCTCATGACCTCGCTGTTTACCCTTAAACGTGGCCGCGTGCTGTGTGCGCTTGCGCTGGCTCTACCCGCTGCGAGCTTTGCGGAAGAGTCGATTGTCGTTACCGCTCAGCCGCAGGAGAGCGCCACTTCACCGACGCAAGGTTATCTCGCCACGCGCAGCAGCGGTGCCAGTAAAACCGATCAACCGCTGATTACCACCCCACAATCCATCTCGGTGGTAACGCGTCAGCAAATGCAAGATCAGGGTGCGCAGGATCTCAATCAGGCACTGGGTTATACACCGGGCGTGTTTACCAACTTTGGCGGTGCCGCCACGCGTTATGACACCATCGCCCTGCGCGGCTTCCACGGCGGTGATGTCGATAATACCTTCCTTGATGGACTGCGCGTGATGAGTGACGGCGGCAGCTTCAACATTCTGCAGGTGGATAACTGGTTCCTCGATCGCATAGATGTGATTAAAGGCCCCTCTTCTGCGTTGTATGGCCAAACCGTGCCGGGCGGATTGGTGAATATGGTCAGTAAGCGTCCGCAGTTTGCTGAAGAGGGTCATTTCCGCCTGTCTACTGGCACGAATGCCACCAACAGCGCCGCGTTTGATTACACCAACGCCATCAATGACCAGTGGGCATTCCGTGTAACCGGCATCACACGCAACAGCGATACCCAATACGATCACACCCGTGAAGAGAAGTATGCGATTTCACCGCAGCTGATGTGGCAGCCAAGTGAAGACACCAATTTAGTGCTGCGCGCCTATCTGCAGAAAGATCCGTCTGGTGGCTATCACGGTTCGGTACCCGCAGAAGGCACGCTTTACAGTCATAATGGTCGTAAGTTAAGCGATAGCTTCTACGAAGGCGACAGCGCGCTCGATCAGTTCAAACGCCACGAACAGATCTACAGCTATGATTTTTCACACCGCTTCAACGATGTGTGGTCAGTGCACTCTACCGGCAGCTACAGTCACTCTAATACCGAGCTCGATCAGGTGTATCAGATTGGCTGGAATGCCACCAATCCAGACTTGCTGAATCGCTACTTCTCCGGCGAGCGTTCATCACTCAACGCCTGGGCCAACGATAACCAGCTGCAGGCCGATTTTGCCACCGGCGCGTTACAACATCGCGTGACGCTGGGTGCCGAATACCATCGTTATAAAAACGACATCAGCGACTCTAGCGGCGCAGCGAGTGCGCTGAACCCGTGGACCGGTGAAGCCGTCGGCGCGATGCCAGATTTTGCCTGGACAGCGCAAACGCGTCGCTATTATCAGACCGGCCTGTATCTGCAGGATGAGTTGCAGCTCGATCGCTGGCATCTGGATCTCTCGGGCCGCTACGACCGCATCGTGTCAGAAAATGGCAACAGCCGTCGTCAGGACGATCA
Source organism: Pantoea sp. GM01 (assembly GCF_000282675.1). Taxonomy (NCBI): domain Bacteria; kingdom Pseudomonadati; phylum Pseudomonadota; class Gammaproteobacteria; order Enterobacterales; family Erwiniaceae; genus Pantoea; species Pantoea sp. GM01. The sequence continues at coordinate 22,569 of NZ_AKIU01000065.1, read as the reverse complement.
CATCAGCGGCCGTGCTGCGCTGCTGTACGCCTTCGACAATGGCGTATCGCCTTACGTCAGCTGGAGCCAGGCGATTACCCCCGCCTCATTGACCGATCCTGATGGCAATCAGCTGAAACCGACCACCTCCGAGCAGTACGAAGCGGGCGTGAAATATCAGCCGGTCGGCACGCGCGATATGTACACCATCGCCCTATACGATTTAACCCAGGATGATGTCGCCAACCGTAACGTGCAGGACGGTACTTACACGCCATCGGGCAAAGTGCATTCACAGGGTATTGAGCTGGAAGCACGTAATCAGCTTACCTCGCGTTTCAGCACCATCGCGGGTTACACGCTGAATCATCTGCGCTTCAAAGACTCCGTAGACGGTAACGATGGTCATACACCTTACGTGACGCCAAACAGCATGGCATCGTTGTGGGGTCACTATCAGTTTGATTACGGTTTGAGTGCCGGGGCTGGCGTGCGCTATATCGGAAAACAGTGGGCGGATAACGAAAACACCACGCGTTTGCCATCGGTGACGCTGTTCGATGCGTCGGTACGTGCGGATCTTGGCGCGTGGAATTCACAGCTGAAGGGGGCATGGCTGCAGGTCAATGCCAACAACCTGACGGATAAAAAGTATCTGGCGGCCTGTTATGGCACCGGTTACTGCTATCGCGGCGCCGAGCGTACCGTGATGGCAACGGTAGGCTACGACTTTTAAGCAGGTATAAAAAAATCCGCCATCCTGGTTGGGATGGCGGATTTCATCAAATCTCTGTGCGGTTAACTTCGAACTTTACGGTAAATCCACAGCACCACAATGGCACCCACGACCGCCACCACGAAGCTGCCGAAGTTGAAACCGTCAACTTTACCGAAACCAAACAGGGTACTGATCCAGCCACCGACAACCGCACCCACCACACCCAGCACTACGGTGATGATAAAACCGCCGCCATCTTTACCCGGCATAATCCACTTGGCGATAATACCGGCAATCAGACCAAAAATAATCCATGAAAGAATACCCATGTACTGCTCCTTACGTTATTAATCAATGTGTTCACCGCAACAAGTATAGCCGGGATTTTTTGATCTGCATCGCAACTTGCCACAGTAAATCATCGTTAGCAGGCTAAAGCTCAGCGTGAATACGCCGATAACAGTCGAACAGCATTGGCAGTCGTGAAAATAACAATCGGATAATGGAGCAGGACGTGGGAGAAGCCGATAAAGAACAATACCTCAAGCGAGGCACGTTAGCTGTTTTGGGCGTGATGAAAGACCTGTTGCGTTTTCAAACCCCGTTGATGGTGAATTTTTCGCGCGGTCAGTTTATCAGCCGCATGCTGTCAGCCGATGAAGATCAAGTGATCTTTGACCTCGGCAGCAATGCGCTGGATAACGATTTAGCGCTGCAAGGTGGCGAAATCAATATTGCCGCCGAAACACACGGCGCCAAAGTGGAATTTGGCTTAACCGGTTTACAACGTATCGAATTTGAAGGTCTGCCCGCTTTTGCCGCATCGCTACCCGAATTGGTATGGCAAATTCAGCGCCGTGAATTTTTCCGCGTGAATGCGCCGCTGGAGCCGGTGTTTTACTGCCACAGCCAGTGGCCTGATGGCCGTACTGCGCGTTTCCGTCTGCAGGATCTCTCCTTAGGCGGCGTCGGCGTATTGCTGGATGAAGCGCTGCCAGAAGGGCTCAACCGTGGCGATACCTTTAAAAAACTCCGCGTTGATCTCGCTGAATATGGCCATTTTGAAGTGACGGCGCAGCTGCTACACATCGGTGAACGTACCGTGGTGACCAGCAAGAACGATACCCGCGTGACACCGCGCCTGAGCTTCCGCTTTACCGCCATCGAACCGATTCAGGAACGTCAGCTACAGCAGGTAATTTTTGCGCTGGAGCGCCTGGCGCGTGATAAGGCGAATCGGTTCCAGTAATCCCGGTACGCATCATTGTGCACAGTTCAACCGTAGGGTCGCCATGTATGGCGACCGATGTTGCAGGTGCGCATCAATGCGCACCTGACGAAAACCGCACCGGTCAATGCGGCTGATAACGACAACGCGCCACCGCTTCGAGCCAGCCCTGATAATTCTCCTGCATGCTTTTCGCCTGCTCTTCACGCGGCATAATGACGCTGCCCCCCTGCAGCGCCTGCATCTCACTGCCCTGCTGCCACCAGCCTAACGTGCGGCCCGCCAGTAGCGCAGCGCCCAGTGCGGAAACCTCCGGCGTCGGCACGCGCTTCAGTGGCCGCTGCAATACATCCGCCTGCAACTGCATCAACCAGCCGTTTTCCGTGGCGCTGCCATCAACGCACAGCGCTGGCAGCCGCACGCCGCTGGCTTGTTCCATCGCGAAAAACACGTCCGCGATCTGAAAGGTGATCGATTCCAGCGCCACGCGCGCCAGCACTTCCGGCGTGGCTGCATCGGTCAGCCCGCACACCATGCCGCGCGCTTTCAGATCCCACCAGGGTGCGCCCAGCCCGGAAAGCGCGGGCACAAAATAGATGCCCTGATTGTGCTCACTATGCTGTGCCAGAGCCGTGAGTTCACGCGGGTCCTGGATGCCCAACATGCGGCCAAGCCACGCCGCCCCCGATCCGGTATGGGTGATGTTGCCTTCAAAAGCGTAGCGCAGCGTGCCGTCGTGCCAGGCCACCGTGGTGCTGAGGCCATTTTCGGTCAGCAGCGGCGTCGCCATCGACATCATCAACGATGACCCGGTGCCATAAGTGGCTTTTACCACCTCTTCGTTGCCGTTACGCTGCGCTTGCAGCGCGGCATGCGAATCACCGATGCGCGCCAGAATCGGTGTGCCCGGCGTTAAACCGGGCATATCCTGACGTGTTACCACGCCATGGGCGCTGGCCGAGGGCACAATCTGCGCTAGCGCCGCGCGTGGAATGTGGAATAACGCCAGCAGCTCATCGTCCCAGTCGCCGCTGTGCAGGTTATAAAGTTGAGTACGCGCCGCATTAGCATGATCGGTGACGAAACTTTCACCCTCACTCAGTTGCCAGCTCAACCAACTGTCCACGGTACCGATACAGAGTTCACCGGCCTGCGCCCGCGCCAGGCCGTTCGGCAACGCGGCCAGCATGCCGGTGAGTTTGCCGGCTGGAAACATCGGATCCACCGCCAATCCGGTGAGGCCGGTGATACGGGGCGCTTTGCCGGCCACGCGTAAGTCGCGGCAAAAGGCTTCCGATCGGCGATCCTGCCAGCTGACTAACGGCGTCAACGGCTGGCCGTTGTGCCGCTGCCAGATCAACACCGACTCGCGCTGATTACTGATTGCCACCGCCGCCACTGCCGCGCCCGCGCACTGCGCCAGACACTCTTCGACCGCTCGTTTTACCGCCTGCCAAATCGCCAGCGGATCTTGTTCCGCCAGTCCCGGCTGCGGATGGGCCAGCGTCAGCAGCTGGCTGCTGCGCGCCACCACCGTTCCTGCGCCATCCACCGCAATCGCTTTGGCGTTAGTGGTACCTTCATCAATCGCCAGTATCAACGAACCTGCCATCATTACGCTCCTGCACAGATACGTACCGCACTCTTCACCACGCTGGCCGCATCGATGCCATGGCGTGCCCGGGTTGAGGCACGATCGCCGGCAATCGCGTATTCACCATCCGGAATACCCAATCGCAGCAGGGGAATGCCGCAGCCACCTTCAGCCAACACTTCTGCCACCAGGCTGCCAACCCCGCCGTTGACGTTATGCTCTTCCACGCTAATTACCGCTGGGTAGTGATTTAACAGCTCGCGAAGCCGTTGGGTATCACAAGGTCGAATCGATGGAATGGCGATCACACCCGCCGTAATGCCTTGTTCATGCAGTTGCTCAGCGGCGTGAACCACCTCGTGAACGGTGGAGCCCATCGCCACCAGCACGATGTCATCACCTTCACGTAAAACATCAATCTGGCCGGGACGGAATTGGTAGTCTTCGTCGTGCAGCTGCGGCAGATCTTTGCCGTCGAGGCGGATATACACTGGGCCCACATGCGCCAGCGCGTACTCAATGATCTGGCGACACTCAAGCGGGCAGGATGGCGCATAGATTTCGATGTTGCCGAAGCCGCGCATCACCGCAATGTCGTCGATGCTGTGATGGGTGCTGGCCAGCGGCCCATAGCTGGCACCGGCATTCAGGCCAAACAATTTAACGTTGGTGTTGTTGTAGCAGACGTCGACTTTTACCTGCTCATTAGCACGGGAAACCAGGAACGGCGCGGCATTACAGGTGACGGCGACTTTGCCGCCAATCGCCAGTCCGGCAGCGGTCCCCACTAACGTTTGTTCCGCGATGCCGACGTTAATCAGGCGATCGGGAAACGCGTTGATGAACGGCGCAATTTTGGCGGTTGAGGTGGAGTCGGCCACCACCGGCACTAAATCAACGCCGCGATTCACCGCATCGATAAATGCCTCGACCATTACCGTCGCCAGGTGTTTTGCATTACTCATCTTTCAACTCCTCCAGTGCCAACTCAATCTCTTCGCCTTTCGGCACACGGTGATGCCACTCGGGCTTGCCCTGAATAAAGGAGATGCCGAAGCCTTTTTCGGTGTGCGCCACAATGACCTGCGGTTTGCCGCCGTTCCGTGGCAGCGTTTCAATGGCCTCAACTACGGCAGCCATGTCATTGCCATTGCATTCGCTCACCTCCAGACCAAAGGCGCGCCATTTTTCCGGCAGCGGATCGGTGTTCATGATGTCGCGCGTGTGGCCTGCCAGCTGCAGCTTGTTCTTATCGTTGATAATGACCAGGTTATCGAGGCCGTAATGCGCCGCCACCAGCGCCGCTTCCCAGTTACTGCCTTCCGCCAGTTCGCCGTCGCCGGTGACGACAAAAATGCGGCGGTCGCTGTTATCTTTTTTCGCCGCCAGCGCAATGCCGACGGCGACCGGTAATCCGTGCCCCAGCGCACCGGTGTTCAGTTCAACGCCCGGCGTTTTCTGTCGTACCGGATGGCCCGGCAGATGTGAATCAGCATGCTGATACGTCGGCAGCCATTCGGTAGGGAAATAGCCCGCTTCCGCCAGCACGCAGTAATAACCGCCGACGGCATGGCCTTTCGACTGGATATAGATGTCGCGTTGCGGATCGTTGGTGCGATCCGGCGCGCAGTTAAGAATGCGGAAATAGAGCGCGGTGAGAATCTCTACCTGGGAGAGATCGGCACCGGTGTGCCCACCAGCCGGGCTCCCAGCGTTAAGCTGGATGATGCGACGGCGCACAGCGCGCGCTTTGGCGGCCAGATCCGCTACCGAATATTTGAAAGGATTCATAGACACCTCTGAATTTTAAAGCATTGATGAATATTTATTCTCGATGAATAAAAAAAGGTGCAGACAATCGGCGCCTGCACCCAACCGATTAACTTTTTGCCGGGCTAGCGCCCTCCTCAATCAGCGCTTTCTGCGCCACCACCGCCGCTTTCTGCTGCATGCGGCTCTGCATCTGATCGATGATCACCGCCACAATAATCACAATGCCTTTGATCACCATCTGCCAGAACTCGCTCACCCCCATCATGATTAATCCGTCGGCGAGGAAACCGATGACGAAAGCGCCAATTAGCGTACCGAGGATGGTGCCGCGTCCACCGGCCAGCGACGTGCCGCCCAGCACCACCGCAGCGATGGCGTTCATTTCGAATGAGGTACCGTTCGCCGGATGGCTGGCCACCAACTGTGAAGAGACCACGATGCCGGCAATTGCCGCGCAGAAACCGGAAATGGCATATACCCAGATTTTTACCGACTTCACCTTCACGCCCGAGAGTTCCGCCGCGCGTTCGTTATCGCCAATGGCATAAACCTGGCGGCCAAACGGCAGGCGCCGCGCAACGTACGCGATCACCAGCGCCAGCAGCACCATCATCCAGATGGCCCACGGCAAGCCGAGAAAATAGCCGGCGCCGATCTTGTCAAATCCGGTGTTACCGAGCATTTCATTGCCCTGCAAGCCGGGAAAGGTTTCGCCCCCCGACGTGAGCATCGCGGTGCCGCGCAGGATATACATGGTGCCGAGCGTGCAGATGAACGGCGCCACGTTATAACGGGTGATGATCCAGCCATTCGCCGCGCCTATCACTCCGCCAATCAGCAATACAATCGGCACGATCACCCATACGCTGGGGAAGATGGCGATGCCGAACATCGGCAGCACAATGCCTTTGGTGATTAGCCAGCCGGCAATCATGCCGCACAGGCCGAGCGTAGCGCCGATGGAGAGATCGATGCCCGCAGTGATAATGACAAAGGTGATGCCGAGCGCGAGGAAGGCGTTAATGGCGATGTGTTTCACCATGATCACCATGCTGCCGACCGCGAGGAAATCCGGCACGGTAATGGCAAAGAAACCGACAATCAGGAACAGCGCAATAAAGGTACGCAGTTTTAACAGCAGCAGAATCAGGCTTTCGCGTGAGTTGAACGCTTTGCCCGGCGTTGAGAGCGCGAGTGCGCCGTTGTTTTTCATATCAGAACCCTTGTGCGCTTGCTTTAACCAGCGCCGCCTCTTCCGCTTCAGCGCGCGGCAGGTCAGCAGTTAATTTGCCGCCGGACATCACCATGATGCGGTCGGCAACGGCCATGATTTCTTTCAGGTCAGAGGTTGAGAACACCACCGCAATCCCCTGCTCCGACAGCTTCACCATCATGCGGAACACTTCCGCTTTGGCGCCGACGTCGATACCGCGACTCGGCTCATCCAGCAGCAGCAAACGCGGGTTGGTCAGCAGCGAACGGCCAATCACCACCTTTTGCTGATTGCCGCCGCTTAACGCGCTGATGGCGACATCCGGCGAGGAGATTTTGATGGCCAGATTGCCCACCGTGCTGGCCACCACCTCGCGTTCGGCCTGCTCAGAGATCACCGTACGATGGGATAAGCGCCGCCACAGACTGGCGATGGTCAGATTGCTCGCCACCGACGAGATGGGAAAAATGCCTGAGCGTTTGCGATCTTCCGGTACCAAACTCATGCCCATGCGAATGCGTTCCGCGGTGGGAAGCCGCGTCGGCAGCGGTTTACTGTCAAGCCACAGTTTGCCCAGATAGCTACGCTGGGTGCCGAGCAAGCACTCAAACAGCTCGGTACGACCGGCGCCCATTAAGCCGTAAATGCCGACAATTTCGCCGGAACGCACCTGAAAACTGACGTCATCGACCAGCGTGTTGCCGTTCGGGCTGACGCAGGTGATGTGTTCGGCTTCCAGCACCGGCGCGCCAAACTGCCGGTTCGGTGGCAGGAAGGTGTTAACCGGATCGCTGCCGAGCATTTCATGCACGATCCACGGCACGTCGATATCGCTCACCTGGGCTTCAGCCTGAAAACGGCCGTCGCGCAGAATGGTGATGACATCGCCAATCGCCATCAGCTCCTCCAGCCGATGCGAGATGTAGATGATGGAAACGCCCTGGCGCGTCAGTTCGCGGATCACCCGAAACAGAATTTCAACTTCGGTTTTGCTCAGTGCCGAGGTCGGTTCATCAAGGATCAAAATGTCGGCATCTTCCGCCAGCGCTTTGGCAATCTCCACCAGCTGCTGCTGGCCGACTTTGAGGTTGCCGACCTTCTCATCCGGTGAAATGGGTTGGTCGAGGCGCTGCATCAGCGCGGCGGTGCGGCGCTTCTGCTCGGCTTCGTTGATCGGACGTATGCCGTGCTGAATTTCGCGACCGAGAAAAATATTCTCTGCCACGCTAAGGTTTTCGAACAGGTTAAGTTCCTGATGCACCATGCCGATGCCGTGGCGCGCGGCGTCACGCGTGCTGCTGAACGCCACTTTTTGTCCGTTAAGAAACATCTCGCCACTGGTCGGCTGCTGCACGCCGGCGAGAATCTTCATGAGCGTCGATTTACCCGCCCCGTTCTCGCCGATGATGACGTTGACTTTGCCGCGCCATACGCGGTAATCCACGCGATCCAAGGCTAACGTGCCGGGAAACAGCATCGACATCTGATTGGCCTGCAGAATAATCTCGTCGCTCATCATGGATTCCCCTGCTGCAGCTGAATCGCCACCACATCGTCCACCGTGCCGGCGCCCATGCTGACCGCGAGTAGCGCCTGTGCTGGCTTACCCACCCAACTGGCATCCACCGCAGGCAGCTGCTTCACCGCATGGCGATTGAGCGCTTTGGTCAGTTGCGCGTATTGCACCTGATTGGTGAACTCTTCAAAACGGAAGCCGGCGGCATCGCGAATGGCATTGCCACGCAGTACCGGGCCGATCAGCACCTTCACCGGCTTGCCGTTGATGGTCATGGTGAGGCTGCGCTCACGGTCGTTGCTGGTATCAAACGCCGTCACCGTGCCCGATGCGCGCACAAACACGCTTTCGCTGCCGCCCGCTTTGACGGTATGACTTTTGGTTTCCATATCTGCCCAGCTCAGCGCCTGCTTCTCTGCAGGCTGCTGCACGCGGCTGGCCCAGCTCGATTCGGCGATCTGCTGCGGTGTCTGATCGCGGTAACCCGGCTTAGCGTTAGGATCTTTCGGCATGATGGGATTGCCGTTGGCATCCAGATCCACCACGGTACAGGCGGCTAACATCAGCGTCAGCAGCGCGACCAGCACCTTGCCCTTCATGCCGTCCGCCATCTTATTGCGCCAGCTTGAAGGTTTTCAGCTTCGAGGCATTGCTGTCATCAATCAGCACGCAATCCATCAGCTGTTTCTCTTCTTTCTGCGCTTTGCCGTTCTTCAGATAATAATCCACCTGTTCAACCGCCATCTGCGCCTGATCCCAGCCCGGCTGCAGCACCGTGGCTTTGATATTGCCTTTGTTGATGATGGAATCACGGGTGTAATCACTGCCGTCGAAACCCACGATAATGACATTGGTTTTACCCGCGGCTTTTAACGCCGCTTCCGCACCCAGCGCCATGGTGTCGTTACCGGAGATCACCCCGACAATGTTTGGGTTTTTCTGCAGGATGGTTTCCATACGACTAAAGGCTTCGGTCTGGCTCCAGTTGGCACTCTGCTGTGCCACCATTTTCAGATCGGGATAATCATCCAGCACATCGTGATAACCCTGCGAACGCACGCCCGCATTGGTATCAGACTCTTTCCCCAGCAGCTCCACATAATCGCCTTTGCCGTTCAGCAGCTTGGCGAACTTCTCCGCACCGAGCTGTGCGCCCTGATAGTTGTTGGAGACAATTTGTGCCACGGCGATGCCGGTTTTATTGATTTCACGGTCGATGAGGAAGGTTGGAATACCGGCATCTTTCGCTTTCTGTACCGGTCCAACGGTGGCATCAGCGCCGGCGTTATCAAGGATGATGGCTTTAGCTTTGCGCGCGATGGCGGTTTCGATCAGCTGGTTCTGCTTGTTGACGTCATCATCATGTGATGCCACCAGCGTGGTGTAGCCCAGCGCTTTGGCTTTTTCCTGCGCGCCGTCGGCTTCCGCTTTAAAGAACGGGTTGTCGTGCGAGGGCGTAATAATGGCCAGCAATCCCTTATCTGCCGCGAGCGATGCTGCCGATATCATCATGATTGAAGCAAGTAGAGAGACTTTGAGAACAGAGGCTTTCATTTGTTATCTCCGATTGAATATATATTCAATTGCGATTTTATATGCATAATGACTATGCGCTGCCTTTCTGAGCACGTCCATTGCGCGATCCTCAAAAAGCGAAAACGATCACAAAATGTTCTGCGTTGTTATTTATGGGCGGCTGATTAACAATACCAGGCAGGTTAAGAGAGAGAAAAAACCATGGCAAAACAGGATGAACAGCGGCTGATGGTGAAAATCGCCACGCTCTATTATGTGGAAGGCAGGAAGCAATCCGACATCGCGCAGCTGCTGAAGCTGTCGCAATCCTTCGTGTCGCGCATTCTCAATCGCAGCGTAAAAGAAGGTGTGGTGAAGATCAGCGTGGTACCGCCCGCCAACGTGTTTCCCGAACTGGAAAAAGCCATTGAGCAGCTGTATCAACTGCCGCAGGTGATCGTGGTGGATGTGCCGGATCAGGCATCGGCTTTGCAGATTAAACAGGCAATTGGTTCCGCTGCCGCGCACTATCTGGAAACGCGTCTGCGTGCCGATGAGCTGATTGGCATTTCGTCCTGGAGCGGCACCATTCGTGCCATGGTGGATGCCCTGCATCCGCTGAGCGCGCCCTGTAAAGGCGTGATTCAGCTGCTGGGCGGCGTGGGCGCCAATGGCAACGTGCAGGCGACGATCCTGACGCAGAATCTGGCGGCGCTGCTGGATTGTCCAGCGTGGCTGCTGCCATCGCAATCGATTGAGCATTCGGTGCAGGATCGCCAGCGTTTGTCGGTTAATCCCGAGGTGGCGGTGGTACTGGAGAAGTTTGATCAGGTGGATCTGGCGATTGTCGGCATTGGCGATCTCGAGCCATCCGCCCTGCTACGTAACTCCGGCAACTATTACGACGGCGAGATGCTGCGCACGCTGGCCGAACGTGGCGCGGTGGGTGATATTTGCCTGCACTATTTCGATGCCGATGGTCAGCCGGTGCTGAGCGCGGCAGAAGATCCGGTGATTGGTATGGAGCTGGCGCAGGTTAAACGCTGTCCGCAAGTGGTGGCACTCGCCGGCGGCAAAGAGAAAGCGCAGGCGATTCGCGGCGCGTTACGCGGCGGCTACGTGCAAGTGTTGATTGTCGATTATCCGACGGCGAGATTATTGGCTGAGGGTTGATGTGGTGGGGTTGTTAGTCAGGTCGCTATGGTAGTGGGGTTGTTGATAAGGTCGCCAGGAATGGCGACCTTATCAACATTACCCGATGGTGCGATACGCGGTGGTAACCTTCCACAAATAACGCGGGGCCTGCGCCGCCGGATGTTTGTTCTGGACGTGCTGGTAAAACTCATCCGGCGTCATGGAGTTGATCATCGCAATGGCACGATCGCGGTCGCGCGAGAAGGTGCGCAATAGCGCCCCTGCACCGTTGGCGTAGGAAACGATGGTGGCATAACGCAGCGTCAGCGGATCGCGAATGCCCGCCAGCGCCGAGTCCTGCAGAATTTTCAGATATGCTGCACCGATATCGATGTTCTTCGCCGGATCGCGCAGCTCAGAAGAGGACGGCTGACCGTGGCGGCCTTGGGTGCGATAGACTTCGCGACCGGCGGTGGACGCCTTAATTTGCATCAACCCAACCGCATTGGAGCGGCTCACTACGGTGGGATTGCCTCCGGATTCGACACTAATAATGGCGCTGATTAACTTCTCATCAACGCCATAATGACTGGCGGCATCTTCGGTAAACATTGACCATGCATCATTCACTTTCGACGGCGGAGCCTGGGTTAACGGCGTATTCTTCTCGGGCAGTGCCGGTTTTTCCGGCTCACTTGAACAGCCCGCAAGCAGCAGTGCAGAAAGCATAAGTAGGCGAATTTTCACTGATTTTTGGTTCCGCAATAGGGTTGGCGCAAGCTATCATACCTGGCGCAGCGCGATGCAAAATTACCGTTTATCCTAAATCGATAAAAAACCTTATGCTACCGTGACTTCAATAACGCATTTCGACATCATCGGCAGGCCACTCTACAGCAGGATGGAAGTTATGGTTACTCCCCGCACGCTACGTCTCATCGCCCCTTCCGGCTATTGCCACAATCAGGACGCCGCCCAGCGCGCGGTCAGCCGTTTACAGGCCGCAGGCCATCACCTACAGAATCAATCAGCGATTACTCGCCGCTATCAACGTTTTGCTGGTGATGATGTTGAGCGGTTGGATGATATCAATGGGTTGGCAACGCTGGAACATCTACCCGATATCGTGCTGGCCGTACGCGGCGGTTATGGCGCATCACGGTTGCTCGATAAGATCGATTACATCGGCCTGCAGCGTCGATTGCTCAATCAGCCGGTGGCGCTATGTGGACACAGCGATTTCACCGCTATTCAGCTGGCACTGCTGGCGCAAACTGGCCTGGTTACCTTCAGTGGGCCGATGCTGGCCGGTAACTTCGGCGCAGAGGCATTATCTGATTTTACCGAGGCACACTTTTGGCATGCGCTAACATCACCTACAGTTAACCTAAACTGGCGCAGTGAAAGCCCGGATCAGGGCCGTTGGCAAGGTACATTATGGGGCGGCAATCTGGCGATGATATGCTCGCTGATTGGTACGCCGTGGATGCCGCAAATTGAAGGCGGCATTCTGGTGATCGAAGATGTCAACGAGCACCCGTTCCGCATCGAGCGTATGCTGATTCAGCTGCAGCAGAGTGGCATTTTGCCGCGTCAGCAAGCGATTATCACCGGCAGCTTTACCAGTACCTCGCTGTCGGCTTACGACAATGGTTTTGATTTCGCCACCGTGTGGCAGCGCATGCGTGATGCGTACCAGATTCCGGTAATTAGCGATCTGGCTTTTGGTCACGATGCCGACACCGTGACGCTGCCGCTGGGTGCCAGCGCTACGTTGCAGATTGAGAATGGAGAAGCACAGTTCGCCTTCACCGGCCACCCGACATTGCGCTAACGTTTTGCCGCAGGAGACCGACAATGAAGCCACTGTACGACGACTTGTGGATCTCCACGCCCGAATTCCCCGCCGAAGAGACGGCAAGCGATTTGATGATGCACGGCTTTATGCTGCGCCATCCGCGCGGTAATTTGCTGATTGGTCGCGTGGAGCATCCGCTCGACCACGAATTCCTCGACGAGGCTGGCGGGGTTATCCGCCACTATTTCACGCACTGGCATGAAGCGGCGCCGGGCGCGATAGCCATTCAGCAACGCTTTAATAGCGCAATCTACTGCCATAGCCGTTCGCTTGGGCCGGTTAGCTTAGTGATTGAGCCTGACGAAACCTTCACGCAGCAAGAGACGCACTTCGGCGATTTTCACCTATTGCCCACGCCGGGCCACACACCCGGCAGCAGCAGCTATCTCTATCACTCTCCGCTCGGCCATACTTATCTGTTTGTCGGCGATACCTTGACTCGCGACTACCATCGCTGGATCAGCGTGCTGATGCCAGAGAGTAATCCCAGCGAGTTGCAGCAGTCGCTGGAGCTTTACCGCTCATTGCGGCCTGATGTGGTATTGATGAGCACCACGCGCGGGCATCTTTCGTGGGCGAAGGTGAATTTACAGAGCTGGCTGGCCGCCATTGATGAGGCAGAACAGTCGCCGCTGGATTTGCGCCAGCGGCAATTGATTTGAATCAAGAGTTCGGGCGCGCGCTGTCGTCGTAACGTTCCAGTGAAAGAATCTGCGCATCGCGCTTTTCCGTGCGGCTGCACGGCAGCAGCTTATTGCTGTCGGCATAGACAAAGAAGGTTTCATCGTTGTTTTTATTGACGATTAACTGATCGCCATTACGAAAACGGGTGATGGCAACTTTATCTCCCCCTTTCAGGCTGGTGCGCTGCTGACCGGCGGCAATCTGGAAATGGCGCGTCGGCCACATCAAGGTGCTTAAGCCATATTCGGCACGCGATATCGTCATGGTGGGACGGCCGGGACAGGTGATTTGATATTCGGTTTCGCTCCAGGCGGGCGCAATCTGACAAGCCAGCACGCCAACGGCCATTATTATCGCCTTCATTGGATTCTCCGCTGAGGTTACATGATGATTTCGTTGGGATTTTCTTGCTCGGAGGGTAACACAAATTAATCGCTAATGGCATTGCTGCTGCGGCTAGCCGTATCAACCGCGCAGCAGCAATGCTATCAAATGGACAGCGTGATCAGATTACCAGCAGTGAGAATCACTCAGCGGCCACCTGCGCGGCCACTAACATCAATGCCAGCCCAGCCTCTTCAGCTTCAAAACGCTGCATCACTTCCTGGATGGCCGCTACACAGTTCATGATCTGCTTTTTTTTGTCGGCTTCTAATTTGTCGATCGCGTGCTGAAGAATCATTAAACTCGCTTCTTCTTCTTTCATTCATTTACCCTTGTTTTGCTTACCTGGTGCGCAACGCTGGCAAGAATAACGTTTATCTGCTACTAAAGTCACCCCCTTACATTCCTTCCGCTTAACGATTATACAAATGACAAATGGGAAGCAGCGTCAGACCTGCTATGATCCACTTATCAGTACGCATTGGCGTGCCATGGCAAACCAGGGAATGAAGCAGGTGCTCATGTGGCGAATCACGGTTGTACTCACCCTTTTAGTTTTAGCTGGCTGCAGTTCGGCACCCAAAGGTGTCGACTGTCCGGGCGACGTGTCGACGATTTATGGCCAGCCAATGGGCAATACTCAGGCACGAATTTTTGATTTGGTGAGCGCGTTTGCCGTCTCCCGCGATGGGGTAAAAGTCCAAAGCGGCACGCTGCACTCTACCGATCGCTTCCAGTATGTGCCTTCGGCGATTACCGCTGAAGGTTTCTATGCGCAACGCCTGTCGGATAAACAGTTCCGCCTGATCAATCCCTACCAGAACACCATGATCACCTGGACGTGCCCATAAGCCGTGCGCTGTCACGCACGATGGTTTATTCTCCGGCTATCTTACGTTACGGATCGGCTTTATGGAAAAGTGTCTGGATAACAACGGCTATATCGATTTCCCCTTCCCTGCCAGCACCAATGCAGATGGCTCAGTCAACCCGTGTGGATTTGACCTCACGCTGGAGACCACGCGGATTGATGAGATTGCCGCCGGGCAACATTCTGAAAATTTGCGCCGTCTGCTGGAAGAGGTGAATTTGCAGGATGGTCTGTTTATGACGCTGGCCTGCGACTGGCAGCAGCGTGAAGACGGGGTATGTGGTTTTATCGATGTGGCATTTCGCCCGACGCTAGCAAGCGCCAGCAGTGATGAGACACAAAGTCTCGATCAGGCGTTTGAGCTCTACCTCAGCCGCCAGGAAAAACAGCACAGCATGCAGAGTGGCACGCTAATCAATTACGCGCGCGCCGTGCTCGATTGGAGCTGGTCACCGCTGCATCAGCGTCATATACGCTACGAGAAGGTCACCTTGCGCTATTACTGCCAGCAGGCCGACGATGCAGAATGGTGTTTTGATCATCTGCGCCACTTTTTGGTCAGCTGGTTTCCCGCCTATCGGGGAAACCAATAAGCGTTTTAATGCCTAATTAGGCCGCACTAAACGGATGGCGTGCTCCAGCATGCGCTGTTCGTCCCGCTCATCATGCGCTCGCTGATGGCGAGTGCGCTGCAGCAGCGTAGTGATCTCCTCCCGCCGGGTTTCATGCCCCAGTTCGGTTAACACAATTACGGCATCGCCGATCACCCGGCACACTTCATCGTAATCATCTTCATTGAGCACATCGCGTTTCATGATTCCTCCCGTTTAAAAGGGTGCGTTTGGCGTGCAGAAAAGTACACTTGAGCACTTTTTAGTCTGGGCAGAATTTTCGCGTACTGCAAATTGCTGTTACAACCTTTACCGCTGCGTCATTTGCCGACTGCAGTTTCTCTGACTACGCTAAGTAAGACATTCACCACTATCAGGGAGTTATCATGAGCGACAAAGCGGAAGCAAAATTGAATGAAGCGGCAGGTGCCGTCCAGGAAAAATTTGGCGAATTCACCGGTTCACGCCGTCAGCAAGCTAAAGGCGCGGCGCGTCGTTATCCGGCTCAGGCCAGCTATGCGGTTCAGGATGCAGCGGATTGTGTGGTGAAATCGGTACGCGATAATCCCGCGACCGGTCTGGCTGTTGCAGCCAGCATTGGTGTGATTGTCGGTTTTCTGCTCGGACGGAAATAATCCGTCAAAACGGGGCCGCGCTGGCCCCGTTCTTCATGTTTTGTGGGATGATAATCAAACCTGCGCTCGCCGCGCCTTATAGCGCGCTACCATGGTCATCAGCGCCTGATAAATTAAGCCTGCATACAAGCTCATCACGATCACCATGCCAATCTCTTTGCCTTGTGCCTGCCATGAAACAAACCACATGAAAATGCCCCACAACAGCGAAAACAGCAGCCAGCCTTTGACGAACTTGATCACACCTTGCATACCACCTCCTCAATCGTAAGCGCTGAAGATAACGGTTTAATCGCTATGACACACGGCTGTTAACGTTTAAATGCTAGCAGTTTCAAATTTCTGTGAAAGGGATTGTAAACCCGCAATGATGTTGAATATTGCGCACGCGTCGCATATCGCCGACCGCGCATTTATGTTTGAATTCCCGCCAATACTGTCCGGCACGTGGTTGAAATGACTTATTTAAGTAATATCCAAAATTTTATTGAAGGCAATACGGTGTTGTCTGCCGCATTTAGCCTGTTGTTACTGATGTTTGCCGGCATGATTGCGCATCTGATCTGCAAATTCTTCATCGTTAAAGTCGTCAGAAAGGTGTTCTTCAGCACGCATAAAAATCAGGTGCCGCTCGATAAGGACGTGCGACTTTCGGAGAAACTCTCCAACTTTATTCCGGTCATTACCGTCTATTATCTGCTGCAGTTTATGCCGGATTTGCCCGAGCATCTGTTGATAGCGATAAAGACCATCTGCGGCATTCTGTTCTTCGTCTATTTATCGTTGTTCTTTACCGAAGTGCTGGAGATTGTTAATAACTCTTACTCCAAAAAAGCCAAGCGCAAGAATCATTCAATCAAAGGCTATATTCAGGTCGGTAAGATTTTGGTGCACATTATTTCGGCAATCATGATTTTAGCGATTATGTCGAATAAGTCGCCGGTGATCATTATCTCCAGTTTAGGTGCCGTGGCTGCGGTATTAATGTTGGTGTTCCAGCATACGTTGATGTCGCTGGTGGCCAATATTCAGGTATCTTCGAACGATGTTTTGCAACTCGGTGACTGGATCGAAATGCCGGACAACGGCATCAGCGGTGAAGTGATCGATATCGCGCTGCACACCATCACCATACGCAACTGGGATAATACGCTGTCGCGCATCCCGACCAAAAATTTCCTCACCGAAACCTACACCAACTGGCAGGCGATGTTCTCCTCCGGCGCACGCCGCATTATGCGCAGTTTTCATCTTGATCAGATGTCGATACGTTTTCTCGACCATGACATGGTGCAGCAGATGAGCCAGATCCGTGGCGTCAGTGAGCAGCTTTCGGCATTGATGGATGGCCGCGACAGCAATGCGGTGGGCGAACGCTGGTTTGCTGAAAACGGCATCACTAATCTGACCGTGTTTCGTAAATACCTGACGGCGTGGCTGTCGCAGCGGGACGATATTAAGAAGGATATGTATATCGTGGTGCGCGCGATGAAACCGTCGCCTGAAGGGCTGCCGGTGGAGGTCTATTGCTTTACCTCGTCAGTGCTGTGGGTGGATTACGAGAACTCTCAGTCGGCCATTTTCGAATATATCTATGCCATTGTCGGTCAATTTTCGCTGCGGATGTATCAACATCCCGGCGGCAGCGATTTCTGGCGACTTTCTCAGGAGCGTGCGCAGCAGGCAACCTCCCATGAGCAGCAAGTCGACTAATCTGTCGATAAACAACGGGAGCCAGTGGCTCCCGTTTTTTTCTGACTCGTTGAGCGGCAATACCCCGTGCAGGTGTATGGCATGTTAATCGCTGACTCTCCCCCACAGATTAATTTTCCATCTGAAGCATAGTTGTCTACGCTAAGTAACAACGAAACCCTCTGGACAAACTTTCAGAATGTTAAAAATATTCTCCAGATTTTTTTCAGTTGGGATCATCAACACGCTGATTCATTGGGTGGTATTCGCGCTAATATATTCTCAACACGTTAGTCAATGGCTGGCAAACTTCATTGCTTTTAGCGTTGCCGTAACATTTTCATTTTTTGCTAATGCAAAATGGACGTTCAAAACCCAAATAACGCCTTTTCGTTATGTCATGTTTGTTGCTTTTATGGGGGCTATGGCCGCCGGTATTGGCTTGCTGGCCGATCATACTCATATCAACCCGTTCATTACGCTTGTTACTTTCTCGGCTATAAGCCTCATATTTGGCTTCATCTATTCAAACTTTATCGTTTTTAGGGTGAACAAATGAAAATTTCCCTCGTTGTTCCCGTATTTAATGAAGAAGATACCATTCCCCTATTTTATAGAGCTGTGAAAGAAAAACTCTCCTCCTACAATGTTGAGATTGTTTTTGTTAATGATGGCAGCACGGATCGAACAGAACACATCATTCAGTCGTTGAAGGAGAAGGATGAGTCAATTTTGTCGGTTACCTTTATTCGCAACTTCGGTAAAGAACCGGCTTTGCTAGCTGGGCTTGAGCATGCAACCGGCGATGCGGTGATCCCGATTGATGTAGACCTGCAGGATCCGATAGAAGTCATTCCCTTGCTTATCGAAAAATGGCAGGAAGGATGGCCGATTGTGCTGGCTAAACGCATTGACAGAAGCAGTGACAGCTTTTTTAAACGCCAAACCGCCAGCTGGTTCTACAAACTCCATAATGTGATCAGCTCACCAGAGTTAGAGGAAAATGTGGGAGACTTTCGTTTACTTTCCCGTGCTACGGTTGAAAATATAAAGCGGTTACAGGAACACAATCTCTTCATGAAAGGGATTTTAAGCTGGGTTCAAGGCGATGCAGCGATAGTCACTTATAATCGCTCTGAGCGTGTTGCAGGTAAGCCTAAGTTTAACGGATGGAAACTGTGGAATTTGGCACTTGAGGGTTTCACCAGCTTCTCAACATTTCCCTTAAGAGTGTGGAGCTATATTGGCTTCTTTGTAGCGTTCTTATCATTCATTTATGCAATTTGGATGATTATCGATAAGTTGGTGTGGGGGAATGCGGTAGCCGGTTATCCTTCAATATTAGTTTCAATACTCTTTTTAGGGGGTGTACAGCTAATAGGCATCGGAGTATTAGGCGAATATATCGGCAGGATTTATATTGAATCAAAACACAGACCACGATATATAAAAAAGGATGCGAATGATAAACATGATGTTAAATAACTTTAAAGCCTTTATTTTTAATATTAACCCAATGAAAAACGGGAGCCATTGGCTCCCGTTATGCTTTCTGCCTGAGCGGCAAATTACATGTTGCTGATGATTGCGTCACCAAACTCTGAACATTTCAGCAGTTTAGCGCCGTCCATCAGACGTTCGAAATCGTAGGTCACGGTCTTGTTAGCGATAGCGCCTTCAACACCTTTCACGATTAAGTCAGCAGCTTCGAACCATTCCAGGTGACGCAGCATCATTTCTGCAGACAGAATCACTGAACCTGGGTTCACTTTATCCTGACCAGCATACTTCGGTGCTGTACCGTGCGTCGCTTCGAACAGCGCACATTCGTCACCGATGTTCGCGCCTGGTGCGATACCGATACCACCAACCTGTGCCGCCAGGGCATCAGAGATGTAGTCACCGTTCAGGTTCATACAGGCGATCACGTCGTATTCAGCCGGACGCAGCAGGATCTGCTGCAGGAAGGCATCGGCGATCACGTCTTTAACGATGATCTCTTTACCGGTGTTCGGGTTTTTGAACTTCATCCACGGGCCGCCATCGATCAGCTCGCCGCCGAACTCTTCTTTCACTAACTGGTAGCCCCAGTCTTTGAAAGAGCCTTCGGTGAACTTCATGATGTTGCCTTTGTGAACCAGGGTCAGAGAATCACGATCGTTGGTGATGGTGTACTCAACCGCTGCGCGCACCAGACGTTTGGTACCCTCTTCCGAGCATGGCTTAACGCCGATACCGCACTGCTCTGGGAAGCGAATTTTCTTCACGCCCATCTCTTCACGCAGGAACTTGATCACCTTGTCCGCTTCTGGCGTGCCCGCTTTCCACTCGATACCCGCATAGATATCTTCTGAGTTTTCGCGGAAGATCACCATATCGGTCTCTTCTGGACGCTTAACCGGGCTTGGCGTGCCTTTGTAGTAGCGAACCGGACGCAGACAGACGTACAGATCCAGCTCCTGGCGCAGCGCAACGTTCAGGGAGCGAATACCGCCACCGACTGGGGTCGTCAGCGGGCCTTTGATGGCAACGCGGTATTCTTTGATTAAATCGAGGGTTTCTTGCGGCAGCCAGACATCCTGGCCATAGAGTTCTACTGATTTTTCGCCGGTATAAATTTCCATCCAGGAAATTTTTCGCTCGCCGTTGTAGGCTTTCTTCACAGCGGCATCAACCACTTTCAACATTACCGGGGAAACATCAACGCCGATACCGTCACCTTCAATGTAAGGAATAATCGGGTTATTCGGAACATTCAGTTTTCCCTGATCCAGGGTGATTTTTTGACCTTCCGCCGGAACAACTACTTTGCTTTCCATCAACCTCTCCTTCGAGCGATTTTTTGTTAATGATTTGTAAGATGCGGGTCAATACTACTTGATTATTTCCGCTACGCCAATCACCGTAGTTTCGCGCTATAATGCGCCGAATGTTTCCGACTGCAAAGCCCATGCGAAAAACTTCTCAACGATTTCACCAGGATAAGCGCGCAAGCGCCCCGGCACGCAAGCCCGTGCGCCGCGATACCCGCCCGAAAGGCCCAAGACGCGTCATACTCTTTAACAAACCTTTCGATGTTTTGCCGCAATTTAGTGACGAGGCCGGACGCCGGACGCTGAAGGATTTTGTACCAATCAGCGAGGTTTATGCCGCGGGCCGCCTCGATCGCGATAGCGAAGGTTTGATGATTTTAACCAACGACGGCGCGCTGCAGGCGGCGCTGACGCAGCCCGGCAAGCGCACCGGAAAAATCTATTTTGTGCAGGTGGAAGGTGCGCCGCAGGAATCAGATTTATCCCTGTTACGTAGCGGCGTTACGCTGAACGATGGTCCAACCTTGCCGGCAGGCGTCGAGTTAGTGGCTGAGCCCAAGTGGCTGTGGCCGCGCCAGCCGCCGATTCGCGAGCGCAAAGCGATTCCCACCAGCTGGCTGCAAATCACGCTGTTTGAGGGACGTAATCGGCAGGTGCGCCGCATGACGGCACATATTGGTTTTCCGACATTGCGCCTGATTCGCTTTGCGATGGGTGAGCACCAGTTGGGCGATTTGGCGCCGGGCGAATGGTGCGATATCAGCGCCACCATTTAATAACTTTTAGTTAACAATTCCGGAGGAAGGATGTTTAAACCTCATGTAACGGTCGCTTGTATTGTGCAGGCTCAGGGACATTTGCTGGTGGTTGAAGAGCGGGTGCACGGCCGTATTACCTGGAATCAGCCTGCCGGACACCTTGAGGCCAATGAAACTATTCAGGAAGCCGCGCAGCGCGAACTGTTTGAAGAGACCGGTATTGATGCTCAGCCCGAGTATTTTCTCGGCGTGCAACAGTGGATTGCGCCGGACGATACACCTTTTGTGCGTTTCCTGTTTGGTCTCGATCTGGCCGAAAAAGTCGAAACCTCGCCGCACGATCGCGACATTGATTGCTGCTGGTGGCTGCCGCCAGAGCAGATTCTGACGGCCAATCGCCTGCGTTCGCCGTTAGTCGCAGAGAGCGTTCGGTTGTGGCAACAAGGCGCGCGTTATCCGCTGCATCTGGTCGCGCCGTTCCAGTGGCCGTTTCATGAGGATGCGCGCCCCGCTTCTGCATGATAGAATGCGCCGCCTGTTTTTATCGTAATTTAAGAGTGCGTGATGTCTGACAACAGCCAGAAAAAAGTGATCGTCGGAATGTCCGGCGGCGTCGATTCTTCCGTTTCCGCCTGGTTACTGCAACAGCAGGGCTATCAGGTTGAAGGCCTGTTCATGAAGAACTGGGAGGAAGACGACGGCGAGGAGTATTGCACCGCCGCCGATGATCTGGCTGACGCACAAGCCGTGTGTGACAAACTCGGCATCAAACTGCACAAAATCAACTTCGCCGCTGAGTACTGGGATAACGTGTTCGAACACTTCCTGGAAGAGTACAAAGCGGGACGCACGCCGAATCCCGACATCCTGTGCAACAAAGAGATCAAGTTCAAAGCCTTCCTCGAATTTGCGGCGGACGATCTCGGCGCAGACTATATTGCCACCGGCCACTATGTGCGCCGCCAGGATGTTGAGGGCCAAAGCCGCCTGTTGCGCGGCCTCGACGGCAATAAAGATCAGAGCTACTTCCTCTATACCCTGAGCCACCAGCAGATTGCGCAAAGCCTGTTCCCGGTAGGTGAACTGGATAAGCCGGAAGTGCGCCGTATCGCTGAACAGCTCGACCTGATCACCGCGAAGAAGAAAGATTCCACCGGCATCTGCTTTATTGGCGAACGCAAGTTCCGCGATTTCCTTGGCCGCTATCTGCCCGCTCAGCCGGGTGAAATTGAAACCGTTGACGGCGACATCGTTGGTGAGCATCAGGGGTTGATGTATCACACGCTTGGCCAGCGCAAAGGGTTGGGGATTGGCGGTCGTAAAGAGAGCAATGACGATCCCTGGTACGTGGTCGATAAAGATGTGGCGCGCAATCGCCTCGTGGTGGCGCAGGGTGCCGAACATCCGCGTCTGATGTCGGTGGGCTTGATGGCCCAACAGCTGCACTGGGTCGATCGCCAACCAATCACCGCTCCGTTGCGCTGTACGGTGAAAACCCGCTATCGCCAGACTGACATTCCGTGCGAAATCATTCCGCACGGCGACGATCGTATTGAAGTCCGTTTTGACGAGCCGGTAGCGGCGGGCACGCCA
>NZ_AKIU01000064.1:0-54820 GCF_000282675.1 Pantoea sp. GM01 | reverse complement strand
ACCTTAGCCCGGCCGCCGGCTTTACACATACTGAAACTGCCATAGGCTTAGCGGGCGGAACCCCCGCGGAGCCAGTGCGCTGCTTAACTGACGAGCATTACGCCATAAATGGCGACTTTACGGTTGTCTAAAGGGTGCGCTGTTATGCGCACTTTTTTTATATGCATAACCTGGCAAAGAAGCGCACAACTAATCATTTTGGTTATATCTCTGGGTGAGGTTTACTGTCAGCGTCAATCATTTTTGGAGAAGCTGGCAATGAAACACCTCTTGCAGCAGTGGTTTAACCAACTGGTCAATGGCGAGAAGCCGCGTGCAGAAGAGCGCGAATTCGATCTTAGCAACCATATCGACCTGCTGATTCCCATCAGCCAACTGTATGGCGTTGAATTCCATCCATCGGTGTATCGCTACTATGAGAGATGAGCGCCTACACCATGTAATACGCTACAGCTACTGGAATGAGCTGTGCGCTGAGGAATAAAAAACCCGCTGTTAGGCCAGCGGGTTTTTTTATAGCGGAAATTAATTGAGCGCGTTTTTAACCGCGAGGTAATCCCAACCGTGGGTTGAGCGCATAGCGGTATGCGTTCCGACACCCTTTAAGACGTCAGGACATTTGGATTTATTAATTGTGGTTGCATTGTACAGAACGATGATGTTTAAGTCGTCCTTCAAGGCTTTATCGCATTCATACTCAATATAACTTCGATGATCTACTGAGTATCCCCGGTCACATTGACTACTTAGACTATTGTAGCTATCACAGTATCGACAGCCGCCACTCCGTGCTGCCTTGGTATTGTTTCCGACGATGAGGACAAATGTTTTTGAGGCATTTAAGCGTGTTGCAAGGGACGATTTTATATTGCAATTTAAACTGCTATCTCTGGCTTGTGTTATATCGTGAGCGTCGGTGAAAGAGAAGTCCCAGTATTTGCTCTCATTCCAGGTATGTAATTGTTCAATGGCATCCTGATCGCCATCCCATTCACCCGCAATGTATGTTTTGGTACGGTATATCATGGTTTGTCACTCCTTTGTTGTGAAAAATCCTGCCTATACTTCAGTTGAAAGATGTCCCTTGTGTAAAGTCTTTTTCTCGACTTAAAACTATTTAATTATGAAGTTTAATAACTGTATGTGCCTCGCCTGTTAAATTTTGCAGGGAGTTTATAAGCCGCTTCTTGCCATCTGAAGCTCAAATAGGTTTACTTTACTAATCTTGTCTTCATGAATAATTATTGTTAATTTCGCAGGATGGGTAAATCGCATTTCACTGACCCTGAATGTCCATAACATGATTTTTAGCAACTCTTCATCACTGATCAGCTTATGCCCCTTAATTCGTGTTATACCCGAACCAAAAATCGGCACAGTAACACTTTGCTGGGCATAAACGCGGTTGACCTTATTCCAAAAGTTAATCAGGAACTCAAGATATTCAGGCATGGATAAATAAGCTTCGTTATACTTGTTGAATTTAGAAAAAGCCGTCAGCAAGTACTCATTCCAGACGCAAATTGTCCCAATTTTATAGCGTTGATTCTTACCGGATAACCGCGTTGAATTAATATCAGCAAAGTCTTCTGCTTCGTAGTTATATTCATCAATGTAGGTATCCAATTGTTGCACTGAGCAGGTGAGTTGATCCGTAACAAACTGGCCGTTGAGACTCTGATGAGCAATGACTATGTTATCCACTTTAGTATCAAAGTACTCATTAAAAGCAATCGCTTTTAATCCTTGCTCAGCGAAAATATTGCCAGTTTTAATAGTTACTGTGCTTCCTTCAACAGATAAGTTAATTGCTGTAAGTTTGTTGGCTTTATACCATAATATTAGATAAATCATTACTAAAACAGCTATGCAAGCCAATCCAGAGTAATGCTTATACTCTTTAGGGATATCCCAAAACAGAGCAGCCGCAGCAATGCTTGCCGTTGTGGCAGAAGCATATTTTAAAAAAAGGGTTCTGATTTTTTTATCGCAAAAACTAACCTTTAACATATCCTTCACTCCCTTTTTATAAAAGGCGCACAATTCCCTTTGGCATGCTTAATACTATGTTCCGGTAATTGAGGGTTAATCCTATTATCAATGATGGGTAATGCACAACGGTAAGAGGTTTAATTCTCGATTAAAATTACAAAACCATTAAGCATTTCACTAAAAAAATAATCGGCTAAATAAACGAGACATTTCTGCAATACTTAACGTTATTATCATAAGTAATGAGAGGGTTTTGAGCGGAAAGTATATTCACATCATGCAATTCTTGCGGAAGTGTAAAAGCAAAAAGCCCGCTTAGTTTCCTAAGCGGGCTTCTCTAAATATGGCTCCTCTGACTGGACTCGAACCAGTGACATACGGATTAACAGTCCGCCGTTCTACCGACTGAACTACAGAGGAATCGTGTGAACGAGGCGAATATTAATGGCGCCTCGTGGCGGTGTCAACAGCTTAAAACACATTTATATTCAACTGGCTAGCATTAGTACAAAGCGATCGCGATTTAAGCAGGTTTTGCTGTCAGTAACGCCAGGCGCGCCAGCGGATCCTGGCGATAGAACTGCTGCAGATGGCGATACATCACCGGGAAACGGTTAGCCAGTAAATCCGGTGCGCTGAAAAAATATTCCGACAGCACGGCAAAGCACTCTGCCGCATCGCTCGCAGCGTAGGGATCGATAGTGGCTGCCTGTTCACCCACTAGCTCCACTTCAGTCTCAATCTCTGCCATCGCGTGCTGCAGCTCCTTTTCCCAGTTGGCGACATCGCGCAATGGCATTACCGGAATACCGCTGGTGTAGCCGCTGCCGCGCGCATCAAGTTTGTGTGCCACTTCATGGATCACCAGATTGAAGCCGGAGAGGTCGAAACAGTCCTGAATATCCAGCGCATTCAGCACTACCGGGCCTTGCGTCCAGCTCTGTCCGGCGTGTACTGCCGGTGCGTGATGGACCAGGCCGTTATCATCTTCCCAGCGGTCATCAACGTTGAATGGCTCGGGATAGATCAGCACTTCATGGAAACCGTCGAGCCACTCAATGCCAAGCTTTAATACCGGCAGGCAAAACAGCAGCGCCAAACGCGCCAGCAGCAGTTCATTAAGTTGTAGGTCCTGCAGGGGAGAGATTTTTTTCTGCTGCAGGAAGCGCTGAGCCAGCGCAGTGAGAGCGGATTGTTCTTCCTGGTCGAGCAGGGAAAAGATCGGCTGCGCCAGCGCCTGTTGCCAGGGTAGCGCCAGTAATGACGTCTCTATTTGCGCGTGCCACGGCCATTTGAACATTGCGTCACTCACTCTTTGGCTGAAAACAGTATCCTGGCGCAGCGCAGTAGAAAGTGCCAGCGCGGAATCAAAGCCGGTTATTCAACCAGTTAGTAGGGGATTTGTCTGTGATTGACGTGGCAAAGCGGAAAAGTAATGGCGAGGAAATAAAAAGGTCGTCATGAATGACGACCTTACGATGACGGGCGTTGCAGCGCTTCGCGTTAGCGTTCAACACGCTGGAACGCAATCACCCATACCCACGGGTTCACTTCCCAACTGGTGGCGCCGTACTGTTTCTGCCACGCTTTGCGATAGGCTTCTTTCGGCGATTCGGAATTCATATTCATCGTAAAGAAGTTATTCAGGAAGTGCGTATCGGTCTGCACGCCTTCCGCCATAATGTCATCTTCACTGATATCCTGAATCTTCTCGGCACGTACCGAGGTTATTTGCAGATCGATGCGGCTAGCCCAACGCGGCATATGAATGGCGGTTTGCCAGCCAAACTGCTCGGCATTTTGCAAATTCTCATCCAGTTGCCCCAGCTCGTTGCTGTCGGCGCGATACTGGCAAAATGCCGGACTGCGGAACGGCAGCGGATCGCGTTCATACTCAGCCAACAACGCTTCCGGAACGATCGGGCCGCGCCAGGTTTCACGCACCCATAAACCATCGCCAGCCTGACCAAACGGACAGTGCGAGCTGACATCGGTCATCGACATTAATTTATAGCCGTGCAGATGATTAGCACTGACGTCAAAGGCATGCACGCCTTCGTGATGATCCTGACCAGGACCAAAGGCCTGAGTTTTCATAATGCGCCGGGTCTGTGTCTGCTGGCCAACCAGCAGGGCGCGCACCCGCTGTTCGGAAAAAAGAATCGGCCGTTCTTTCATTGCATACCTCTTATTGTGTCACAAACCCGAAAACTGCGAAGAATCCCCTCGCATCCGTAAATGTGAGCGTTAGCATAATGGGTTTGAATCAGTTTGCTTAATAATTTGTCGCCTTAGTATCAGGCTATATTTGCAATTTTAGGTTTTAAAAATGGTTCATAAGCAAAATGTGTGCTGAAAAGGGCTTCTAAAGGTTCAGAAGCCAGAATTTTTCCAGATACAGTACGTTATAAAGCCCATAATGGGAACCTTTTCAGATTATGTCGCGTTGATCTGCCCTCCCTGGAGCGGATAAATCAGCACATTTAACTAGAATAAATGGCTTAAGCGAAATTTGTACATTATTGAAATACATTACTCCTGTTAAACAGAGTTATTTAACTTAAACGGCAGTAAGGAAATGCCTAAATCGCTGCGCATGCTAGGCAACAGCTATTAACAGCGCTATAACAAGATCGGGATCTCATTTTTTCACTTTGCCCATCCAGGAAGGATGTAAAAAAAGTGTCATGACCAAGCCGCTATGATGTCCCGAGGAACCCAGATAACAGCAATAACAGGAGAAGCACGATGTCACTTACTCACTGGCAACAACGCTACGAGAACTGGCTGCAGCTGAACTGGCTGCATGATGATAAAGCCCATGATATCGCGCATCTGCGCCGCGTGTGGATGAGTGCCAAACGCATCATGCAGCACAGCGACGCCGATCCTATGGTGGTGATGACCGCCTGCTATTTCCACGATGTGGTTAACCTGCCGAAAAATCACCCTGAGCGTCATTTAGCTTCAACCTACGCGGCCGAAGAGACGCGCCGCATTTTGCAGCAGGATTTCCCTGACTTTCCCTTCGCATTGCTGGACGCCGTCGCGCATGCGGTTCAGGCCCACAGCTTTAGCGCGCGTATCGCGCCGCAAACCCTGGAAGCGAAAATTGTGCAGGATGCCGATCGTCTCGAGTCTTTAGGTGCTATCGGCCTGGCACGCGTTTTCTACACTGCCGGTGCGTTAGGAAGACCGCTGTTTGATAGCGACGATCCACTGGGCAAGGATCGCGAACTGGATGATGTGAAGTGGACGCTGGATCACTTCCAGAAAAAGCTGCTGGGATTACCACAAACCATGCAAACCGAAGCAGGGCGCTTGTTGGCTGAGCACAACGCTGATTTCCTGGTGCACTACATGGGCAAACTGTGTGCGGAGTTGCAGGGGAATTTGACCTCAATCGATGAATCGGTGTTAAGGGATTTCAGTCCCATACACTCCTAATATTAAATTTTTATGACACTCTGTTAACTTTCGTCGGCTTCCGCTACGTTGTTGTAAATCAAAAGGGAGTATGAAAATGACCGAGACCGTTAACTTAACCATTAAAATTGACCCGGCGCTGAAAGAACACATCAAACAGTTAGCCGCCGATAACCAAATCTCCATGAGCCAGGAGATCGTTAATCGCCTGCAGGCCAGTTTAGATGCGGTTGCGCAACCGGCCATTGATAGTCTGGATACGCAAGAAGCGTCATCGGATCAGCTCTCTGCCGCAGAACTGAAGCAGATACGTACGCTGCTGAAGAAAGGCAAGAAGAAGAAATAAGCCACAGACCCGTCAGATGACGGGTTTTTTGTGGCTGTGTTTTAACCATGACTGATGCGGAACTGCTGCGCGCGCTGCGCCAGCCGGTCCGATAACTCACGCAGTTGAACAGCGGACTGCACCTGATGCGCGTTCAACGCCTCGTTTTGCTGCAGTTGGCCACTCATCTCCACCACTTCTAGTGCGATCTTTTTCACCCGATGACTTTGCGCGGCGCTATTTTGCTGCAGCTCATTCAATTGCGTCACCACGCCGGAAACCGCAGCGCTGATTTGTCCGAACAGTACCTCGAGCGCTTTCACTTTATCGAAGCCATCATGCACATGCTGCTGCGTGTGCTGAATCAATCCATCGATCTGACGCGTAGACGCGCCGCTTTGCTGTGACAGCAAACCCATCTCTTTGGCGACGACCGAGAAGCTGCGGCCATAAGCGCCGGCATGAGCGGATTCAATCGCGGCATTGAGTGACAGCAGCCGCGTTTGCATGGACAGATCATCCAGCATGCCCACAATCCCGGCGATATCATCGGAAGCCGTAACAATCTGCTGCATCTGATTCTCCATGTTATCGACTTCCACCGCGCAGTTACGCATTAACGCATCGGCAGACTGTGCCTCCTGCGTTGCCTGCTGGGAGAACTGGGCGCCGATTTCCACCTCTTCTGAGACGCGATCCAAACGTTGCGACAGATGATGGAAACTGGCGTTCTGCTTCTGATGTTGCTGCATCACCTGCTCATTATGCTGCTGCATATCTTCAGCACCGGCGGCGACACTGACCGCCACGGTATTAATATCGCGAACGATCTGTTGCAGGCCACGACGCATGGTATCAATCGACAAAAACAACTGACGCGTTTCCAGTGATTGGCGGCGCGGGGTGTTATCGCAGGCCAGCAGATCACCGGTAGCGATCTGTGCCAGCTGCGTATTCGCACGCCGCAGCGGCAACAGCACGCCACGCATTAGCAAGCTGGAGGCCAGCACCAATAAGGCCATCAGTACCGCGCTGACCATCAGCGACATATTGCGGCTCTGTTTCAAGGTGCTGAGTGTGTTTTGGTTAACGCTGCTCAGTTGCTGGTTGGCCTGCTCGATTTCACTGAACCAGGCATCATTAAACTGCTGCTGGAATGCCTGCATCGGCACCATGAAAAAGGCGTTGATGTCGTTGGCTGCCAGTCCTTTCAACTGCTCCTGCAATCCTTGCGCCAGCATGGCGAAACCCTGCGCCAGCGGACTTTCGGCGTTAGCGTGGTAGGCGGCAAACTGTTGCTGCGCCTGTTGCAGCGAATCATCGGCCGCCGTGGCGAGGCTTTTCCAGCTGTCCACCGAGCCACTTTGTTGGTCCTGCATTAAATAGATGCCGGCGCGATGGCTGTTATCGCTGGCCGTAAGCAGTTCGATACGGGCTTTGTCCAGCAGGGCCAAGCGTTCACGCAGTTGATTCGCCTGTTGCAGCGAGGTTTGCGTCTGCTTGACGTGGTTGTTGAGTAGCAACACACCCGCAAATTGCAGCAGGCAGAACAGCAGAATGAACAGCAAAAACTGGCTACGTAAACTGGTGAGCCACAGCGGGATGCGCAGGGATAACCGCGCGCGCAGCCGATGCGGCAGAGAAAGAACGGACAGGAGTGACATCACACGCCTCCAAAAAATAAAACAGGAGTATTGGCAGCATGCGTGACAGTTTGGTGACAGCCGGCGCGATTAAGCGGAAAACAGCATAAAGCGCGGCCCTAAATAAAATTGTGGTCCTGAATAGCTAGGCTTTTTGCGTGGTGTATTGCTCAATCAGCGGCAATAACAGCTGCGCCACCGCAGCAAATACCGGCACCACCACCGAATTGCCAAACTGCTTGTAAGCTTGGGTATCGGATACAGGAATGCGGAACTGGCTTTCGCCAGGCGCTTCAAACCCCATCAGACGGGCACATTCGCGCGGCGTTAACCGGCGCGGGCGGCGCGCCATATTGTCGGCCTGCTGGAAATCCGCTTCGCCTTGCGCGTGATCCCAGCCGCGATCGATCAAAATTTCCGAGCCATCTTTGTAATAGCGCGCCGATAAGGTGCGCACGCAGATATTCTCAATACGCGGATCGTTCAGGCCAAAACCAAAACCGTTGCCTTTGGCTTTATGCTTCTTCGCATACTGATACAGATAGTTCCACAAGATGGGCGACAGCGTATATTTCGCCTCCGGCTGCGCTTCCAGCAGACTGTGCAGCGGCGGTACGTTTGGCGGATAGAGCGCTGGCAGGGCGCGCAGTGAAAAGCCGTTGCTGAGTCCGCTATCGCGTCGAATACCCACCAACACAATGCGTTCACGATGCTGCGGCAGGAAGTGGCGCGCATCAATAATCTTCGCATCCGGCAAGCCGCTGTCGTTGGCATCCGCTACGTCGTAGCCGAGTTCATCCAGCGTTGCCATGATGATGGCGAAAGTGCGGCCTTTATCGTGGCTCTTCAGATTTTTAACATTTTCCAGCACGAAGAACGGTGGCTTTTTGGCCGCGAGAATGCGCGCCACGTCGAAGAACAGCGTGCCTTGCGCTTCGCACTCAAATCCGTGCGCGCGGCCCAGCGCATTCTTCTTGCTGACGCCCGCCAGCGAGAAGGGCTGGCAGGGAAAGCCGGCCAGCAGCACCTGGTGATCGGGAATGGTGCGATCGATATGCTGATAAATCTCCTGCTCATTGCTGATGCCTGCCGGCTGCGTGACCAGGCGGATGTCACTATTAAACTGATGCTGCTGTGGATCGCTATACAGATTGGCTTTATAGGTGCGCACCGCTTCTTTATTCCATTCGCTGGTAAACACGCACTGGCCGCCAATCTGCTCAAAGCCGCGACGAATGCCGCCAATGCCGGCAAACAGATCGATAAACTGGAAGCGGGCATCGTCATAATGCGCCGGACGTGCAGGCAGCAGCGCTTGCAGGCTGGCCACTTCAGCGCTGGAGAGCGGCGGAGCAACACTTTTACCGGCACGAATACGATTCAAACGCGGCACGTTCCAGTCGCGGCCACCGGCCTCGCTAAGGGTGATCACCACATCACGTGCGGCATAGATATCGAGCACCTGCAATAACAGCGACGTCGCGTCATCCTGAGCGGTGGTTAACGGGGAGGGCGAGACGGGCGCGGCGGGGTCGATAGCAAGCATGCGTTTTTCCTTAACAGTGAAGCGGCTATGCTATCACTCCTCAGGCGCTGATGATATTGGCGGGACGTGCCCGCCAATCGGCATTACTTCTTCTTGCGCGCTTCCAGCGCGTATTCCACGCCATTGATGCGTACTTTCACCAGCTCGGGCGTTTCGTTGTACTCCGCCGCGTTGGCTTTGGCGGCGCGCAGCAGCAATTCACCGTTGTTGTTATAACCGAAACCGACGCTTTTATTGCCGGTCCAGTGCTGCTCAAACACCACCGGTGTTTTAACCGCTTCATCCAGCTCGGCGGCTTTTTCCTCCGCGCATTTGGTAAACACTTTACGATAGAGGAAATGCACGCCAGCGCGATGGCGATCCTCACCGTTGGTATCAAGCAGGACTTTGGTAAAGCCGCTATACACCGCCACTTTGACGTAGATACGACACTCGCCGGTTTTAATCTGCTCAATATGGACTTTGGTAATCGGGCAGGAACCTTCGCTATACCAGCTACAGGCAATCTGGCTATTCAGCATCTGGAAATAGATGTGGCCGACACCTTCGGCGGTGCGATCGCTGAAATCAACCTGGGTGCCGGACATGCTGTTGTATTGCGCATTGCCAATTACGCGCATATGCGCCTGCTGCGACTGCTTCAGCTGAATTTCGCCAACGCACCACCAGGCTTCTTTCGCACTACGGTTATCCATCGCATGCTGCGACGTGACGTAATCATAATTCAGCGAGCCGTTGATAATGGTGCCGCTACTATCAATCTCAATCGAACCGCGCTCATATTCCGACAGCCATTCGCTGTCGGTGGGACGCGGCGTGAAATCAAAGCCGTGGCTGCCCTGAATATTCTTTTGCAAAGTGATGGTGCGGCAATAGGCCATATTCAGCGGAGAGTCGCAGGCTTCGATATTCATCGCCTCAATAATCCACTGACCATTAGAGAGATCGCCAGGATCGCTGGAGTGTTCAATCCAGCCATTGCGAATCAGCGATTGGGTGCAGCGCGGTGCATAGATCGCCGGATGCGCGCTATTGCGCTGAATATTAAAGTTTGAGAGTTCGATAGCGGTGGAGTGATCCCACTTGCCGTTGGGATTATCCGACCAATAGGCATGAATCAGTGAGTTCTGACAATTGCGCGCATACCATTGGTCGATTTTGCAATCGAGCGTGTCGAGCAGATCCAATCCGCGGCCGCCTAAATAACGGAACTCCATGCTGCTGACGCGCAGGAATTGACCGGCTTCAATAATATTTTTAAAGAAGCCTTTGCTGTTGGCCGGCAGCGAATTTTGCAGGCTTTCGCCTTCGACGACAAAGCCGGAGATTTCAACATAGCGCGCTTTTACCGAGAACATCACTTCGTTATCTTTGCGATCCGAAAGCAGTGTTGTTGTGGGAAAATAGCCGAAGTTGACTGGCGCTCCCGAAAGTTTAAAGCGGTTAACTTCCTTAGCGGCAATATCAAATTTTGAGATAAAGAATCTGCCGGCGGTAAAACGAATGCCGGTGGCGGGATAATTCTTCTGTGACCAGTTAAACATGCGCGTTACGGCTTCAAGGCAATCGGTTTTGCCATCCGCCACCGCGCCAAAATCCAATACCGTGACGCTGTTATAATCAAAAACCACTCGTTTCCAGCGCGCGCCTTTGGCGGTCACAATATTCAACCCATAATCTTCAGGCGTGGTTTTATCGGTAATGTCGTAAACGAATAGACCGCCGCCCATCGCCGTACCGGTGGTGTACTCCAGTACGGAAGCGAGCTCACCGACTTTTTTCGGCTCGGTGGCACGCAGCGCCGCGACGTCGCGCAGCTGAATAAGCGCTTCGCCGCCACCGGCATTCGCCAGTTCAAGCACCACTTTACTGAATGAGAGCGGGTTGCCATTGGCATCCAGCACCTGAAGCGTATTACTGCTGCCAGTAGGCGTATCAAGATTGGCACTGTCCGGGTTTTTTACCATGGTCAATCCTATAAAATTGGAAAGGAAATTGAGCGCGCCACAGCAGTATAACTATTTGATTATTAATGTGTTTGTGAGTGCCATTGCTGAATTTAGTGAAATTACTGGCTGCTTTATAAGTCAAAAAAGAAGTGGATGATTTTGATAATAAAGCGCAGCGGCAGGATGTATTTTTACAGAATAATCGCAGCGTTATTTTATGCATGACTGGCACGAAACGGCGGTCAACGCGTTAATGAGCCCAATCGGTTATGCAAACGGATTAATTGAATCGCGCTCGCTTTAATGCGTTTCGCTAACGTGGCCGCTGAATGCGGCTGTGCCGATGCACGCCACACTCTTTGTCTCGCGTGCTTTCGCTTTTGTCCTAAACCGCTAAAGTTGAAGAAGCGCCAAAACAAGGAAACGCCATGGCAGACGTTCATTCGCAAGCTATTCGCAGCAAAAACATGCGCGCCATTCGCAATCAGGACACGGCAATTGAACAGCGTATTGCCTTAATTCTGAAAGATCGTGGTTTTACTTATCGTGTACAGGACAAAGCCTTACCGGGCCGACCCGATTTTGTCCTGCCCAGTGAGAAAGCGATCATCTTCGTCCATGGCTGTTTCTGGCATCGACATCACTGCTATTTATTCAAGATGCCCGCTACGCGTACTGAATTCTGGAGTGGCAAAATTAACAGCAACGTCGAGCGTGATCGGCGTTATATTGAGCAACTGCGTGAAGGAGGATGGAAAGTTCTGATTGTTTGGGAGTGCGCGCTGCGCGGCAAACTGCAGCTGGCGGATGGCGCGCTTATCGAACGTTTGGAAGAGTGGCTGTTGGCCGCGACCGACAGCAGTGAAATCGATCATCAAGGCTTGCATCACTATCGCGTTGAATAGTGCGAGATTGTTGCTTTTAGCCACCATAACAGTTTAGATCTCCCTTTTCTCTGGGACGCGGAATTGAGCCATGAGCAGCATCAAACTTACCGTTAAGCGCCTGTATCAACTCCGCGATGAGCGGATGGTGAATACCCAAGCCACGGCGCGCATTTATCTTGGCGACCAGCTGGTAGCCACCGAGGAGATCAGCGGCATGACGGAAAGTCCGGTGAGCAAGTATTTGCACGCCGGCGATCTGACGGGGCCGTTACGCGTCGAATGGGACTGTGCGGGCATCGCCGATATGTCAGTGACGGCGGTTGAGCGTTGCCCCTGTTGTCAGGATCATCAACCGGAATAATAAGGAATACCATTTTGGCAGGAACCAGTTTACTCACGCTTCTGGATGATATTGCGACGCTGCTTGACGATATCTCGGTAATGGGCAAAGTTGCAGCAAAGAAGACCGCGGGCGTATTGGGTGACGATTTGTCACTGAATGCGCAGCAGGTTAGCGGTGTCAAAGCCAATCGTGAACTGCCCGTCGTCTGGAGCGTAGCGAAAGGCTCATTTTTAAATAAATTAATCCTGGTACCGCTGGCGTTGCTGATCTCAGCTTTCGCGCCCTGGCTAATTACGCCGCTGCTGATGATTGGTGGTGCCTACCTCTGTTACGAAGGGGTAGAAAAAGTGCTGCATAGCCTGAATCACGACAAATCAGAGCAGAGTCCGGAAGCGCGTCAGCAGCGTCTGGACAAACTGGCGCAGCAGGACGCAGGTGCGTTCGAAAAGGATAAAGTGAAAGGCGCGGTGCGCACCGACTTTATCCTCTCGGCGGAAATTGTGGCGATAACGTTGGGCATTGTCTCCGAAGCGCCGCTGTTGAATCAGGTATTAATCCTGGCCGGCGTGGCGATTGTCGTGACCATCGGCGTTTACGGCATCGTGGCGATGATCGTGAAAATTGACGATCTCGGTTTTTGGCTGAAGGAGAAATCCTCCAGCGTGGCGCAGGCGATCGGCGGCGTGCTGCTGGCGCTGGCGCCGTGGCTGATGAAAGTGCTGACGCTGGTGGGCACCATTGCGATGTTCCTGGTCGGTGGCGGCATTGTGGTGCACGGCATCACGCCGTTACATCACGCCATCACCGAGTACAGCGCCGGTTTCAACGGCTTTATCTCGACGCTGCTGAGCAACGGCGCCAATCTGGTGATCGGCTTTATCATTGGGTCGATCGTGCTGTTGGGCGTAAATCTGATTGCTAAGCTGCGTAGCTAGCAGTTATAAAGCGCAGGAAATTTCTAATCACGGTCAGGAGAACGATGATGAACGACGATATGTTTGAATTTGATATCGATGCACAGTTGGAACAGGCTGAAGCCAAAGCGGCAGAAAAAGCCAACGAAGTCCCCGCAGAGATCAGCGACGAAGCGGACTGCGAAGGCTGCAAAATCTGATTTTCCTGCCCAGGACGCGTTATCAAAGCCGACAATAAATCTTGTCGGCTTTTTTTATTTACAGGATTTTTAACTGCTTATTCTGATTTGGTCACACTAATAGATTTATCGTATAGGAAAATATCGCGCACCGCTGCTATACCTAATATCGTTCATTCAACGGTTAAAGGAGGGTGCGGTTATGATCTTTGCAATCAGTGACGAAGTTCAGCACAAACAGGGCGGCCCCACGATGGTGGTGACCGGCTATGCCAGCGGAATGGTCGAATGTCGTTGGTATGATGGTTACAGCGTGCGACGTGAGGCGTTTCGCAGTGACGAACTCAGTCACCTATCTTCCGCGCAACAGCTGGCCAGTTAAACACATTCGGGACGGTTCTCGCCGTCCCGAATGTGGTTCCCCCGCATCAAACCTTGCCGTTATTATCCTCTTCAACTGCCTGATAAATTCGCTGCAGGATGTCAGGAAACGCCGATTGCACGCGACTCCAGCTTGGAATAAACGGTTTCTCGTTGGGACGTTCAATAAACGCCTGTCCGGCATCAAGAATCGCCTGAGTAAACATCTCCACCGCCGCTTCTTCAATGTGCTGGTCAAACTTGAGGCCGTTCATGGTGGCTTCATGGTTATAGACCTCCATCATATCCAGCGCATTGCGATAGTAGGTGGCTTTCAGCACGCGGAATGAATCGCTGGTCAGCGGAACGCCCATGGTCGCCAGCTTACGCAGCAGCGACTGCACGATGTCATTACTCATGCGCTTCAATCCGCCGGTTCCGTCATCCTCAGCCAGCGGCTGATGTTTATGATCGTAGTTGTCGGCGATCTCCACCTGACAAGTTTGGCGCGTGGTGTAGTTACGATAAATCTCCGACAGCACGCCAATCTCCAGTCCCCAATCGCCAGGAATCTTGATGCCGTTGAGGACGTGGGTGCGCATGGCGAACTCGCCGGAAAGGGGATAGCGGAAGCTGGTGAGGTAGTCGAGATACTCTGAGTGGCCGTAAACCTTCTGTAACGAGCGCAGTAGCGGGCCCACCAGCAAACGGCCGACGCGGCCATTCAGCTTGCCATCGGCCACGCGCGCATAAAATCCTTTGCAGAACTCATACTGAAACGATGGATTGGCTAACGGATAGAGCAGACGCGCCAGCATGCCGCGTTCATAGGTAACGATATCGCAGTCGTGCAGCGCCACGCACTGGGTGCGATCGGATGCCAGCGTGTAACCGGTACAGAACCACACGTTGCGCCCTTTGCCGGGCTGGCTCGGCGACAATCCCTCTTTATCCAACTCGGCGTCCAGCGCTTTCAGGCGCGGGCCGTCATTCCATAGAATGCGGTGGCGCTGGGGCAGGCGCGAAAAGAACTCACGGGCGAAGAGAAACTGATCGCGATCGGCGCGATCGAGGCCAATCACAATCTCGTCGAGATAGGGCACTTTCGCCAGTTCATTGACGATATTATCCAGCGCCGGCCCTTCCAGCTCCGAGAACAACGAGGGCAAAATCAGCCCCATTTTGCGTTTGCGCGCGAAGCGCACCATCTCTTTTTCCAGCGATTCGACGCTGCGGTGGGTGAGATTATGAAAATTAGTAATGACACCATTCTGGTAAAAATCACTCATCGTCTCATCCTTCAGGTTTTTGGTCGTTAATCGTTAGGTGCAAGAAAATAGTCCAGCCCTTCGCGCCAGCCTTGCGGGCCGACGTGCGCGGAGTAGTAAACATGCTCGCTATCCGTGCGTTGCAGTTCTACCGGCGTTTTGCTGAAGCCCTTAATCACTACGGCGTAGTCGACACGCTCTAACATCGGCACATCATTGGGGCCATCACCTAATCCGAGAGTGATGCGCGACTGGCCTTCTTGCTCGGCCAGATGCTGCTGGATTTGCGCCAGCGCAATGCCTTTGCCGGTGCCGACGGGCATGACGTGCCAGAAACGTCCGCCCTGTGTTAAGGCGAGGTGATGCTCGGCCAGCGCCTCACGGAATGCGGCTAAACGATGCTCGTCGTCGCGCCACAGCACCACTTCGGAGGCTTCGCGTAAGCGGCTCTGACTGGCTTCAGCCAGGGTTAATCCGGTAAAGCGTGCGACGTCGGCGTCGCTAAACTGGTGAAAACCATCGAAGCGGAACTGCGCTTGCAGAGTCTTCAGCGTCTGGCACAGCGTGCGATAGGCTGCGCCAGGCTCCGTTGCGAGGATTTGATCGCCGCCGAATACTACGCGTGCGCCGTTTTCCGCAATAAAGGGGGCACCGGCAATGCCCAGCCGCTTTTGCAGAGGAACAATCTCTGCTGCGGTTTTGCTGGAACAAATCACCAATGGGATTTGATGTTGTTTCAGACGCGCCAGCCATTCGCTGGCGGCATCCCAGTTGTAGTCATGATGATCCAGCAGTGAGCCATCAAGATCGGTCACGACCATCAGTGAAGAGTTAAGACTCAGCATCATCACACTCCTAACGCCAGTGGCATCCGTAAAGCGAAGAGTAATCAGTATAATAGCGGAATCGCGATCACACTTTTCCGCGGGGACAGGCGAGCGACAACCAGGATAATTCTTAAATGCTATTCACAGTAGATTTGTCCATGCACGGTTTGTGCACAGCAAATAATCAGTAGCGACGCGGTGCCTGCGGCGATTTAGATGAATGGTTATACGAAAATGTTCAATTTACATGCGGGGATAAGACTTGTCTTAAGTGTGCTAAGGCGTAATCTGGCTTGGTGTTAAGAATTCCCTGGTGTAACGAATTTACTGATTTACTTTACCCGGCCATCCCGCCGGGTATTTTTTTGAAATCGATTTCATCGGTTCACTTCGCTGATAGCGAAGTCGCGGATGTCGAGTTCGAAGGCTTCGGCTAACTCGGCGCAGGAGTCATAGGCCTCACCGTTTACCCTAACGCGATGAGCGTGCTCGGCTTCCATATACTCTTTCACCTCGCCCGACGTTCTCTTCTGAATCGCTTCCAGCAGCGCATCGACATCAATATTCACGTCGCGCTGCACATTCTCGCTGTACTCTTTTACAGTCGTCATGGCGGCCTCCCAGAGGCGTTCGGATGTATTACCAGTATAGACGGTGGTGGAGAGGGGGAGGGAAGCGGAATAGCAGGCAAAAAAAAGCCCGCGCTGCGCGGGCAAAAATCCTTGTTACTTTTAGGTTGACTGCGCCTTTGGGGTTGGTGCAGTAGTGAGAAGTGTACGAGCAGCCGATGTCAAAAGTCTCTCTGCGAAACGTTAAGAAAGTGAAAAGTCGCATCCTGACAAACTTTTACCTGCCTTTAAATGCAATGCGTGTAGCAGCGTCTATGCTTAGCGATTGATTGCTAAGTGTTATCAGGGAGAGAGTATGGACTTTTTACGTATTGTGATTGCGATTTTAGTGCCCCCGCTGGGTGTATTCCTGCAGGTCGGTTTTGGTGGTGCCTTCTGGCTTAATATCTTGCTAACGCTGTGCGGTTACATTCCAGGTATCGTGCATGCCGTGTGGGTTATCGCCCGACGCTGATCGCGATCAGGCGGTCATGATTATCTTCCGTTACACTGTGTCGCAGGACAATTTGTGGAGAGTAATCAATGAAGGTGAATGACCGCGTTACGGTAAAAACCGATGGCGGCCCACGCCGTGTGGGTACGGTGCTGGCCGTGGAAGCATTTAATGAAGGCACCATGTATCTGGTGGCGTTGGATGATTACCCGCTGGGGATTTGGTTCTTCAATGAAAGCGACCATGCGGAAGGGGTTTTTGTCGAGCCGTATGAAGGGGCTTGATTTGTTCTGGTCTAGTAAAAGTTGACACCCCACTAAGCCAGAACCGCTCGATCGGTTCCCTCTCCCGCTTGCGGGAGAGGGCTAGGGTGAGGGGCAACGCGCACCCAATTTCCAAACTGCACTTCCATTCAAATTAAAACGTTTCCCAATTATCATTTCCCGACGTCGCCAACGCCGGACGTGGCGCCAGATTCGGCGTGCGTAAGGCGGACTGCGCGGCTTTAGCAACCTGCGCCACCGGTGTGTCATTCAAGCGGAACACCGCCACCGCCTGCGTCAATCTACCGGCCTGATCTTCCAGCGAGGCCGCAGCCGAAGAGGCTTCTTCAACCAGCGAGGCGTTCTGCTGCGTCACGTTATCCATTTCGGTCACCGCCAGGCTAACCTGCTGAATGCCACGGCTCTGCTCATCTGAGGCGGCAGCAATTTCCGCCATGATGTCGGTAACGCGACGCACCGCTTCAACAATCTCACTCATGGTGTTACCGGCTTCACCGACCTGGCGCGAACCGTTGGTAATTAATCCCACCGATTCCGCAATCAGCGTTTCAATCTCTTTGGCGGCCTGCGCACTGCGCTGGGCGAGATTACGTACTTCGCTGGCAACCACCGCAAAACCGCGACCCTGTTCACCCGCACGCGCCGCTTCTACGGCGGCGTTGAGCGCCAGAATGTTGGTCTGAAACGCGATGCTGTTGATGACGTTGGTGATCTCGGCAATCTTCTTCGAACTGCCAGAAATATTGGTCATGGTCTGTACCACGCCGCTCACCAGGTCGCCGCCGCTGCGTGCTTTACCTGAGGCGTCTGCGGCCAGTTGGCTGGCATGATGGGCGTTC
This sequence comes from Pantoea sp. GM01, assembly GCF_000282675.1. Classification (NCBI taxonomy): domain Bacteria; kingdom Pseudomonadati; phylum Pseudomonadota; class Gammaproteobacteria; order Enterobacterales; family Erwiniaceae; genus Pantoea; species Pantoea sp. GM01. Next base: position 36,976 of record NZ_AKIU01000064.1, on the reverse strand, counting down.
TCGGCATTCTGCTTCACCGTCGCGGTTAACTGCTCCATGCTGGCGGCAGTTTGCTCCAGTGCGGAGGCTTGTTCCTCAGTGCGCGAGGAGAGATCGGTGTTGCCGGCCGAGATCTCGCTAGAACCCTGGTAAATCGCCACCGCACCTTCACGCACCGTTCCCACGGTGCGCACCAGCGACGCCTGCATCAGCTGCAGGTTATGCAGTAAGCTGCCGATCTCGCTGCGACCGTAGGCCTGCTCCGGTGCCGTTAAGTCGCCTTGCGCGATGCGCTCAATACGATCAACCGATTGGCGCAGCGGTGTAATCACCACGCGACGCAGGAATACAAAGGTGAGCAGTACCAGCACCAGCGCCGCAGCAAAGGCAATCGCCATGGCGATAAAGCCGACGCGCGATTGGTGGGCGGCTTCAGCGTTAATCGTTTCTGCGCGGTCGGTGCGGATCTTAATCGCTTTCAGCAACACCGCGTTGTAGGCATCATCCAGCTTGCGCGTCACATCCGTTTCCTGCGCCACGATGCCCTCGAAGCTGCCTTGTTTGGCCGATTCAATCATCGGCTTCAAGCCTTTATCGATATAAGCATTAAAGCTGGCCGTCAGCGGCTCATCGAGCGCAATGTCGGCCGGTGTTTTCGCTTTGCGATCCATATACAGCTTGAAGCCTTCACGCGCCTGCTTAATACGTGTCTCGGTGCGCGCTAAATCAGCACGATAGCCATCCATCTCGCCAATACGCGCGGCGGCGCCAGATTGCAGCACATTCAGACGCGCGGTGCGCAGATGGTTTGAGCTGTTAGAAATGCCCATACGAATTTGAATTTCTTCGGTGGCATCATTGAGTGAATTGTTACTTTGAATCAAAAAGTAGCTGGCGAGTCCAATGCACAGGGCAAAAAGCAGCAGAATGCCACCAAAGATCATACTGAACAGAGGCATCAGGCGCAGGTTCTGCCAGATGCTGAGCTTATATTGCTCATCAATCGATGCTGTTTTCATATCCTTGCTCTCATGTAGGTAGGTGTTATGAGAGTAAGCATCGGCAGGTGAGGGGAAAGGATTAGGCAGGAAAGTGGGATCAAACCCGCAAAACGAAAAAAGGCCAATCCCGTGGATTGGCCCTTCACCCCTTCATACTTCAAGCTGCAGGCGCGTTGGCTGCAGGTGTACACCCAAGTCACTTATTTTAGTAAGCGCCGAGCGTTCACCGCTTTGTTGCCTGTCTGTAGCTCAAATTATTCCGGTAAATTAACGTTGAGAAATTATCGCACGTTAACATAAATCCCTGAGGTGACATTATCAGTCAAACGTACCACATGATAAATTACCTGCTTATTATGGGTTTTAATTTTACGTTTAATATTACCTTTGTGTGACGAAACCGTTTTGGCTTTAATTTGCATCTGATCTGAAATTTGAATGGTGTCATGACCTGACATCCACATTTTTAGCATATTCGATTCAGTCTGACTTAATGTCAGTGGATGCACGTCGAGCCCGGCAGAAATACGCGGCGAAGCGTTGAGTTTCTTTTGCAAGTAGGTTCCTAATAAGGAATCCAACGTCGAAGTTTTTATCGATTTTGATGTAATAATCAGGTTCTTACGAACGTAGAGGTATTCCTCAAAATGGATATTCGAGATCGCCATGAATATAAAGAATAAGGTATCTGGATGCTGCATAATAATGGCACGAATACGATCGCTAGAATCAGATTCGTGAATAAAGCACTCTTCGTTGATAAACACGACACCCGGCTTTATTTGCTCACATCTTTGTTGCAATTGTTCAATGTCAGACACAGGAGTAATATTTTTCTTTTTAACTCCTTTAGCTGCCATATAGTCAGACAATCCGAGGCGTGTGTAATTACATGAATCCATAATAATCGTTGGCATTATAGCGACCCTCACCAATTTGTTATCCGTTTAAATCAACGATGAATACGCGTTTGCGGTACGAGAGAAATTTCCAAAGACACTTTTTTATTCTGCTCAGCAGATTGGCGTTAGTTATCCATGCGCCATCATGACTCTTCCCTGAACCGTGCTGCGAAGTTATTTTTTATAGTACATCCACGTCACTCTGAACCCAGCCATAGTGGGAATGGCTGAGCATTTGCATTAAGTGTTTAATTCGCTCTGTTTTGAGAGCCCTGTCACTATCGCGCAGATCACAGACAAATCTGATAGGACAAATCTTAAAAACATTTGTAATGCGAAAGTGTGACGCTTTAGCGAGCGTTGACAATGCCGGAAAAAAGGGATTTAGACAAGAAAAATCGCTGTGAATTTTTTTTTGTTTAAAAACAGCCCTTTGAGCATTTAATCAACCAATTACCAAGGTTTAGCCCCTTAGGAATCGTCTGACTAAAATACGCGAAGCGCGGTTTAATAAGAATAATTTTCACCTAAAATGCGCACTTATCAGAATTTCCTCAGTTGATTTCTGAGAAATATGGTTCGAAAAATGCACTGACTGATTTTGATTGCTTAACTATTACTTAAGGACGCCTACAGAATAGTTAATCAACCAGCGCGGGAAAGTTCTGACATAAACTGGGCGAGTAAATCAAAGACTTCGCTGAACAGATGTTCACAGAAGGGAGCAAGCAGCGGCATCATCAACCCTACACTCAGGATGCCTACCGTTAAGGTAATCGGGAAGCCAACCGCGAAAATGGAGAGCTGTGGTGAAACACGGTTTAACAAACCTAGTGCCATGTTTAGCGTGAGGAGCAGAACTATTAAGGGCAGCGCTAACATCATGCCATTAAGGAAAATTAATCCGGCGGCTTTGACTAACGCCATAAAGGCGTTGGCGTTGAGAGGCTGATCGCTGATCGGCAAAGTATGAAAACTGTCCACCAACAACGAGATCAGCCAAAGATGGCCATTGAAGGTCAGGAACAGCAGCATCGCCAGCATATCGAGAAAACGCGCCAGCACCGGCATGTTTAACCGGCTACCGGGATCAAAGAAGGTGGCGAACGACAAGCCCATCTGCAAACCAATCACTTCACCCGCCATCCGTACCGCGGCAAAGGCGAACTGCATCGTTAGGCCCAGGCTTACGCCAATCAGCAGCTGCTGTAACAGTAACCAAAAGCCTGCAGGGGTAAATAGAGTGGCTTCAACCGGCGGCAATAGCGGAATGATGATCCAGGTGGTCACTACCGCCAGACCAATTTTGACGCGCTTGGGAATCGATTTTTCACTCAGCACCGGCGCGCTGGCAAACAGCGCCAGCAAACGCACCATCGGCCAGAAAAATTGCGCGACCCAATGAATCAGCTGGCTGCTATCGAGGTTAATCATCAGCCAATGATGTAAGGCAGGTTGTTAAACAGGGTACGCATATAGTCCAGCATCAGATTCAGCATCCATGGACCGGCGATCACCGCGGTGGCCGCAACGGCCAGAATTTTCGGGATAAAGGAGAGCGTTTGTTCGTTGATCTGGGTTGCCGCTTGCAACACGCTAATGATCAAACCGCTAATTAACGCGACCAGCAACATCGGTGCCGCCATCAACAGGGCGACACGCATTGCTTCCTGGCCCATAACCATCACTGATTCAGGTGTCATGCTGCACTCCTAAGGAAAGAAAGGTGAGGGCGATTGCCACTCAAGAGTAGAAGCTTTGCGCCAGCGAACCCACCAGCAGCTGCCAGCCATCCACCAATACAAACAGCATCAGCTTGAACGGCAGGGAGATGGTCGCGGGCGGCACCATCATCATCCCCAGCGCCATTAACACGCTGGCGACCACCAGATCGATGATCAGGAAAGGGATGAACACGGTAAACCCAATCTGGAAGGCGGTTTTCAGTTCACTGGTGACATAAGCCGGCAGCAGAATGCGCATCGGCACCGCTTCCGGGCCTTCAATTGGCGCGGTGTTGGCGAGACGGGCAAACAGCGCCAGGTCGGCTTCACGCGTTTGACGCAGCATAAATTCGCGCAGCGGCTGCGCGCCTTTATCGATGGCGTCAGCCATGCTGATTTTGTCCTGGCTGAACGGTAAATAGGCGTCGGAATAGATCTTGTCGAAGGTCGGCGCCATGATAAAAAAGGTCAGAAACAGCGCCAGGCCCAGTAGCACCTGGTTCGGTGGCGCGGAAGGCGTGCCGAGGGCGTTACGCAGCAGACCAAACACAATAATGATGCGGGTGAAGCTGGTCATCATCAGCAACACCGCCGGAATAAAGGTCAGCGAAGTGATGAACACCAGCGTCTGTACCGGCAGCGACCAGCTCTGTCCGCCATTGGCCAGCGGTTGGCTGATTAAGCCCGGCAGCTGCGCATGGGCAACCGGTGCCAGCAATAAAAGCGGCAGAAGAGCGAGTAATCGACGCATCATTAGGGTTTTCCGGGACGTTTAACCAGGTTCTGGAACAGCTGACGAAAATCTTGTGGTGCTATGCTGTTACCGGTTTGTTCTTCCGGCGGCAGCGGTGGCAAAGAGTGCAGATGGGTGATTTGCTGCGCGGTGACGCCCAACACCAGGCGTGCATCGGCGGTATCCACAATCACCACGCGCTCACGCTGGCCAACCTGCACGGTGGCGCTGACTTTTAATGCCTGGCCAGTTACCGTTTTCGGCGCAAAACCCAGGCGTTTAGCCAGCCAGCCGCAGGCCAGAATCAGCAGAACAATCACCGCCAGCACGCTGCTGACTTGTCCAATCACCGAACCGGTGGAGACCACCGGCTGGCTGTGAACCGGCTGTTCGCTTTGCGTGTTCTTCAACATGCTTAACGGCTCAGACGACGCATACGTTCAGACGGGGTGATGATGTCGGTGATGCGCACGCCATATTTGTCGTTTACCACCACTACTTCACCCTGGGCGATCAGATAACCGTTGATCAGAATATCCAGCGGCTCACCGGCGAGGCCATCCAGCGCCACCACGGAACCCTGCGTCAGACGCAGCAGCTCTTTGATGGTCATCTTGGTGCGGCCCAGCTCCACGGTCAGTTTGACCGGGATGTCCATAATCAGATCGATATCCTGCAGCGAACCGCTGATGCCAGGATTCTCTAACGATTTGAACACATTCTCGGTCGGATCAGGCGCGCTGGTCGCGGTCTGTTCGTTCATAGCTGCAGCCCACAGATCGTCCGCGGAGATGTCGTCATCGGACGGTTTCTTGCTGTCACTCATCGGGCTGTTCCTCGTTCAGCGAATTCAAAATCGGGTTAATCAAATGTTCTACACGCAGGGCATACTGGCCATTAATGGTGCCGTATTGGCTGGTCAGTACCGGTACGCCATCAACGTGAGCAATGATGCGGTCCGGCTTCTCAATGGGCAGGACGTCACCAGGTTTCAGCTGCAAAATGCGTGACAGACGCAGCGATGTTTCGGCGAAGTGGGCAATCAGCTCCAGCTCCGAGTGCTGCACCTGTTTCACCAGATTGTCGCGCCAGTGGTTATCTTCCTGACGTGAGTTTTCCAGCGGTGGATTGACCAACAGCTCGCGCAGCGGCTCAATCATCGAAAACGGAATACAGATATTGAATTCACCCACCAGGTTACCAATTTCCACCTGGAACGGCGTGTTGACCACGATATCGTTCGGGGAAGTGGTGATGTTGGTGAACTTCACCTGCATCTCTGAACGCACATACTCCACGTCCAGCGGATAAATCGCCTTCCAGGCGTCGCTGTAGCCATCCAGCGCCAGCTTCAACATGCGGCGGATGACGCGCTGTTCGGTATGGGTAAATTCACGGCCTTCTACTTTGGTCGGAAAACGTCCGTCGCCGCCAAACAGGTTATCGACAGCAATAAATACCAGGCTCGGTGAAAACACCACCAGTGCCGTACCGCGCAGCGGCTTCAGGTGGATCAGGTTCAGGTTGGTTGGCACCGGCAGGTTGCGGGCAAACTCGTGGTACGGCTGAATCTTGATCGCACCCACGCTGATATCTGGGCTACGGCGCAGCAGGTTAAACAGCGCCATACGGAATTGACGGGCAAAGCGCTCGTTGATGATCTCCAGCGCCTGCAGACGCTCACGTACCACGCGACGCTGGGTATTGGGATCATAGGGGCGGATATCGCCATCGGCCCCTTTGGAACTGTTCTCTACTTCCGCACTGTCACTGTCGCCATTAAGCAGCGCGTCAATCTCAGCCTGGGAGAGAATGCTATCGCCCATTAAATCACCTCAAAATGAAGGCGGTAAACAGCACGTCACTGACGGCCTGAGCCGGTTGACCTTTTACCAGCGGCGGCGCCAGCACCTGTTTGATCTGCTCAACCAGGGCCTGTTTGCCTTGCTCTGTTGCCAGTGCCGTCGCGTTTTGACGCGACAGCAGTAACAGCAGACGGCTGCGCACTTCCGGCAGGTAATCATTCAACCGACGACGGGTATCCTCATCGGGCAGACGCAGGGTGAACCCCACGTACAGCACGCGGTCAGGATCGTTGTCAGGATTGACCAGGTTTACTGTAAACGTATCCATTGCAAAAAATACTGGAGCAGCCGGTGGCTCGACTTTCGCCGCTTCCGGTTGGCTACCCTCGTGTTTATTCATCATTCGCCAGACTGCATAGCCTGCCACGCTGCAAGCGGCCAGCGTTACAATCAGTAACACCGGTAGTAGTAGTGAACGTTTGCGGCCTTTAGCTTTCGCGTTATCAGACATGTTTGCAGTTACTTCCTGTGAATTATGGGCAAGCCTCTCGGCTTACCTGGACAGATTATCCCGCGTCTTAAGTCAAACAATGGGAAGAAAAGACGCGGGTTTTACGCTTACCTTCAGCGTTTAGCGGCTGTCAGGCAAAGATATCGACAGCGCCGTTACCGGCCACGCGCGCTTGAAGGGCTGCCGGGACGGCAATAGGCGTTATCTCGTTGTCACTGTCCTGGGAGAGGGTAAAGCTGCCGTGCTGTCCGTCACGACGTCCTTCCTGTTGGCCCTGATAACTCTGGCCCTGTGCGAAGGCGTCGCTGCTGACGTTACTCTGTCCCAGGTTAATACCGCTCTCCGCCAGCGCTGTACGCAGTTGAGGGAGAGCCGCTTCCAGCGCGGCCCTCACTTGGCTGTGGCTGGAAACCATACTTAACTGTGCCTGATCCTTATCAAGGCTCAGGCTGATCTGAATCGCGCCCAGATCCTGCGGATGTAAGCGCAACTCGGCGTTCTGCTGCCCGTTGCGGCTAAACATCACAATCTGCTGACTCAGCGCTTGCTGCCACTCGTCGCTGCCGAGCTGCGCATTCAGCATCGGCGTCGACGGCGTGGTGCTGGTCGAGCCGGTGCTGGTCACCAGCGAACTGGTGCTGCTGAGCGGGGCGCTGGTCAACGGCGCAACCGGGTCATCACTGACCGGCGCGGCGCTGCGCTCTTCCGGCTTGCTCAACGCATTCAGCACCTGCTTAAAACTTTCATCCAGCGTCAAAGCGCCGTTATTGTTTGTCGATGTGCTGACGCTGCTGCTGGTTTGCGTGCTGGCAGCCGTTTGCGTTAAGCGCGTTCCTGCATCGCTGGCTTGACTCTTTGCGCTATCCGGCTGCGTTGCTTCTTCTTTTATTGCACTTTCCAGCGAACCACTTAACAGTGCTGAATTAAGCGAAGCGCGCGTGTCGGTTTTGCCGGCACTAACGCTTTCTGTTACCGCCGTCTGACTGCTGCGGTTCTCAACCGCCACCGGCAACATGGCAAATAGCGCCTGCACATTCTGTAAGTCGCTGGCAGTTAACGAACTTGCCTCAGGCTTATCTTTATCATCGGCTGATTTCAGCGTGGCTTTAGTGTTTTCCGGCTGTAAAAGTGCGTTTAACGCATCCGGTTTCTCCAGCGCCTGCAATAACGCGCTTAACGAGGCTTTGCTGGCGTCTTTTTCATCAACTTCTGCTGGCAGATCAGTTGATTGCGTGTTAACAGCTTGTTGCTTCGCCAGCGTTAGCAAGCGGTTACCCAGTTCGGTAATAAATCCCTGCGGCAGCGTATCCGTGGCCGCCAGCAGATCTGATGAAACTGAAGTGTCAGCGTCTCCCAAACCCGAGGTTTGCGTAGCAACTGTTGGCAGCGTAATCATTCGCCTTTCCTCAATGCGGCCCGTTGGGCAAATTCATCCATCCGTTTCTGATCGAGACGGTTTTCTTGTCGTAATGCATTTTCTTCAGCGCGGGTAATCAGCGTTTGATAGGCATTAAGTCGCTTATGCTTTTCGCGCCAGTTGCTCAGCGCGGTATCGAGACGCTGATTCCACTGTGAAAGCTGCTGGCGATGCTGATCGATGGCTTTTTCCAGCGTCTGAATAAACTGGTGATAATTGGTCCAGCGGGTGCTGGCGATGCCGCCGGACATATCCTGATTGAGCTTGTTGCGATACTCATCCTGATAATCCAGCAGCATGCTGAGTTGTTCGTCGGCCTGCTGCACGCCGCGGCGCATATCACCGAGGTGAATCACCGCACTCTCCAGTTCTTGCTCCGCCATATCGCGCAGCTTATTGATCGCACTGGTGGTTTTCATGGCTCAACCTCGCTTAGCGCTAACCGAACATCGCCTGCAGATGCAAACAGGCATCGTCGTAGTCGCTACGTTCGAAAATCCCCTGATGCAGGAAGGCTTCCATCTCTGGATAGAGCTTGATGGCTCGGTCCAGCATCGGATCGCTGCCTGCGGCATACGCCCCCACGCTCACCAGATCGCGGTTACGCTGGAAGCTGGAGAGCAACTGTTTGAACTGGCGCACGCGCGCATAGTGCGTCTCATCAATTAATGAGGTCATGGCGCGGCTAATCGAGGCTTCAATATCAATGGCCGGATAGTGACCGGCTTCCGCCAGGCGACGTGACAACACAATGTGGCCGTCGAGAATCGCACGCGCCGAGTCAGCAATCGGGTCCTGCTGATCGTCACCTTCGGTCAACACGGTATAAAAGGCGGTGATGGATCCGCCGCCGTGGGTGCCGTTACCGGCACGTTCCACCAGCGCCGGCAGTTTGGCGAACACCGAAGGCGGATAGCCTTTGGTGGCTGGCGGCTCACCGATCGCCAGCGCGATTTCACGCTGCGCCATGGCGTAGCGGGTGAGGGAATCCATAATCAGCAGCACATGCTGACCGCGATCGCGGAAATCTTCAGCGATGCGCGTGGCATAGGCCGCACCCTGCATACGCAGCAGCGGTGACACATCTGCGGGCGCGGCGATCACCACCGAACGCGCGCGACCTTCAGCGCCAAGGATGTTTTCAATGAACTCTTTGACTTCGCGACCACGTTCACCAATCAAACCGACCACGATGACATCGGCTTTGGTGTAGCGCGCCATCATGCCGAGCAGCACACTTTTACCGACGCCAGAACCGGCGAACAGGCCCATACGCTGGCCGCGACCCACCGTCAGCAGCGCGTTGATGGCGCGCACGCCGGTATCCAGCACATCTTCAATTGGCGTACGTTGTAGCGGGTTAAACGGGGCGGTGATCAGCGGGGCCCGATAGCCGGTTTCCGGCGATGGCAAGCCATCCAGCGGTTTGCCGCTACCATCGAGTACGCGACCGAGGAGCTCCGGGCCAAGCAGCATCTGTTTGCCGCTGTGGCCACTGTCGCCGCTGACGCGCGCATACACGCGGGCGCCGGGTAAGATGCCGTCCACTTCTTCCAGCGGCATCATTAACAGTTTCTGCCCATTGAAGCCGACCACTTCACTTTCAACTTCGGTAATCTTGCTGCCGTCGGTACGTTCAATAATGCAGGTGGCACCCAGCGGCAGCTGCAGGCCGGTGGCCTCCAGTACTAAACCGGTGGCGCGCGTCAGGCGACCGTAGCGACGCACGGTTTGCACCTGTGAAATGCGGTCTTCGAAGGCGTCGAGCGCGCCGAGCCAGCGTGAAAGGCGCGAGGAAGTCATTACAGTGTCCCCGGAGCGGCCAGACGGCACAGCTCCTGCCAGCGTGTTGCCACGCTGGCGTCGAGATCGCCATCTTCGGCGCTGAGTTTACAGCCGCCCGGATGCAGGGTGCTGTCCGCCAGCAAGCGCCAGCCGTGCAGATCCAGCGTTGGGCCAAGCGTCTGCTCAATGCGCTGCAAATCATCCGGATGCACGCGCAGCTGCGGTTTGCCGCTGAACATCGGCTCCTGCTGAATCAGCTGCTGAATCTGGCGCAGCAGGGCGCTGCCATCCACCTGCGTAGCCTGACCAATCACCGTGCGCGCGGCTTCCAGCGCCAGCTGCATCAGGCGCGAGGCAATCACGCTGTCCAGCGCTTCAAGCGTGTGATGGAACTCGGTTACCAGCTGCTGCATACGTGCCTGCAGCGGGGCTTGCTGCTGCTGCGCATCGGCTAAACCTTGCTGAAAACCGGCGTCATAGCCGTTCTGCTGCGCTTCGGCAAAACCCTTTTGATAGCCTTCGCTGTAGCCCTGCGTCTGCGCATCTTTGCGCATCTGCTGCTGCATACGTTCCAGCTGTTGTTGCTGTTCTGCTTCGGCGCTCAGCTCAACCTCGCTCTCCGCTTCCTCTGGCTGCGGCTCCGGTTCAGTGCGAAATGCGCTGCCTAAATCATCAGGCTGCCAGCGCTGCCACGCGCGGGCGGAAAAGGCATCAGACATAGGTTTCCTCGCCACCACCAATCACCATCTCGCCGGATTCTGCTAAGCGACGCACCACCAGCAGGATGGCTTTCTGTTCGTTCTCCACCGCCGACATACGTACCGGGCCGCGGTTGGCCAGATCGTCGCGCAGGATATCGGCCGCACGGGCTGACATGTTCTTGAGGAACTTCTCGCGCAGCGGTTGTTCGGCACCTTTCAGGGCGACCAGCAACTGCTCGGATTCCACTTCCTGCAACAGACGCTGGATGCTGCGATCGTCCACTTCCACCAGGTTTTCGAACAGGAACATCTCGTCGATGATCTTCTGTGCCAGCTCGCCATCGAAGTCGCGTACCGCTTCGATAACCGCCTCTTCCTGCTGAGTTTTCATCAGGTTGATAATTTCTGCTGCGGTTCTCACGCCGCCCATCTTCGCGCGCTTGAGGTTGGTGCCGTCGAGCAGGCCGTTGAGCACTTCGGTCAGCTCCGCCAGCGCCGCCGGCTGGACACCACCGAAGGTGGCGATACGCAGCATCACATCGTGGCGCAGACGCTCGTCGAACAGCGCCAGAATATCCGCCGCCTGGCCACGTTTGAGGTGGACCAAAATGGTGGCGATAATCTGCGGATGCTCATCGCGGATAAGATCCGCTGCCGCCTGCGGCTCCATGAAGTTGAGCGTTTCCATGCCGCTGGTGGTCTCGTTTTTCTCGAGAATATCTTCCAGCAGGCTTGAGGCGCGCTCTTCGCCCAGCGCTTTGATCAGCACTGAACGCAGGTAATCGTTGGAGTTGAGGCTCAGCGCAGCGAACTGTTCTGCATCAGCTTCAAACTCACGCAGCACTTCCGTCAGCTGTTTATGTGACACTTGACGCATTGCCGCCATCGCCGCACTCAGGTGCTGCACTTCACGCTGGTTGAGGTGTTTGAACACCTCCGCCGCGCGCTCTTCGCCGATGGTCATCATCAGAATGGCGCTTTTTTCTGTACCGGTCAGACTCATAGTTCTTTACTCATCCATTCGCGGATAACCAGCGCCACAACGCGCGGATCGTTTTCAGACATGTCGCGGATACGCTGGCTCATCACCTCGGCGCTCATGCGGTTAGTAGATTTACGCTCCTGATCCAACTCATCTTTGCTGAGCTGAACGTTAAAGGCTTCTTCCTCTTCCATCGCCGCAGAGCGAGCTGCCAGCGCTTCAGCGGCCGCTTTCTCTTGCTCTTTCTTACGCATCAGCTGTGGACGTACCAGCTTGCGATAGAGGATGAAGCCGACCAGCGCCACCAGCAGCCAGCGACCGGCGGTCATCAGCTGATCAAAGAACGCTTGCTGCTGCCAGAATGGCAGGTCGCCACCGCTTGGCTCGGTCATGTTGAACTGCGAGTTCACCACGTTGACGCTGTCGCCACGCGTTTGCGAATAGCCCATCGCTTCGCGGGTTAAATCTTCAATCTGCTTGATCTGTTGCTCGTTCAGCGCCACCGCTTTGCCTTTACCGTCATCGCGATAGTTGACGACCACGGCAACGGAGAGACGCTGCACATCGCCCACGTTCAGCTTGGTATGACGAATGGTGCGATCCAGCTCGTAGTTAACGGTGTCGTTACGGGTGGAGCTGCTTGGGCCGCTACTTTGCGCCGTGCTGGTGGTAGTGGTGCCGTTGTTCTGCGCGTTGGCGTTTTGACCGTTGGCGTTCTGACCATTGGCAGTATTGTTCTGCGGATTGGTCACTGGCGCGGTGTTGGCTGGCGCCGGCTGATTCGACAGCGCGCCCGGCACGCCGCCTGGATACGGGCTGCCGTTCTGTTCGGAGTTGCTGGTCTGGCGTGAACGCACCGCGGAGTTGTTCGGATTGGCGTTCGGCTGATATTTCTCGTCGGTTTGCTCGCTGCGGTCAAAGTTGATCTGCGCTGTCACCTGCGCATGCACATTGCCCTGGCCAACAATCGGGTTAAGGATGGCTTCGATACGCTGCTGGAAGCGCGCTTCCACTTCAGAGGCATATTTCAGCTGAGCATCATTCAGGTCGCGGCCTTCGCTATCCGAGCGGGTCAGCAGACGGCCGGTCTGATCGACCACCGTAACGTTGCCCGGCGGTAAACCCGCCACGCTGCTGGAAACCATATGCTGAATGGCCTGAATTTGGCCTTCATCTAATGCACGACCCGGCTGCAGATTCAGCGTCACCGAAGCGGAAGGGGACTTTTGCTCACGCACAAACAGCGTCGGTTTTGGCATTGCCAGATGCACGCGCACGCTCTTCACCGGTCCGAGCGTTTCAATGGTGCGCGACAGTTCGCCTTCCAGCGCACGCTGGTAGTTGATCTGCTCGCTAAACTGGCTGATACCGAACTTCTCTTTATCCATCAGCTCGAAGCCCACGTTGCCACCTTTCGGCAGACCTTGCTGGGCCAGACGCAGACGCAGTTCATGCACTTTATCGGCGGGCACCATCAGTGCGCCACCGTTGTCAGCAAACTGGTAAGGGATGTTCATTTGCGTCAGCTGGGTGACGATCGCGCCGCCATCCTCATCGGAGAGGTTGTTATAAAGGACGCGATAGTCTGGCGCCTTTGCCCACAGCACCAACGCAAAAACCACTGCGATGACGGCAGCGGCGGCAATAATTAAGGGAATTCGCGGATTGGCGCGCAGGCGGGCGAGATGGTCACTGAAGCCTTTCTTTGCTGTATCCTGTGTAGCGGCTGCACTCGCATTCATGACCGTTTCCTGCCTGACATAATTGACCGGGTGTGTGGTTGTGACAAAACTGACTCCCTGAATACGTCCAAAATGAAATTCCAAACTAATGCGGGCATTATTTGATGAATCGTGTCACTTCGATGGTTGGATAAGCCGGGTTTTTTGCGTTCATTTAGCGCCTTTGTCCTATTGACAGTGTGATAACTTTCTCATCGTGAAAATTTAATCCCTTCTTTAATGAGGAACAGGCAATGTCAATTCAGGCCATTGATGGTGTGTTGCAGCAGCTGCAGATGACGTCTTTGCAGGCCAGCGGTAAGCAGGCTGAGTCAGGCAATCAGGTGGATTTCAGCGCCACGATGAAAGCAGCGCTGGATAAGATCAGCGAAAGCCAGACGTCCGCACGCACTCAGGCGCAGGATTTTGAGATGGGTAAACCAGGCATTCAGTTAAACGATGTGATGGTCGATCTGCAAAAGTCTTCTATCTCTATGCAGATGGGCGTGCAGGTGCGTAACAAATTGGTGTCGGCTTACACCGATATTATGAGTATGCAGGTGTAGGTTCTCTGACGGATAAGTATTACTAAGTCGTGAATCAGAGCGCTTTGTTATGGGGCAGGGTTGGGCAGTCTCGTTACGTTTTGGCCCGGAATGCTCCTAAGCTATCAAGCAATTCTTTCCTTGAATGAGCCGCCAGCACCTAACATTTTGGACACATAACAAAATTTGCGTTACATCAACTCAGGATACAATTGCTAACAATAAATGACATTCCTGGTGCAAAACCAAGACAATTCTTATAACATAAGCCCATCTACTACAATGATGGATTATTACGGTGAAAATCAAAATTGCTGTTGTTGGAGCCTCTGTATTACTGACGGCTACCGTTGCTTTTGCTGGCATGGCATATAGTAACGACAAACCTGATTACGTTATCAAAGCTGAAAACTCGACCAATAACTTTTTAATGTACTCATACGGTCCGGGTAAATGCACGGCCTCGAAAGGCACCGCGCATCAGTGGGAAATGGAGTGCTCTTATGATGGTGGCGAAGATTTAGTCAAATATTCAGTCCTGCCTTCCAACGAACAGCGCCATGGTAAAAGTGGTAAGTTCCGTCTGGTCGCGCAAAACCAATTAGCGGCTGAAAGTGCGACCAAAGGTTTAACGCGTTATCTCAATATCACTACGGATAAAATTTAGCCTTTAAGCAATAACATTAGGCTGAATCATCCTTTCGACATCAAGACGCTATTTATTAAGTCGCCAACTGGCGACTTTTTCCGTTTTTCCGAATTAAACGCGGAAATGGCGTCTCCAAAGCAGGGGATAATTGCATGTCGTTTCGGGTATAGTTCATCCGGGTGATTATGTTCGAAGCGAGTGGCAAGGTGACTGCCAGAATTAAGCCCAATTTCCGACCTTATGCGCTGCATTATTTCGAGAAGAGGATTCTCACGTGAAGAAAACCCTGCTGTTTTGGAGCGCTATCGTCCTGCTTGCAGGATGCGATAAGGATGCTGCGACGTTTTATCCGCAAATGAAAAACTACGCTTACCTCTATCAATTTGAAGCGCTGCCTGGAAACGTCAAAAGCACCCATCAAACGCTGTTTACCGCAGATGGACAGCAAATCTTCGAGGTGAATGTCGATTTTGACCGCAACGGCTGCCTCACGCATGTGAAGTCTGTCGGTAAAGCGGGCGAAGTGATTGAAGTCTCGCGCGAGGGTGATGCATTAAAAGGCAGCGAAAACGGACAGGATGTGGTGGTGACGCTGGATAAAAACTGCGCCATGGTGAAGAAAGTCACGCCGACCATGACGGTAGATATTGCCTATAACAAGCAGGGTTTGGTTGAGCAGATTTCCTCTCCCGCCTCCGATGCAGCGTTTCACCTCGCGTATAACAGTGATGGCGAAATGGCGGTATTAAGTATTACTCAGGCCGGAACAGAAGTGTCGCGTGCTAGCGCGGTACGGGCAGAAGATAAGAATAAGATTTCGGATGTGGTCACTACGGTGAAGCGTAATGATCAAATCAAAACCGTGAGCAATGTCTGCCAATACAAAAACGCGGTGCCCTATTACTGCGACATTATTACCACCGATGCGGCAGGCAAGGTGGTTGATAAGCAGTATGGCAAAATCGACGTTAGCTATTATTAATAAAAAACGCCGTTCAATGACGGCGTTTTTTAATTTGGGCTGATGCTATTTAATTTCCGGCCACGCTACGGATGGGAAGCCATTTAACAACGGATGGGCAAACAGGAAACCCTGGAACTGGCTGATACCGGCAGCTTCCAGCCACATCCACTCTTCGGCTTGCTCCACACCTTCAGCAATAACCGCAATCTCCAGCGACGCACAGCACTTAATAATGGCGTGCATAATCGCCTGCTTCGGACCGCTTTTGTGGACATCGCGAATAATATCGCGATCGATTTTGATTTTGTCCGGCTGGAATTTAGATAACAGCGACAAACCGGCAAAACCGGCACCAAAATCGTCCAGCGCCAGACTGATACCGGCGGCTTTGAGCTTTCTCACTTCGGCGGCGAACTCATCGGAGCGCGAAATGATCTCATTTTCTGTCACCTCAACGATGATCTGCTGCGGCACCAGTCCACTGGCGGTGATCTCCTGCAGCAGAAAATCGACCGCATTCGGCACCGTCACCAGCGACATCGGCAGCAGATTGATCGACAAGCGATGCTCGCCAATCCCGAGTTTACTCGCCACGTTAAACGCCAGTTTTTTTGAGCGAATATCCGCGTCGTAAACCGCTTCGCCACCAAAAGTGGAGAAATACTCATCCGGTGAGCCGCCGGTGGGCGTGCGGATCAGTGCTTCAAACGAGGTGACGCGACGCGCGAAGGGATCGATGATCGGTTGAAAGGCAAAGCGGCAATCCTGCACGCTCTGGTCAAGATCATCCAGCTCATTTAACCAGGCTTCATCGGGAATAAATTCCCAGGTATTGGCCGGTGGGATTTCAAAGTAGTTCTCTTTGTCCCGTGCCACCACGAAGGTGCGTAAAAACTGCAGCGCACGATCTTTATAGGTGAGCTGGTAGCGAGAGGTGCCTTTATCCAGCACCGCTTGCAGCACGGTGTCTTTGTCGTGCTCGCGCAGATCGAACAACTCCATGCCGACCTTGCCAAAACGGCGTTCTGGCGCGAAGTCATGCATCAGTTCCACCAGATTATGGTGGCGCGCATCCTGGCAAATACGCTGATAAATGCCCTGTACCGCTTCGCGCGGTCCTTCCAGCAGCTGGAAAAAATGCAGGCCATCAAACAGTAAGATGCCAGTGACATCCGAATTTTTATTTTTGCTATTGGCTTTAGCAACCATATCTTCGAGCGTTTTAATCGGCACGTGGTCGTGCAGATGGCTGCGATAAAGAATTGTGGTAAGCATGGCGATTGTCCGACGAAATTATTATTTTGCGGCTACATTAACAGGCTTACCGCGGGGTCTGTCCATAGCTTCCCGCGCTTAGGCGAAACTTTTTTCAAAATAACAGCTTAAGCGAAGCGGCTAGCCGCTTCGATAACGCCGCAGCTCCATTAAAGTGCCGATAATTTGCAGGCCAGCGTCTGCCGAGTGTAGCTGCGGAAAATCATCGTTCAGCGGTCGTAAGACGAAATGTTGCCCAGCAGATTGCTGAGCTTGCTGACGATAAATGCGCACCAGCGCCACGCCATTTGCTAGCGCCAGCACCACATCGCCAGGCTGCGGCGGAACATTGGGATCAAAGATTAAGCTGTCCCCGGGGCGATAGTCGGGCTGCATCGATTGATCTTCCACCGTTATCGCTAAGGCGCCATCGCTGAGTGTGCTTTCACTGTAGAGAAAACGCGTCGCCTGTTGTTGCAGCAGTAAACGCTGTTCGCCCAACCACGCCACCGCTTGCGTCAGACTGATCAATGGCACCGTCGCAACAGGTACCGCGCTCGGCGCTGCTGAAAACACCTCGCCATCACCATCAATAATCCATGCCGCAGTACATTGCAGCCACTGCGCCAGCCGCAGCAGGTTTTCCCCACGCGGTACGGTTTCCTCTTTTTCCCATTGCGATACAGCTACATGCGAAACGCCGATGCTTTTAGCCAGCGCCTGCTGTGTTAACTGCAGTGCTTTACGTCGTGCCCGGATGCGTTCACCGGAAGATTCTTTTTTCATCATCTTGACATCTCCTGAAGGATTGACTTAAGTATACTTAAATCCATGAGATAAAGTAAACTTAAATTCAGGCGTTGACCGCGAAGCTGGCAAGGGTGGTCAGCGTGCTCTTGAGGCGCAACCCTTGCCAGGGGTGAGAGGTGAAGCATGGAAAGTAGTTTAGTCACCAGCGTAGGTGCGTTGCTTCTCGGCGGCGGCGCAGCAGCTGTGTTCTGGAAACCGTTAATGGCGGGGATTGCCGCTATCGTCACCAGCAATCGTGCCGGCGGGGAGATCATCACTAGCTACAAAGAACAGGTGATGCTGCTCAAAGAGGGTCATGCCTTGATGCGCCAGGAAAACGATGAGTTGCGCATCCGTCATGACAAAAACCTGCGGCGTATCTCTTCGCTGGAGACCGATCTGCGGCTGATTAAAAACGCGTTAAGCATTTTGCTGGCAACCACTGAAGCCGAGCACAGCGATAAATTTCGCAGTCAGGTCAATCAACTGATTACCACTCTGGAGGAGAGTCGTGATGACGCAGATAAACAGTGAGTACGTAGTGAAAAACCATCGGCGCCAGCTGTTTTTCGGCGGCTTTCTACTGATGCTGTCGCTGATGTGCGTGGCGATGACGGTGCTGTTCCTGTTCGTCAGTAACAGCGCCAATCAGCGGGTTGAGGAGATCCGGCAACAGTACCGCACCATCTCCGAGCGGCGTGAAGCCCGCGTGGCGGAGTTGACCAGCCAGTTGGTGGTGCTGCAGAACACACTTGATGGCATAAACAAGCATCCGGCCAGCGCACCGGCTGAGAAAGTGAAACCGGCTGAAGGAGAGAAGTCGCCACCTCAACCCAAGCGTTAAGGAGGGGATCATGCGCATTACCACGTGGATTGCAGCCAGTGTTGCCCGACTGCGGTCTTTATTAAGTCAGAAGGAGAACGTTATGAGCGATCAAATTGTTATCGATCCAACCACCACTGCTGCGGTAAGCGCTAGCGCAGCCACTCCCCAGGCTTCCTCACCCGCGGAGGATTTTGCCAACGAAGTCGCTACGCCAACAGCGCCAGCAGCTGCCGTCACCGCAGTTCCGGCTGCAGCGCCTGCGGCTGATGTCTCAACCGAGGCTGCCCCCGCTGCTGCGCCTGAAGCTGTGGCGGTTGCGCCTACTGAAGCTGTACCGGTCGCTGTACCGGAGGCGGTAACCGCTGCGCCAGCGGAAGAGGTGCCGCCCACGGCACCCGAGGTGGCGACTCCCGTTGCAGCCGCAGCGGCGCCGGCCACCGCAACGCAGGAGGCCAGTCATGCCAGCGAAGGATTCTCAGAAGGGGTGAAAGATTTTGCCCAGGCGTTCAAATTTGTCGAGCAGGGGGTGATCAAATTGGGGGATGCCGCCAAGGATGAGCTGATTGAACTGGCGAGGAAGTATCTGTAATGCAGGACGACTCGCCAAAGGGGACCGGGATGTCCCCTTAATTAACAGGTTTTAGACACTTCCGATTATTCCTAATGCGGCTTCGATATTTTGTACTACCTTTAATCATTCAAGCGTTATTTAAATCGTCTTATTAAGCGAAAAGGAAGATAGCATGAGTGATACAGAAACTGTAAAAACCAAAACTGACTACTTGCGTGATGTCACCTCCCAGCTTAAAGAGATGCGCCACTACGCGCAGACCAATACCGAGACGCTTTCTGCCCACTGGCTGGCGTTTGATGCGGGTGAGTACAAAGACCCGGAGTATGCGGGACGTTTTGACACCTTGCTCAACAAACAGGGCAAGCTGTTAGATGATATTGATGAGGCGATTCAGGACCTGGAAATCGCCATCAACCATGCCGAGCAGGAAAGCTAAGCTTGTCATGCACTGGTGGCCTAATCGGCCACCAGCCACATTTCCGCTTCATCGAACATCTCTTCAACAATCCGCGCAATCGTCGCTTTATCGTTCTTACTCATATCGGTATCAATCGCGTTCCGTTCCATTGGTTTGACGCGCACCTCAATATCGGGAAAGACGCGCTGTACACGCTTTTCCAACTCCTGCAAAATCATCTCTCGTGCGCCCGGTAATCCGGCCACATTGCGCTTATCGTAAATCAGTTCCACAAACATCAGGGCGTTCCATTCAGCGGATTGGGTGCGCCATGGTACTGTAAATAAAAACAGGGGTAAACATGCGCCAACTGGTTATCGATATCTTGCTGAAAATGGCAAAAATGGATGTGGAGGCAAAGGAGCTGGTGGCGCAGGTTGAGGCGCAGTCATTACTGATTGCGGCACTGCTGATTCAGGCTAAAGAGAACAACTCGCTGACCATTTCCGAAACGGTACAAGAGGCCATTGTGACGGCTTCGCGTGCATCGCAGGAGTTTCTACAATCGGATGTTGATCTGCTGCTCACCCACGTTAATCGTCTGCTGGCGGTGGCAAGCTATATTGAAATTAAAGGGATAGAGCGGGAAGGGTAGAAAAATATTACCTCTGGAAGTGGAAATCCAGCAACACTTCCAGAGGCGGTGCAACAGCACCATTCGTTCAAGGACAATCTACGACTTACGTCGTGATGAGTAAGTTATACAAGTTAGAACGACTTGTACAACTTTTTCCTGATCATTTTGAGTGGTTGGAGCTGTATCCTTGATGCATATTCAACAGCTTGAGCGTTAAAGCTCGTTCTTGATGCAGAACTCTTCCCACGTCATGCCCAATGCTTCGGCATGAGATTTCAGATATTTTTCAATGGCATCGGCGGCAACGGCTTTATCCGGTTCGGCCAACTGAATGGAAAACAGCATGCCATCCAGCTTCTTCTGACGCAGAAACGCGGCGTAGATGCGTTCAGCGTGCCACGCGCGTAATTGGGCCAGCGACAGGTTCGCCTGGCGCGCATCGCTCTCGGTGAATTCATCCAGTGCAGACTGAAAATCGGGGTGGGCGGCGAAAAACATGGTACGCGCCTGAGCGTAATACTCTTCTGGGGTTTTCATTCGGGGATTCCTGCGTATCAACTTGCGCGCTAGTGTAACGCGCGCAAGCTGCGTTGTCAGGATTACGCTTTCGGGTTCGATATCTATGGCGACCAGGTGCGCATAAATGCGCACCCTACAAACACCTTATGCGCTACCGATCAATGCAACTGCTGATAAATGCGCGTGACGTCCTGTTGATTCTTCGCCAGAGTTTCGTCCAGCGTCAGTTTGCCGCTCAGCATATCCGCCAGATTCTGCCCGACGGCATTACCCATCTGATCAAATCCTGGAATACTCACGTACTGCACGCCCTGATAGGGCACCGGATTAAGCGTTGGTTGCTCGACGGTGGCCGATTCAATCGCCGCACGCACCTGCGCCGCATACGGTGCCAGGCGCTGATAGCTTGGCTGCTGATAGGTTGAATTGCGGCTGCCCGGCGGCACCGCGCCCCAACCAACGGTATCCGCCACTTGCTGAATATACTGTTTTGACGTCGCCCAGCTGATAAAAGCGATGGCCGCATCGCGATTCGGCGTATGTGCGGGAACGGCCAGCGCCCACGACCACAGCCAGTTGGAACCGTTACGCGTGATGCCGCCCGGCGCAGGGGCAAAGGCCAGCTTATCCGCCACCAATGAAATCTGCGGATTAACCAGCAGACCGGCTGCCACCGTACTGTCGATCCACATCGCGCACTTGCCCTGTGCTGTCAGACGCAAAATCTGGCCAAAGCTGTTGTTCACCGTATCCGGCGGCCCGTCCTGTTTCACCATCTGCAAGTAATCGCCGAGCGCCTCGCGCCACTCCGCAGAGTTGAGCGTAGGTTGCCAGTTCTCATCGAACCACTGCGCGCCATAGGCGTTGGCCATGGTGGTGAGGAGCGCAACGTTATCGCCCCAGCCAGGCTGACCGCGCAAGCACAGGCCGTAAATGCCTTGCTGCTTGTTGGTCAGCTTCGCGGCGAAGTTTTTGATGTCGGTCCAGTCAGGATTATCGGGCATGGTTAGGCCTTTTGCCGCAAACAGGTCTTTGCGGTAATAGGTCATGCTGCTTTCGCCGTAGAACGGCAGGGCATACAGGGTTTGCTGCCACGACAGCGCTTTGCGTACCGGAGCGATGAGATCATCGCTATCGTAATCCGCCGGCAGCGTATTCAGCGGCGCCAGCCAGCCTTTTTCGCCCCACAGCGGCGCTTCATAGGTGCCAACGGTAATCACGTCAAACTGCGGCTGGCCGCTGTTCATCGCCGACAGCACCGCCTGACGCAGCGCGCCATCATCCATCACGTGCCACTGCAGTTTGACGTCGGGATGTTGCTGTTCATAACGCGTAGAGAGCTGCTGCATTATGGTCATATCGCCGTTGGCGATGGTGGCGATGTTCAGCGTGGTTGCCGCCTGACTCAGCAGCGGCGTGGCCAGTAACATCGCGAGAAGTTTACGCATGATGTCGCTCCTTAGCGCTGTTGCAGGCGGAAGAAGGCCATCTTCTCCACCAGCAATCCAGCATGCTCACTGACGGTTTGGCTGGCGGCGCTGGCTTCCTGCACCAACGAGGCATTCTGCTGCGTAGCGCCGTCCATCTGGATCACCGCAGTATTGACCTGTTCAATGCCGCTGGATTGCTGACGGCTGGCCACGGCAATTTCGCCGACGATATCCACCACGCGCGCCACGCCGTGATTGATGTCATTCAACATGGCCCCGGAACGCTGCACCAGCGCGCTGCCAGCTTCCACCTTGCCGACGCTGGCATCAATCAACGCTTTAATCTCGTGCGCGGCACCGGCAGATCGCTGCGCCAGCTGACGTACTTCAGCGGCCACTACGGCAAAGCCACGGCCTTGCTCACCCGCACGCGCCGCTTCAACTGCCGCGTTTAGCGCCAGCAGGTTGGTCTGGAAGGCAATTTCATCGATCACCCGGTTGATATCGGCGATACGCTTGCTGGAGGATTCAATCTCCTCCATCGCGCTGACCGCATCACGTAGCACGCTGCTGCCGCGTTCGGCCTGATGACGCACATCAGTGGCCAGTTCGTTGGCCTGCGCAGCGTTATCGGCGTTATGTTTTACCGTAGCGGTCATCTGCTCCATGCTGGCGGCAGTTTGCTCCAGCGAGCTGGCCTGCGAATGGGTACGCTCAGAGAGATCATCATTGCCGTCGGCCATCTGACGCGCGGCATCGCTGAGCGCGCTGGCGCTTTCGCCCACTTCGCGCACGATCTCAGCCAGACGCACGTCCATGCGCAGCAGCGATTGCATCAGTTCGCCCATCTCATCACGTGAAACGGTGCCGATATCATGATTCAGTTCACCGGCCGCAATCGACTCGGCGAGTTCGCGTGCCTGACCAATCGAGCGATTAATTGAGCGAATCAGCAGCCAGCCGAACACCAGCGCCACGCTTAAGCCCACCAGCAGAATGACAATCAGGCTATTGCGCGCCAGCTGGTAATCGCTGTTGCTTTGCTGATAGGTGAGTTCTGCATGCTGACGCATCAGCGCATCCAGCTGGTCAATATCCTGCTGCAGCAGCTGGCTGCCGCTGCGCAGGCGGGTTTCAATTACCACTAACGCCGCCGAAGGATTGCCGCTTTTCAGCAGTTCGCCGGCCTCCTTCAACGCCATTTGCCAGCCGTCGAGGTGGGTAATAAATTGCTGGCTCAGCGACTTGGTTTGCGCATCAAACGACAGTTGCTGCCAGGTTTGACGATCTTTCGCAATCTGTTCGCCGTAGTGCGCAATGCGTGCCAGACGTTTCTCCACTTCGCTGCTGTCGGTCCAGTAGCGCAGGGCATCAAACAGGGTAGAGGATTGTTCCTGCACCATGCGGTACAGGCGGGAAGAGTATTGCAGCGGTAACAGCTCATTCTGGTAGGCATTTTGCGCCCGCTGGTCGGCGGCACGCAGTCCGATGATTCCCCAGATGGCGGCAACAATCAGTAAAATGCACAGCAGGCCGACAATCGATGTCAGGCGCGCGCGAAGGGTTAATCGCATAACGGTGTTCTCCGTAACGAAGATGAAGTGTGTAGTGGGTAATTATTATTTTGTGCAGATCCGTTAACTCCAGGATGAGTTATCGGCGCATTAATGAGCGGCTTGAGTTTTTTATGGCGTACGCTGCGGGGAAAAACGCGCGGCATAACGTAGATACCTTGCGCAACTGACGGGAAAAATTATAACGTAGCCGCCATTGATGCGAGTGTAGGGAACGAGAATGAAAAAGTGGATGATACTGGCCGCGCTGGCGTTGAGTGGCTGTGCGCAGATCAGCAATTATGACCAGGCCGTGAAAACCCCGGCACCGCTGGAACTGCAGGGCAACTGGCAAACCGTTGGCCCGCAGAGCAAGTTGATCAGCAAGCAGGCGATGGGCAGCCTGATTATCAGTGCCGAAGGCGATACGCTGGATTGCCGCCAGTGGCAGCGCGTGATTGCTAAACCGGGCAAATTAACGCGCCTGGGCGATGATTGGGTCAACGTGACGCGTCAGGTGCGCGTGATGCCGCTGAAGCTGGAGAACGGTGAGCTGCGTTACGACGGTTTGCGCCTGCGCAAAGTAGACCGCCCAACCGTTGAGTGCCAGCAGGCGCTGGACGAAGTGGCGAAGCGCCCGAATGACGCGGTGATTCAGGATATTGAGCCGGAAATTATGCGTCCGGTGGTAGTAGAGAAGTAATCGCGTGTTAACGCTGTTAGCGCGTAAAAAAAGGGTAAGAAGTGAAATCTCTTACCCTTTTTATAGATTAAAACCTAACTTTCTTGAAAAATCCCACGTGTTGAAGCGTGAAACTTTATTGCATAGCAACATAAGGCTGTGAACGTATTTCATCCATGCGTGAACTCAGTAAATTTTTGAGTTCATCTTCATTAGCTAATACTTTATTTAATAACGAGCGAATTTCTTTCCGGGATGAAGACCTATATCCGTTATTCGCCTGTTCTGATGAGATGACTTCGACACTTTGTAAATAAATCATTTCACTTTCAATTAACGCTTCCCACTGACCATTTTTGGCCTGCACGATCATAGTGTTACTCTGTGACAGCAATTGCTCGTACCATCCTAACAACTCATTAAATTTCATCGGTAGGGTTCCTGCTGGTAAAAATTCCAATTAACTATATTTATTTTAGCTGCATAAACATATTTTATTGGCGAAAATAACAGGCTTAATCTGCCTCTTATTCCCGCTTAATTTCTACTCGTGCGGGGCGAAAAGTATTATGGCATGTCGCGCGGCAGCAATATTTTTCCCGATAACTGACTGTAGGCGTTCATGACGGACTTTTGTTGAGAATGACGGCTTAAGAGCTGTCGCAGTTCGCCCTGGCGCAGAAGCACTAATTTCTTCAACGCTTCTTCATTGTCCAGTAACTGACTTAATAATGGCCGCAATTGGTGCAACGCAGTAGCAGGTGGCGGCGTTTGCTGCGATTCACGTTGAATATCGTTAATCGCAGTAAAATAGTTCTGCTGCAACGTCAGCATTTCATCCCAGTTCTCACTGCGCGCTAAGCGCAGCAAGGATTGGCTCAACTCCAGTACATGGCGATAACGCATTTGCAGCGTAGGCAAAGTATTCATTATTCGGCTTCCCTTTCCGCTGCAACCATTTCCAGCGACTGCTTCCAGGCATCCGCAATATTGCGCAGTAAGCCTTCAATTTCTTCCACTGCCTCAACATCATTGTGACGATTGGCATGCGTGATTCTGCGCTGCATGTAGGCATAGAGCGCGAGCAGGTTATCACTCAGCTCATCCGTGCCTTCTTTAGCCAGACTCAGTCGAAGACCGTTTTCGATAATATTGCTGGCTTTTGCCAGTGCATTACCTTTACCTTCGATGTTGCCGTCCTGCATAAACAGGCGACCACGAATTAACGCGCTGAGCGCCCCGTCAAACAGCATGGTCATCAGCTGTTCCTGACTGGCGCTCATCACAGAGCTTTCCAGCCCGACGCGGGCATAGGCGTTAGCACCAGACTGGTTATACATAACGTTTCCTTAGCTGCTGGATGAAGAGGACGTTGAGCTAAATTGCTGTGTCAGATAGCTCGACGTGCTGTTCATCTGGGTGATCAATGTATTGAGGGCGGTGAACTGTGATTTGTAGCGCGCCATCGTGGTATCAATCGTGGTTTGCATTCTTTCGTAGCGGTCGCCTAATTCATCCAATTGATTGTTAAATCCATCAATGGCGTTTTTCATCAGGCCTTCTTTTCCCACCGAGGTGCTCAGCATATCGGTGAGTTTGGTATTGATTTGCGTGCCCAAACCTGTGGTTTTACCGTCGCCGACGAAGAACTGCGTTACCGCTTGTGGGTTGTCAGTTAAAGCTGCGGTCAGTTTGGTGCTGTCCACTTTCAGGTTGCCGAGCGAACCATCGGAACCTTTGTTGGGATCGATGGTGACACCCATCTGCGCCAGAATGGCAAAGCTGCCGCCACTTTGTACTTGGGTGATCATGCCGCTGAGCTGAGATTGCACTGCTCGCACCGTGCTGTCGCCAACTAGCGCGCCGTTCGACGTGTCTTGATCGTCACCGGTTGCCACGCTGGTGTATTTGGTGACGCTGGCAATCACCGAATTCACTTTGTTATACGCAGTAACGAAGTCAGTAATCGCCGTTTGTACCGCGGTGGTCGATTTACCCACCACCAGGCTTTCATCAGCGGTGGTCGCCGATTTGAGCGTCAGCGTTACGCCATCCGGTGCGCCAGTAATAACGTTGCTGGCACTTTCAACATCAATACCGTTCACTTTCAGCTTGGCGTTTTGTGAAGCGGTTTGCACCGACATCACGCCCGTGCCGCTGCTGCTGTCAAAACCGATGACGCCTTGCAACGTTGAGTCGTTATTTACGCTCAGTGTAATGTCATTCGCTGTGCCGGTCTCTTTTGAGGTAATCAGCAAACGGAAGTTGCCATCACTGCCTTTAATAGTGGTGGCTGAGACGTTTGCACCGCTGGCATTGATTGCTTTGACGACGCCGCTCAAGGAAAGTTGACCATCGTCAAGCTTTATGGTGACGGGATCGCCGCTACCTTGGGTCAGCGTGATAGTTCTACCGGTCGCGCTGCTGTCACCGACATTAGCGGCATCCACGATGGGTTGAGAAATCAGGCTCTGCGCCGTCGCGATCTGCGTAACGGATACGTTGTAGCTACCGGCAACCGCGCTGCTATTGGTCGTGGCGCTAAATGCGGTGTTGGTGCTGGTTACGGCGGTGGCGTTAAACGTATCGGTGCTTTTCAGCTTGGCAGCGGCGGTTTGCAGCGATGCCAGTGCACTCTGCAGTTGGCCCAAGGCGGTGACTTTGCTTTGCGCTTTAGTTTGCTGAGTGGTGATTGTAGTCAGTTTGGTATTTTCTGCGGTTTCCAGCTGCGTATATAGGGTGCCGAGTTCAAGACCCCCACCCACGTTTAGGTTACTAATTCCAGCCATGACAGATCCCTCGGGCAGTTAAATGTTCTGCTGTTATCGGCAGGTCAGCCAGGAAGTTTACGCCGCTTTTGCTTTTCTAATCGCCGAAGGTTGCAGGTGATCACACTGTGTTTCTGCCGTTAAGCCGCCGCGTGTTAACGCGTATGATCATATAAGGAAGAGAAGTCATAAATGATTCACTGTGCGCCTTAAGTGAAATACGCACGGCGTAATCGCCCTGTTCGAGCGAGAGGTGGGGAAGGAAGGGAAAGGATGTGGTATTTAGTTGTTTGATTGAAAAGATAAAAATGATTTTTTTGCTTTTTTTCTAAAGCTCCTAAAAACCGTGCCGATACCCTTTTTGACTGCGAGATGTGCCACAGCGCTTCTCACGAAACCTAAACTTTATTAAGGACTGTAATCATGGGCGTTATTAATTCAAACATTCTGTCACTGACCACTCAGAACAACCTGAACAAATCAGCGTCCTCTTTGGGCACTGCGATTGAGCGTCTGTCTTCTGGTCTGCGTATCAACAGCGCGAAAGACGATGCTGCTGGTCAGGCGATTGCCAACCGCATGACTTCAAACATCCGTGGTATGAACCAGGCTGCACGTAACGCTAACGATGGTATCTCAATGGCGCAGACCGCTGAAGGCGCGCTGAACGAAATCAACAACAACTTGCAGCGTATCCGTGAGCTGACTGTTCAGGCGAACAACGGTACTAACAGCGACTCTGACTTGACTTCACTGCAGGACGAAGTCAAAGCACGTCTGGACGAAATTAACCGTGTTGCAGACCAAACTACCTTCAACGGCACCAAATTGTTGACTGGTACTGCTGGTGCAGCTTCAGATGGTAAAGTAGCTATTCAAGTTGGCGCTAATGATGGTGAAACAATCACTTTGGATCTGAGCACTGCTAAAGCAGATACCGATACTTTAGGTGTTAAAGACATCGACCTGACAGCTGTTACTACAACTGACCTGGATACCATTGACAAAGCTATCGCTAAAGTTGACGTTGCACGTAGCGGTCTGGGTGCGGTTCAGAACCGTTTCGAATCAGCTATCACTAACCTGAACAACACTTCTACCAACCTGTCTGCTGCTCAGTCTCGTATTCAGGATGCTGACTACGCGACCGAAGTTTCAAACATGTCTCGTGCACAGATCCTGCAGCAGGCTGGTACTAACGTACTGGCTAAAGCGAACCAGGTTCCACAGTCTGCACTGACTCTGCTGCAGGGCTAATTAGCCGCAGCACAATGATAAAAGGCGACGCGATGTCGCCTTTTTCTTTATTTTTACTCAGGAGCCGGGCAATGAAAGAGATTGCGATAACTGAACCCGTATTTGTCACTGCTTTTCAATGTGTCGGTAGCAGTTGTCGCGAGCATTGTTGCGGTGGCTGGGGAATCACCCTTGATAAACCCACGGTGAGCCGGTATCTGAACAGCACGAAAATCGAAATTAAACAGATCGCCGCCGAGCATATTGATGTCCACAAAAAAGGACATGCCAATTGGGGCGTGATGAAACTCAATACGGAAGGCAACTGTGCCTTTATTGATGAACAGAAGTTGTGCAAAGTGCACAAGCAGCTAGGCGCAAAAGCGCTGAGTCCAACCTGCGCTAATTACCCGCGCGCACAGATCACCAGCAAGCGTGAAGTGAGCAAAACCTTAACGCTCTCTTGTCCTGAAGCGGCACGCTTAGTATTAACCGATCCCGAAAGCATGGCGTTGCAGCAGCGCACTGAACTGCAAAAACAGTTCAATCCCGAGCAGGAAATAAAAGATGAGAAGAAACTGCTCAATATAATGTGCGCCACCTTGATGAGACAGAGTGATATTCGTGTCGAGCAAGGGCTTTATAGCCTGGCGATGCTATTTTTAATGCTGGATAAATTACCCGCAGGCGCAGCCGATAATTTTAATCGGCTGGAAAATGTGTTTGTTACCTTATTACAAGGATTAGAATGTAACGGCACAGAGAATAACATGCAGTCATTGCAGCCTAACGTAGAGTTGCAATGGGCGCTATTGCTGCATCTGCAAAGTTTTATTCGTCAGCGTGGTGCGACGCGCGGGCGCAATACCTTAGGCCGCTATATTGATCCGCTGCACCATTTCCAGGCTGACGTCACGAGTAAAGCGATTAAAGCGAGTAAACTCGCCGAGCTTGACCAGCTTTGGCAGCAGCGCGTAGCGCCCTGGCTGGCGCAGCGTCCGTGGATCGTTAATAACTATCTGCAATATCGCATTTACAATGATGCATTCCCAGGTTATGCCGCACGTACACCGCTGGCATGTCTCTACTTATTAACCGCCGAGTGGCGACTGCTGCGCGCAATGATTGCACTCAGCGTGATCGATCGCAGTGAGCCGGATGAGCAAGACATCATTAATATCATCTACAGCTTCCACGCGGTCACTAAGCATAATAAAGCCATCATGGATGTGTTTTATCAGTGCATTGATGAGTTCAAGATGAATGATGATTTGTCGCTGCTGTGTTTGCTGAATTAATGCGGGCAAGCAGGAAATTGTTCCGGGTGCGCAACAGTATGCACCCAGAATAATCGCGCCATTTTAAGAATGAATCTTCATCCAGGTTATTTCGCCTGATTTAACGCAAATTACCCGAGCGCTACCGGTACAATTTCCCTCAATACTTCACATCCTGAGAAAAGTAACCAACCTGTTACAGTCCGCCCGCCAATTGCCGATAACTCCCTTCAGAATCCTTCCAATTTTTGAACCACATTTTTCTATTTCTGGGGTGTCTATGCGCTTCAATTATGACTTGTTACCGGGTGAGCTACTGACCTTCGAAGAGATTGCCCTGCGCTACACGCAGCAGCATCCTGACGAGAAAGAGCTTACCGCCCGCGGGTTGCTGAGCCCGTCGACCAGCTTTCGCAATTTGGTGATCCGCGCGTTGTTCGCCCAGGAGGAGATCAACAGCCCGATTGAGGATCTGCTGTTTGTCTCCGACGACAACGAGCGCAAAAATTATCTGCGTCGCTTTGAACACTATTTGAAAAATCAGCAGGCGTTTCTCTATTTCCGTCGTGACGATGCGGCGCGCAAAGAAGGGCGCTGGAAAGTGGTGGGGGAAACCCAGGTGTTTGCCATGCTCGATCCCAATTCGGCGGCGGCGCAGAATCTGCTCAACAGTCGCGGCTATAAGCTGGTGCTGATGCGTCAAACCGAAGAGGAGGAGTATTGGCAGCTGTTTGATGCGCAGGCGCATCCCTGCTTCCCGCTGTCGCGGAAGATTCAATTTCTCGTGGTACTGAGCACGCCGCAATATAAAGTGCCGAGCGGCGTGATGCCCGGCACCGAAGTGGGGCGACGGGTGAAAGCCAAAGTGTTGCAGCGCACCAGCCAGGCGGAGTTCACCTCGGCGGTGAAAGCGCGCTATGGCGCCTGCATCATTACCGGTACGCAGCTAACCGAGCGGCACAGCTGGCCGTGGGTGGAAGCCTGTTACATCGACACGCAGGAGAATGAAGAGGGGTTTCTGGCCGATAACAGCGCCGATAACGGGTTGTTCCTGCGCAGCGATCTGCAGCGGCTGTTTATCAACAAAATGATAAGCATCAACGCCGAAACCGGTCAGGTGCTGTTTAATCCGGCGCTGGAAACTGAAGCGTTGATTACGCCTTTTTATCAGGCACTTGAGGGCAAAGTTTGCGCATTATGGGATGCGGTGCCGCCTGGCACGCGGGAGCGCCTGCGTAACTTGCGCTAGTCGCTACGCGGATGGCGGTGCGATCCACCGCCATCCATAACAAATTTGAAATAACCTCGCTTTTGCCCGCCTATTCTGCCAATCAAAACCCCTACAGAATTGGATAATCATGCCGATAACTTTATTAACGCAGGGTAGTCAACGTGAACGATCTCTATACCGCCGATGGCGTGATGGATAAACATTCGCTCTGGCAGCGCTACGTTCCTCTGGTGCGGCATGAAGCGCTGCGCTTGCAGGTACGTTTGCCAGCCAGCGTTGAGCTTGACGATCTGCTGCAGGCCGGTGGCATTGGCTTATTAAATGCCGTGGAGCGCTACGATGCGCTGCAGGGCACCGCCTTTACCACCTACGCCGTGCAGCGAATCCGGGGCGCAATGCTGGATGAGCTGCGCAGTCGCGACTGGGCGCCACGCAGCGTGCGCAGAAATGCGCGCGAAGTCGCTGGGGCCATGCATCAGGTAGAACAAGCGTTGGGGCGCTCGGCTACTGAGCAGGAAGTGGCTGAGCGACTGAATGTTTCGCTGGAGGAGTATCGGCAGATTCTGCTCGATACCAACAACAGCCAACTCTTCTCTTACGACGAGTATCGGGAAGAACACGGCGACAGTGCGGAGCTAGTGACGGAGGGGCACGAGGAAGCCAACCCGCTTCATCAGTTATTGGAAGGAAACCTACGTGACCGCGTGATTGAAGCGATTGAGGCGTTGCCTGAACGTGAAAAACTCGTGCTCACACTGTACTACCAGGAAGAACTGAACCTGAAGGAGATTGGCGCGGTGCTGGAAGTGGGGGAATCCCGCGTCAGTCAACTGCACAGTCAGGCGATCAAACGCCTGCGTGCCCGATTATCGGGGGCGCGCTAACAGACTCAGTTCCTGGCGATCGAAAAAAACAATAAAACCGGGGACTCAGCAATGGGAGCCAAAGTTAAAGCCAGACCTTTAAGTCGCTATCTTAAAGACTATAAGCACAGCCAAAGCAATTGTTCACACTGTGGCAAAGTTTTAGATCGTATGGCGTTAGTCTTTCGCGGCCAGATCATCAATAAAGAGGCCATCGCACGCATGGACCAAATGATTGACGATCAGGTGTGGATGAAACTCCAGCCAGAATTGACCGCGTTGTGTCGTTTCTGCAGCGATATTTTTTGTAATACCCATCCGAATTACTTCGACATTATGGCGTTTAAGCAATACCTGTTTGAGCAGACCGAGATGAGCCACAGTACCATACGTGAGTATGTGGTACGTTTGCGTCGGCTTGATGACATGCTGAAGGCGAAAAACTTCCCGGCAGATCGTTTGCGCGGAAACAGCTGGCATGAGTGTCTGGAGAACGATTTGCCCGATGCGGGTAACAATAACTACCGCATTGCACTGCGTAAATATGACCAGTTTTTAGGCTGGCAGCAGGGCTGAGGGTGATCCCACCCTTGTTGTTGTCGAGCATGACAGCAACAAGGGCAGCACACGTTGAATTCCGGGTGCGACTTTTCTCATCTTCTGCAACACTGTATGGATAACTGCACATTGCCCGAATGGAGGCTGCATTGTCCTTACATCTTCTGCACCAGTTCCCCCGTCTTGAATTACTCGGTGCACCCACGCCGCTTGAGCATTTGCCCCGGCTTTCTGATTATCTGGGTCGCGATATCTTTATTAAGCGCGATGACTTCACGCCGGTGGCGCTGGGCGGTAACAAGCTGCGTAAACTCGAATTCCTAGCGGCCGATGCGCTGCGCGAAGGCGCGGATGTGCTGCTGACGGCGGGCGCCATACAATCCAACCATGTGCGGCAAACCGCAGCGGTGGCGGCGCGTCTCGGCCTGAAGTGCGTGGCGCTGCTGGAAAACCCGATTGGCACCACCTCTGAAAACTACCTCAGTAACGGTAACCGCCTGCTGATCGATCTGATGGACGTGGAAATCGTCATGGTTGATGCGCTGCACAATCCCACTGAACAACTGGCCGCTCATGCCGAACAGCTCGAAGCGCAAGGGTTCCGCCCCTATATTGTGCCGGTCGGCGGCTCTAATGCGCTGGGTGCGCTTGGCTACGTCGAGTGCGCGCAGGAGATCGCCCACCAGAGCGAAGGCGTGGTCGATTTCGCCGCAGTGGTGGTGGCGTCCGGCAGCGCGGGCACGCACGCTGGCCTGGCGATTGGTCTGGAGCAGCTGCTGCCGGAAACCGAGCTGGTGGGCGTTACCGTTTCACGTAAAGTCGCCGCGCAGCTGCCGGTGGTTGAGCGCATCCGCAGCGCGCTGGCTGAACAGCTGGAAGTGCAGGCTAAAGCGCCGATTACCTTGTGGGATGACTACTTCGCGCCGCGCTATGGCGAGCCTAACGATGAAGGAATGGCGGCGGTGAAACTGCTGGCGCGCCTGGAGGGCATCATGCTCGATCCGGTGTACACCGGCAAAGCGATGGCGGGATTAATTGATGGTATTGCGCAAAACCGCTTCCGTCGCGAAGGGCCGCTGCTGTTTGTGCATACCGGCGGATCGCCTGCGTTATTTGCTTATCACCCTTCGGTCTGAGAAAGATTTTAAAAACGGTTTATAATCCGGCGGTTATTAACAAACGGTCGCCATTAATGGCAATATCACAGCATCCTCGTATCGTAGCGGCGCAATTTATTGCGCGATAAATCGCGCCGCTACGGAATGTGCGGTGATTGAATCATGGTAGTCGTAAGGCGCGCATCTATGCGCAGCAAAATAAGCACACAACACATCACAATAAATGGGGTAAACATGACTTTCTCTCCGATTCGTCGCCAGATGGTGATGGGAATGATGGCGGTAGCGCTGGTCGCGGGCGTCAACGTGAAATCTTTCGCCGCAGACGATCTGCTGGCGCAGGTAAAGAGCAAAGGTGAGCTGCGCGTCGGGCTGGAAGGCACCTATCCGCCGTTCAGCTTCCAGGATGAAAAAGGCCAGCTGACCGGCTTTGAAGTTGAGTTCGCACAGGAGCTGGCAAAGCACCTCGGCGTGAAAGCCGATCTGCGTCCGACCAAATGGGACGGCATGCTGGCGTCGCTGGACTCTAAGCGTATCGATGTGGTGATCAATCAGGTGACCATCTCCGCTGAACGTCAGAAGAAGTATGACTTCTCCACGCCGTACACCATTTCTGGCGTGCAGGCGCTGACGCTGAAGCAAAACGCAGCGGGCATCACCAAGCCGGAGGATCTGTCAGGCAAGAAAGTTGGCGTCGGCCTTGGTTCCAACTACGAGCAGTGGCTGCGTGACAACGTTAAAGGCGTGGATATCCGCACCTATGATGACGACCCAACCAAATATCAGGATCTGCGTTCTAAACGTATTGATGCCATTCTGGTGGATCGCTTAGCGGCGCTGGATCTGGTGAAGAAAACCGGCGATACCATGGCGGTAGCGGGCCCGGCATTCTCCCGTCTGGAATCCGGCGTGGCGCTGCGTAAAGGCAACGACACCTTGCTGAAAGCCATCGACGCGGCCATCGCCGATATGCAGAAAGATGGCTCGCTGAGCAAACTGTCTGAAAAATGGTTCGGCGCGGACGTCACTAAATAATGCAGGAAAGCTTACAACTGGTGCTGGATTCAGCACCATTTCTACTCAAAGGCGCGCTGTTCACGCTGCAGCTGAGTATCGGCGGTATGTTCTTCGGCCTGATACTCGGCTTCGTGCTGGCGCTGATGCGCCTGTCGCACTTCTGGCCGATTAACTGGCTGGCGCGTATCTACGTGTCGATATTTCGCGGTACGCCGCTGATCGCCCAGCTGTTTATGATCTATTACGGTCTGCCGCAGTTCGGCATTGAGCTGGATCCGATTCCGTCGGCGATGATTGGCCTGTCGCTGAATACCGCCGCCTATGCCTCTGAATCACTGCGTGGCGCGATTGCCGCCATTGAGCGTGGACAATGGGAAGCCGCTGCCAGCATCGGCATGACGCCGTGGCAAACGCTGCGTCGCGTGATCCTGCCACAGGCGGCGCGCACCGCGCTGCCGCCGCTGGGCAACAGCTTTATCAGCCTGGTGAAAGATACTTCGCTGGCCGCCACCATTCAGGTGCCGGAGCTGTTCCGTCAGGCGCAGTTAATCACCTCACGTACGCTGGAAGTGTTCACCATGTATCTGGCGGCATCGCTGATCTACTGGGTGATGGCGACCGTGCTGTCGGCGTTGCAAAACCGGCTTGAAGCGCATGTGAATCGTCAGGATCAGGAGGGCAAATGAGTGCAATTGAAGTCCGTCAGCTGGTGAAACAGTTTCACGGCCAGACAGTGCTGCACGGCATCGACCTCGACGTGGCACCTGGCGAAGTGGTGGCGATTATTGGGCCGAGCGGTTCCGGTAAAACCACGCTGCTGCGCAGTATCAATCTGCTGGAAGTGCCGGAAAGTGGGCGCATCAAAGTGGGTGATATCGCTATCGATGCGGCGCTCGGCCTCAATAAGCAGAAGCAGCTGGTGCGTCAGCTGCGCCAGCAGGTGGGATTTGTCTTCCAGAACTTCAATCTGTTCCCGCACCGTTCGGTACTGGAGAACATTATTGAAGGGCCGGTGATCGTCAAGGGCGAGCCGAAGGCGGAAGCCATCGCACGTGCGCGCAGTTTGCTGGAAAAGGTTGGTTTGCACGGCAAGGAGCAGAGTTTCCCACGTCGTCTCTCCGGCGGACAGCAGCAGCGCGTAGCGATTGCCCGCGCGCTGGCGATGCGTCCGGAGGTGATCCTGTTCGATGAACCGACCTCGGCGCTCGATCCTGAGCTGGTAGGCGAAGTGCTCAACACCATCCGCGCGCTGGCGCAGGAGAAACGCACCATGGTGATCGTTACCCATGAGATGAGCTTTGCGCGTGACGTCGCCGATCGCGCCATCTTTATGGATCAGGGACGCATTGTGGAGCAGGGCGCGGCGCAGGCGCTGTTCAGCAATCCGCAGCAGGCCCGTACCCGGCAATTTCTCGACAAGTTTCTTAACCAATAATCGTAAGCGTCGTCAGAAAATGGCGACGCTTGTCTTAATTTTCCGCACATTGCTCCTCTAAGTATCTTCTGAAAGTATTTTTACCCCGTTGCGATAACTATATGTATTTAATGGAAACATTAATCTTAAAAAACCTAAGGCAATACGCCAGGTCTTTTTTAAGAGAGTCCCGATTGAGACATCTTTGTAAATATAAATAATTCTTTACAAATTCATGGCGCAATTAGGACATCGCAATGACAACTGCCAGGAAAGAGGTCCTCTGGATCAATACCCTCAAAGGGGGCTGTATTTTGATGGTGGTATTACATCACTCCATCATCACCACCTTCGCCCCTTCGCTGCATCATCTCACCGCCGGTCTGCTGCCTGCGCACTGGTGGGTGGCCTTTAATACCTACCTGTCGCCGCTGCGTATGCCAGCGTTCTTCTTTGTTTCGGGCTTGCTGGCGGCGAGTTCGATCACCAAAAAAAGCTGGAAAGAGGTGTTCACCAAGAAGTTCAGCAACATCGTTTATCTCTACCTGCTGTGGGGCGTGATTCAGTGGCTAAGTATTCATTACATCTCCACGCATTTGGGGGAGAGGCTTTCCAGCACTAAAAACGCCGCCTATGCCGACACACCATTTGAGTTCATTAAGCTGCTGATGACCTCAATGACCAGCCTGTGGTACCTCTACGCGCTGGCTGGTTTCTTCCTGTTCACCAAGCTGTTCCACCGCCAGAAGCTGGCGCTGCTGGCGTTAGGCGTGGTTGCTACCTACGCCGCGCAGTTCAGCCTGATTCCCGGCTGGGGACCTGCCAGCGTAGCGCAGAACTACCTCTACTTCCTGATTGGCGTGTTCTTTAGTCAGGCATTGATTGAGATTAGCGAACTGAAGCGTCAGCACTGGCTGCTGCTCGGCGCGATTGCGCTGATCGGTATCCTGCACCACGTCGGCGGTATCTATAAAAATCCGTTCTACAGCTTGCTGACCATCGTGTTTGGCATTGTGGTGTGCCGCTTCCTCAATGAGCGCTTCAATATGGCGTGGCTGAACTGGATTGGGCGTAACACGCTGCAAATCTACGTGCTGCATCGTATCTTTATTGAATTGCTGGGGCTGAGTGCGATTGCGCTGGCGCTGCATTACGGCTGGTTTGGCAATGCCGCCTTTAGCTGGGCTTGGGCACTGTTGATGCCGATTACCGGCGTCGCGCTCTGTACCAGCATCTCACTGCTGGTGTGGACGCTGCTCAACCGTGGGCCGGGCCGCATGCTGTTCCTCTATCCGCGCCTGCTGCGCAAATCTACGCTGGAAACGAAAAGCGCACCGCTACAATAATAAACCTGCCGGGCCAGTTCGCTGGCCCTAAAAGCTTTGATAGCAGGTCGCCATGAATGGCGACCCTA
>NZ_AKIU01000063.1:0-11031 GCF_000282675.1 Pantoea sp. GM01 | reverse complement strand
CGCCTGCTTCACACATTCTGAAACTGCCATAGGCTTAGCGGGCGGAACCCCCGCGGAGCCAGTTCGCTGCTTAACTGACGAGCATTACGCCATTCATGGTGACCTTTTTTTATTGCTCCGAGCGCCACACATAAAAAAATCCGGGCACATCGGCCCGGATTGTTCATCACACATTTAACTGTTACGCGGTCTGCACTTCCGCTTGCGGCTGCTTGCGTGTCACCAGCTTACGCAGCGTCACATAAAACACTGGCGTCAGGAACAGCCCAAACAGCGTCACGCCCAGCATCCCAGAGAACACGGTAATCCCGGTCACGCCGCGCACTTCCGCACCTGCACCTTCACCCAGAATCAGCGGAATGGTACCGGCGATAAAGGCAATCGAGGTCATGACGATGGGACGCAGACGCAGACGACAGGCTTCCAGCGCCGCATCGACAATGCTCTTGCCCTGCATCTCCAGCTCGCGCGCAAACTCAACGATCAGAATCGCGTTCTTACACGCCAGCCCCATCAATACCACCAACCCAACCTGCACAAACACGTTGTTATCGCCGCCGGTTAGCCACACGCCAACCAGGGCAGACAGCATGGTCACCGGTACAATCAGGATCACCGCCAGCGGCAGCGTCCAGCTTTCATACAAGGCCGCCAGCACCAGGAACGCTAGCAGAACGGCCACCGGGAACACAATTAGCGCAGTGTTGCCTTGCGTGGATTGCTGATAGCTCAGATCGGTCCATTCAATGTTCATGCCGTTCGGCAGCACCTGAGTGGACATCGCTTCCAGCTTCTGCATTGCCTGCGCCGACGAGAGCACGCGCGGATCGGCATCACCAATCAGGTCCGCCGCCGGATAGCCGTTGTAGCGAATCACCGGATCGGGGCCGTACGTGGTGGTGATCTTGACCATGCTGCCAATCGGCACCATTTCCCCGCGATTGTTGCGGGTGCGCAAATTGCCGATATCCTGCACGCTATCGCGGAAATCACCGTCTGCCTGCGCCATCACGCGCCAGGTGCGACCAAACTTATTGAAATCGTTAACGTACGACGATCCCAGATAGGTTTGCAGCGTGCTAAACAGCTCGGTCAACGACACGCCTTGCGCTTTAGCTTTGTCGCGGTCGACCTGCACATCCAGCTGGGGCACGTTGGCCTGGTAGGATGAGATCGGGAACATCATGCCCGGCGTCTGCAGCACTGCACCGGTCAGGGTATTGATGGCGTTCTGCAGCGCACCGTAACCCAAACCTGCACGATCCTGCACATACAGCGAATAACCAGAGCCTTGTCCCAGCCCCAAAATCGGCGGTGGCATAATCGAGAAGCCAAAGCCTTGCTGGATTTTGGATATCTTGGCGTTGATCTCAGCATTAATTTCCGCCGCGCTGCGCGTCCGTTCGCTGAACGGCTTCAGGCCAAAGAACACCGTGCCGGTATTTGGCGTGTTGGTGAACTGCAACGCATTAAGCCCCGGGAACGCGACCGAATAGGCCACACCTTCGGTGTTCATCCCGATTTCGCTCATCTTGCGAATCACTTCATCGGTGCGCGCCAGCGATGAACCTTCTGGCATTTTTACGCCGCCGATCAGATACAACTTATCCTGGGTCGGAATAAAGCCGCCTGGCACGGTATGGAACATAAAGCCCGCGCCCGCCAGCAGCAGCACATAGACGCCGAACACCGCGCCACGTCGACGCAGCGTTTTCCCTACCAGCGATTCGTAGCCATCCGAGCTGCGCTGGAAGAAGCGGTTGAACGGGCGGAACAGCCAGCCGAGCAGGCGATCGATAATGCGCGTCGGCATATCTTTCGCCGCGTTGTGCGGTTTCAGCAGCAGCGCCGCCAGCGCCGGAGAGAGCGTCAGCGAGTTGATAGCCGAGATCACCGTGGAGATGGCAATCGTCACGGCAAACTGCTTATAGAACTGACCGGTCACGCCCGATAGGAAGGCCATCGGTACGAACACCGCACACAGCACCAGCGCGATAGCGATAATCGGTCCTGAAACTTCGCGCATCGCCTGATGCGCCGCCGCGGTGGGTGACAAACCCTGTTCGATATTACGCTCAACGTTCTCCACCACCACGATGGCGTCATCCACCACGATACCGATCGCCAATACCAGGCCAAACAAACTCAAGGTATTGAGCGAAAAGCCCAGCAGGTAAAGGATGCTGAAGGTACCGACCACCGAAACCGGCACGGCCAGCAGAGGAATGATTGAGGCGCGCCAGGTTTGCAGGAACAGAATCACCACCAGCACCACCAGTACAATCGCTTCAAACAGCGTTTGCACCACGGCACGAATCGAATCACGCACAAACACGGTCGGATCGTAAGGCGCGGCCCACTGCACATCGTCCGGGAAGCGAGTGGCCAGCTCGGCCATTTTATCGCGCACCGCATTGGAGAGATCGATGGCGTTGGCGCCCGGTGCCTGGAAGATACCAATCCCGACCGCATCTTTGTTGTTCAACTGCGAACGCAACGCATAGCTGCCGGAACCCATCTCGATACGCGCCACGTCACGCAGGCGCACCAGCGTGCCGTCGTCGGCGGTTTTCAGGATGATATTGCCAAACTGCTCTTCGCTTTCCAGCCGGCCCTGCGTGTTAATCGACAGCAGGAAGTCACTCTGTTTCTTCAGCGGTTCCGCACCAAGCTGCCCGGCAGAAACCTGCACGTTCTGCTCCTGCATGGCGCTAACCACATCGGAAGCGGTCAAGCCACGCGCCGCCACCTTATTGGGGTCGAGCCAGACGCGCATCGCGTACTCACCGGCACCGAAGATCTGAATCTGTCCGACGCCCGGCAGGCGTGCCAGCTCATCTTTCACTTTCAGCGTGGCGTAGTTACGCAAATAGAGTGAATCGTACTTGCCGTGAGGCGAGAACATATGCACCACCAGCGTCAGCGTCGGCGACATCTTCTGCGTGGTGAGGCCCAGTTGTCGCACCTCTTCCGGTAGACGCGCTTCGGCCTGCGCCACGCGGTTCTGTACCTGCACCTGCGCCTGATCCGGATCGGTGCCTGGACGGAAGGTCACGGTGGTCACCAGCACGCCATCGGAACCGGCCACCGACTTCATGTACATCATGTTTTCCACCCCGTTGATGGCCTCTTCCAGCGGCGTCGCCACGGAATCAGCAATCACTTTGGGGTTGGCGCCTGGGTACTCGGCGCGCACCTGCACGCTGGGTGGCACCACGTTGGGATATTCACTGATCGGCAGCAGCGGAATGGCGATCAGTCCGGTGGTAAAGATCAAAATCGACAGCACCGCGGCGAATATCGGTCGGTCGATAAAAAAGCGGGAGAAATCCATAAAAGGCAGTCTCGAAGGTTATTGAGCGGAGCGCATCGCCACCGGTTGGGCGGTCACCGGCATGCCAGGCATAAAGACTTTCTGTAAGCCATTGACGATCACTTTGTCGCCGGGCTTCAGACCCTGCTGCACAATGCGCAGGCCATCGGCTAACTCACCGGCCTGAATATCGCGGCGTTGGGCTTTGCCCTGGGCATCGACCACGTAAACGTACTTGCGATCCTGATCGGTCAGCACCGCTTTATCGTCAATTAACAACGCGGTGAAATCGGCGCTGCCCGGCAGGCGCACGCGCGCAAACAAGCCCGGCGTGAACTGGCGCTGCTGGTTATCCAGTGAGGCGCGCATGCGGATGGTACCGGTGCTGGCGGTCAGCTGATTATCGAGAAAATCGACGGTGCCGCGATGCGGGAAACCCTCTTCGCCGGTCAGCGCCACTTCCACCGGCAGCGATCCGCGATTTTCGCCTTTACGCGCCATTGCCTGATAGTGCAGATAGGTGGCTTCATCCACGTCGAAGTAGACGTACATGCGATCCTGCGACACTAAGGTGGTCAGCACGCTGGCGCTGTCGCCGGCGGTCACCAGGTTGCCGGTGGTGATCATCGCGCGGCTGGCGCGACCTTCAATCGGCGCGGTCACGCGGGTGAAATCAAGGTTCAACTGCGCCATATCCACCGCCGCCTGCGCTGACAGCACGCTGGCCTGCGCCTGATTGGCCGCCGAGCGACGCTGTTCCCACTCTTCACGTGACACGACATTGGTGCCGATCAGCTTATCGGTACGCGCCGATTCACTGCGCGCTAGCGTGGCCTGGCTACGTGCGTTGGCGAGTTCCGCCTGCGCCTGCTCTAGAGTGGCGCGATAGGTGCGGTCATCGATGGTGAACAGCACCTGGCCTTTTTTCACCTCATCGCCTTCGCGATAATTCACCTGATCGATATAGCCGGAAACGCGTGGGCGCAGCTGCACGCTCTGCACCGCTTCGAAGCGGCCGTTGAAGCTATCCCATTGGCTGACTTTCTGCTCAACCACCTGCGCGACACTCACTTCGGGCGGCGGCGGCGGGGCGTTTTGCGCCACACCGCGATCGCAACCGGCCAGCAGGCTTCCCAGCAACATCACTCCTGACAGGCTTACTGCCCGACGAACCGTATATGTTTGCAGATGCATTGTTGTTATTCCGCT
The DNA here is from genome assembly GCF_000282675.1 of Pantoea sp. GM01. NCBI lineage: Bacteria > Pseudomonadati > Pseudomonadota > Gammaproteobacteria > Enterobacterales > Erwiniaceae > Pantoea > Pantoea sp. GM01. The sequence continues at coordinate 6,509 of NZ_AKIU01000063.1, read as the reverse complement.
TAGGTGAAAAAGAAAGGAGACGTACGAAAAATCTGCAACTTTGAAGATTGCATTAAAACGCGATGAGTGTAGGCTTGTGCAAACGGCAACTGCAAGAATATCTGATACACTTTATGTGCGGTTTTGATCATTGCGTTGCAAAGCGATCAAAGCCCCTACGCGCTGTGCGGCATTTAATGCAATAATAAAACTTGCATTAACTGGCATCATCAGTCACCCTTAAAGTGTAATTGCAACTGATACTGATACTGTTCGCAGAGGCGACGGGAGATAATGGGATGATGAGCGACGCATTTATTCACGATCTGATCGACTGGATTGATAACAACATTGAAGCACGTCTGGATCTGGACACCGTAGCGGGGCGCGCCGGTTATTCGAAGTGGCACCTGCAGCGTATGTTCAAAGAGCACACCGGCTATCCGCTGGGTGAATACATTCGTAACAAAAAATTGAAAAAATCGGCTGATCGACTGACCACCAGCAATGAGCCGATTCTCAATGTGGCGATCTCACTTGGTTTCGACTCGCAGCAGTCGTTTAACCGCAGCTTCAAACGTCAATATGGCGTAGCGCCGGGAGCATGGCGTCGTCACGCCGCGCCAACCGCCAGCGCGATGCAGTAACACCCCGCCAGGGCCAGCCTTGCTGGCCCGCGTTACTCTCCGTTATAAATTCTGCGTTTTAAATCTGCTACTATCGTCGTCCTGTCTTTCAGGATGTCACCATGTCAAAAAAACTCTGGATTGCCTTAATTCTGATCCTTGCCGCGCTGTGGCTTGGGTTAAAACCGCATTTGTCCGACAAATGGGCCAACAGCCACCCCGATATTTCGCAGCTCACCGATGCCAACACCGTGGCGCGCTGGGTGCAGCAGCACCAGCGATTGCCCGATCTCTATCTCACTAAAAACGAGGCGCGTCGTCAGGGCTGGAACCCGAGCAAAGGCAATTTATGTGAGGTGTTACCGGGTCGCGCGATTGGTGGCGATCGCTTCAGCAACCGTGAAAGAAGGCTGCCGATGCAGGCGGGCAGGCAGTGGTATGAAGCCGATGTGAATTACGATTGCGGTCACCGCGATGCCGATCGTCTGCTTTACTCATCCGATGGCCTGATTTTCCTCACTACCGATCACTATCGCAGCTTCAAACAGGTGCCTTAACCATGTTGACGCTCCATTTTGACTTTCAAAGCTTGCCGGATCGCCAGGCGTTTTACCGCGCGCTGGTGCAGCAAAGCGCCTGCCCGATGGATTTCGGCAACAACCTTGATGCGCTGTGGGATTGGCTGACCGGCGGCATGGCGCTGCCTGCGACCCTCTATTTAACGCATGCCGATCACGCCAGCCACAGCGCCGAATTCGCGCCGTTGCTGGCGCTACTGGAAGAGGCGCAGCAGCAGTTAGCGGGCGAGCTGCACCTGATACGTGAGGCGTAGATTACGCATGCAGCGGCAGCAGCAAAATTGCCAGCATCTGTCGCGCATTCGCCGGCAGATCGCCGCCACCGGTATAACCGTTGTTCTCGACGATCACCGAATTTAACCCCACCAGCCAGTCATAGATGTAGTAAGCCGTATGATTAGCAGGGGCGGCTGACAGCCGCGTTAAACGCTGTCCCGGCGAGAAGCTGACGCTCGGTGCCGGCGGACGGGCGAAAATTGTCTGACCGCGATTGACGCGACTCTCCGGACGCTCACTCTCTGGACGCTGCAAAAAGCCCAGCCAGGCGACAAAATCACCCAGCACCGTCATGGCGCGTGAAACCTGACGATCGGTACGCGCTTCGTGCGCGCTGGCCTGCGCGTCGGGTTCATTGAGCGCCGTTTGCAGCTTGCTGAGCATTTTCAGACGGAAGCTGGCGGTGATCAGCTCCTCTATCAGCATCTCCAGCGTGGGTTTATCGACGTTGAGCAGCGCCAGCAGGCTGCGGCTCTCCGGCAGCTGACGCAAATGCTCCAGCCACAAAGCAAATACCTGCTGTGGGAACTGCTGATCGCGCTGGCCACCCGCACTGCGCGGCTCAGCGGCGGCGACCGGTTCATCTTTGAACAGATCAAACTCGAAGCCGATACCAAAATAGCTCTGCTCGGCGGCAGCAGTTTTGCTGCTGTGCTGGCTAACGTTGCTGCTGCTCTGGCTCAGCCACAGCTGACGCACCGCTTCGCGTGACGGCTGCAAACGCTCCAGCAGTTCGCCGTGTAAACCGGTGCGATGTTGCAAACATTTCAGCAGCGTATCGGAGATCGCCTGCTTGCGTGCCGCCTGTTCCGGCGTGGCGCTGGATTCGGTCCACGGCTGTAAACGCTCCACCAGCTTCTGCTGCAAGGCGCTAAGCTGCTGTGCCAGGCGATCGCGGCGCGCCTCTGGCTGCATCTCATCCTGCAGCCAGCTGCCCATGCGATCGACACCGGCACGATCCAGCGCCAGCATTGAGCCCCAGCTCTGTCCCGGCTGACCAATCTGCCGTTGTACCGCTTCATCCACGTTAATCTGCTGCTGCTGATAGCGCGCGTCATGCGGCGTGATCGCCCAAATCAGACGCGGTTTTTCGCCGCTGGCCGCGACGGTTTGATGCATGTGCCACTCGCGCAGCGCGCTGGCGGCGACATCGGTGTCCTGACGCTGGCTGGCTGCGGTACAAATCAACATAAGATCGATGCCCTGACGCGCGGCGTACAGGCCTGGCAGCAGCGCGCGTTTCTGTTCAAGCAGGGCGGCGCGCAGCGGATCGCGCTGGCGCAGCTGCGCCAGCTCTTCCTGCTGGGCGCGGTCAGCTGGCGTGCCCGGCGCGGGCAGCTCCAGCATATCGGCGTCATCGTACAACGCCTGGCGCGGCGTGGAGCTGAGCGGCAGAGTGATTTCCAATGTCAGCAGCGCGAGTAAACCTAACGGCACCTGCTGCGCTTTACCCACGCGATTGGCGACAATCGGGCACACTTCGATCATCTCTTGTCCATCGGCCTCATGACTGATCAGTTTCTCTGCCGGTAGCGCGGCGTCATCGACCAGCAGGCTGAGCGGCGCTAACACGCGCGGCGCGTGGCGCAGCTGATGACGCAAATGCATCAGGCTGCGCAGGCTTTCATTCAGGGCGTTTTGGCCTGGCCACAGCAACGCAAACAGCTGCACGCGGTCGTCAACGTTGAGCCACGGCGCCAGCGCTACGGCCTGCGGCCAGAAGTGACGATCGAGTATTTCGGCGTGACGATGGTGGCGACGGCTCCACGCCCACAGCGTGATCAGCGCGTCGCTATCCAGGCCAGGATGCGCCTCATCCTGACGATGGCGCTGCAAACGCTGCAGCGCGGCGTCGATGTGCGCGCTATCGGGCTGATCTTCCGTTTTGGCGCTGGCCAGCATCAAACGAATCAGCTCCACTTCGCTCAGCAGCGTCATCTCCAGCGGCCAGGCGTTGGATTGTGTTTCACGCTGGTGGCTGAAGCGGGTGGCAATGGCGAAATCGAGATTGCCCGGATTGATGTGCTGGAAATAGTTCAGGACTTTATCGCCGAGACGCGCAATCAGCTGACCCTGCGCATCGCCAACCATTTCACTCAGCAGCCAGGCTTTACCCGCCTGCGATTGGCCAAACAGCGCCAGCGTGACCGGGCGCGCCAGTTGACGCGCCAGCGCATGGCTTTCCACACGTGCGCGGCGCAGTTGCAGCGTCAGCGTCTCGGCTTCCATCGCCAGTCGTGGCGCATGCGCCTGATGGGTTTCCACCCAATTCAGCGCACCGTCCAGCGTTTCCTGCATCAGGCTGAGACGTTTGGCGGGCGTAACCGGCGTAGCTTTTTTGGCAGTTCTCATCGTTTACAGACGCTCCCGCTGTCGATCCAATATTGCGCATTTGCGTTACCGGTGGCCGAAAGCGTATTCAGTTTCAGACTCAGCTGTTCCAGCGGCACGCGCGTGCCGTCATCCATCCGCGCATCGCTTAGCACTAAGCGTTCCGGCCCCAGATTATCTGGCCCAGGCTGCACCGCCAGCTTAATGCGCAGCACGCTTTCCCCGGCCACCTGACGCGCCAGCGTCGGGTCGACAATGCTCAGGCTGTAGAGCGGCGAGGCCGGCCAGCGATCGTTCTCCAGCTGGCGGAAGCCGAGGCAGACGTTGCCGCGGATGCGGAAGCTGCTCTTGCGATCCAGCGCAAAACTGCTGCTGTCGAGATCGATTTCGCTGTAGCACAGGTTGTCGTCGCTCAGCGCAGTGGTTTCATCCAGCACGCCGAGATAGCGGATGGTGGAGTAAGGTTCGAAATCACCGGCGCGGAACCAGAAGCTGCTCAGGCGCAGATCGAGCGCCAGCAGGCATAACATTGCACCGACGGCGGCGGTCGATTTCGGGTTATCAATGCGGCCCTGTTTATTAAACGGATACCAATCGCTGGTGTGATAGCCCTCCAGCGACAAAATACGGCTGCCCGGCAGCGGTTGCAGATGGCGCACCAGCGCCTGAATGCCCGGGAAGCGTGACGGACGACCAGTCAGCAGCAGCACATCGCACTGGTACAGCGACACCACTTCGCACATTGCGCGCAGCGCCGGAATGATCGCCATACGGTGCTGCAGGAACTCGCCGTGCAGCTGCGTCATGCTTACCACCAGCGGCACCTCCAGCAGATCGAAACGGCTGTCGCCGCCGAGGGTGCGCTGAATTTCTCCGTTCACAAACGCCAGCACGCTGCTGGCCGGTTTTTGCGGCACCAGCTCGCCGAACAGCGCATTGATTTCGCTGTGACTGTCGAGCGGATCCCAGTTCTCGTACTGCTCCAGCACCGCCTGCGCCAGCGGGATAAACAGCTGCAGCGTCACCTGCTGACGCAGCGTGGCCTGACCGTCCATGCGGCTGTCATGGCCGAACAGCTTGTTCATCAGCGGCTCTGCCAGCGTCAAACCGGCTTTCTGCAAACTGTGCTGCAGTGCGGGCAGAATCCACAGCTGAATCACATCCAGCAGGATGTCGTCGCCCGCCACTTTAAAACCTTCACGGAACAGTAAGCGCGGAGTGATTTTGACGTTGTTGCCCTGGCCGTCATCAAGACGATATTGGGTAATGGCGAGATCGGTGGTGCCGCCGCCGATATCAATCGACGCGATACGCAGGCTCTTGCCCGGGACTTCATCGGCTTCACGCGGGCGATCCGGACGCGCCATGCTGCTGAAGAAATCCTCCGCGCGACCGGCAAAGTTGACCTGGGTTTCGTTGAACAGCCAAACCATTTGACCGCAGGTGGCTTCGTCCCACTCCATCTGTACATCCGGCACCGGGCGCAGGCTTTTTGCCTGGCTGGCGGCCGAAAAATCCTCCTCTGCCGGATGCCAGCCTTCGGCCTTCCATACCAGCGCGATGGCTTCCTGCATGCGGCGGCGGAAAATTTCCCGCTCCGGCTTCGGCATGGCGGACGGCAGCGTCAAAATCACGTGACGCAGCTGGCGCGGCGCCTGGCTTTGCGGCATGCGCTGACGCTGCGCCACGCTGTTCATCTGCATCATCGCCTGCGCCAACAACTCGCACAGCATAAAGGTCATCAATGAACTGCGGCTGTAGCTGGCCGAGAATACCGGCAGACGTTCGTCTTCCGCCAGCGCGTGCAGCGGCTGGCCTTCATCATTGATCAACAGGGTAAACGGCAGCGCGGTGGCCTGCGGCTCATCGCTGCTGCCGTTAGCGTTGAAGCGCCAACCGGGCTGATAGCGCGCTTCATCCCATAAATAGCGGCGCGGGCTGGATAAGCCGGTGCTGCCTTCGGTACCGGCACGCAGCAGCGCCAGGCGGCTGGCTTCACGTCCGACGCGCGTCAGTGACGGCCACATAAAGGCGTTTTCACGGCCGCTCTCCAGTGAGAAGTTGGCCTTGCCGAAACGGGTTTCAGCAAACTCCAGGCGGCTGTCGAACAGTTCGTTGTAAACCTGATGCGGTTCGGAGAGATCGCGCAGCTGCAGCTCATAGGTCTGGCGCAGGCCGCTGCTCTCTTCGGCATGATCTTCCACCAGAATGCCGCAGGTGTGCGAGTTGCCCACATCAAGAATGATATCGACGTTAACCGCCGGGGTTTGGTGGGACGCCGCCTGAATGGTGATTTCGGCCAGTTCGAGCTGTTCGCCCAGCAGCTCCAGCAGATTGAGGTAGTGCGCCTGATATTCGAATTCGCGCAGCGCCTGATTCAGCTCCTGCTCGCGACGTGACTCCAGCGCATGCACCTGCTGACTAAAGGTCTCACGCAGCCAGCCATCAACCCAGGTATGATCGAGAAATTCACCCAGTTCATAGTTGTGCCAGGCGAGGGCGAAACTAACGCCGTTCTGCGCATCGGCCTTGCTTAAACCGTGCTGCTCGCCGCCATCCTGTTCGGAAACAATGCGGGTATCGAAGGCGAGGGTGATGCGATGGGTGTTGCCGGCCGCATCGGGTTGGCTCAGCGCGGCCAGATGCAGACGCGCCCAGTTGTCTGGGCCGCCAATAAAACGGCGTCCGCTGGTGCAGCGCAGCACCGGCAGCGGCAGGC
>NZ_AKIU01000062.1:0-27756 GCF_000282675.1 Pantoea sp. GM01 | reverse complement strand
GCGCTGCAGCATCAATGCATATTTCTGAATCATCATCGCTGTAACGCCTGTAGGGTCGCCATTCATGGCGACCAGGTAACCCACGCAGAGCAAGTGCGCTGCTTAACTGACGTGCATTACGCCATTGATGGCGACCTTCTTAAATATATGTACAAAAAAAGGTCGGCATAAATGCCGACCCTACGATTAATACAGATGAATCAATTAATTAAAGCGCGCATCGCGATCTGACGTTAGATCATACAGCTGATACTTACGGCCCAGCATCTGGCCGCCATCACGCGTTAACGGCACCCAGTTCACCTGGGCACGGCCACGCGTAGGCGTCACGGTAAACAGATCCATCGGTACCGAAATGTAGAAGCCTTTGGTAAAGTCGCCTTCACCATACGCTTCTGCCGACACATTGGTTTTGGTGGCGTAGAAGCCAACCATCACACCGCTGTCGAAGCGCTTCGACACATCCAACGTCACGCCTTTATCTTTTGCCAGATATTCACCGACGCTGGCTTTCACCAATACATCCTGCATAAACCACGGACGCCAGTAAGCGGTGAAATGCCCGGTTGGCGCTTTGTAGTCGGTGAACTGCATCATGTTGTCCCAATCACGCTGCTTCACGTAGTTGGCATCAACGCCGAATGCCCAGTTGCTATCAATCGGACGATACAACACCTCGCCACCGACGCCACCATACATGGTTTCCAGATAACCGCCGTAAACCTGGCCGTAGAAACCGTTGCCGAGCGACCGCATATAGTTGGCTTGCAGATCGTTGACGTAAACGTTGTTCTCAACGTAATCACGAATATGGGTACGCACGCGTGGCAGCGTGGAGTCGGCTGGCGCGCCGTTATAGTTAAACTTGTCATAGTTGTTGGCGATGTTACCGAACAGGCTGCCGCCGACTAATAGATGATCGGTGAGCCAGTAATCGGCGTTGGCCATCACGCCAATCTGATACATGTAGAAGCTTTCCGGTCCGCCGACCGACTGATTCAGCACCGGCGACAAGCTGTAGTTCAGGCGATCTTTGCGGATGAAGAAACCTTGCTCGGTGGTGCCGGGATCAACCGGATTGTCGCGCGTTTGCTGCAGCGGCTGCTCATGCCCAAGCGGATAACCGGCCAGCTCGTTGTGCAGGCTGGCGACGTTGGTGCGCGTGCTCACCTGCGGCATATTGAAGCGCGACTCGGTGACATCGATGGTATCGATACCGGCAGGCAGGTTGTTCATGATGATGCGATTGGCACGATCGACGCCTTCGCGCGTGTCGCGATATTTGGTTTGCTCGCCGGAAACGTACAGCGTGCTGCCTTTGGTCTGGATATGCGGGCCGTTCAGTCCGGCGTTGTACTTCAGATCCGTCAGCTGATTCGCCACCACCGTCGGTTGCAGCAGGTCGCCCTGCGGCTGCGGGTTGTAGGCCGGTTTCTCGCTATCAATGTGCGACTGATGCAGATCGTTGAAGTTAGTGCGCAGGGTAAAGCCGAACATAAAGGTGTTGCCGCGCTCGTAGCTGGCGTTGATGTCGGCCCAATCGGTGATGCGATAAATCGCGCCGACGTTAACCTTACTGCGCTGATCCAGACGGCCAGCAAAATCATCCTGATAGTTGTTACCTTCGTACTCCACCTTCAGGCGCAGCGGCTGCCATGGCGTTTGATACTCCACGCCACCAAACAGTGCTGAAGGACCGTGGAACATCTGCGAACCGTTAATCGAACCCGCTTCGCCGTTACCGGTGCGGCTACAGAAACTGTCGCTATAGGAGCAGAACGGGTTTTTGATGGTGCCGCTATTGCCGAGATAACCCCAGCCCAGACCTAAAGTGAAATCAAACGGTCCCCACGCTTTGCTGGCCACCAGATATTCGCTGTCGAATAAACCGGTACCGCCTAAATCGCGCGAGCCCACGGCCACTTCCGGCAGCCAGTAGCTCTCTTGCCACAGGCGCAGCTTCACATCGAAGGCTTTATCTTTATAACTTTGATTGCCGCTGAAGCCTTCCACTGCGCTGTAGCGACGGGTTCGCACGTCGGTATAACGCACGGTAGTTTCCAGCCACGGGAACAGCTGCAGTGAGGCCGAATAGTAACGATATTGATCGTTATCGCGGAAGTTAACGCTAAATTCGCCCTCTTTCGCCATACGCGCAGTTGGCGTCTGCATCAGGCCTACGCCGCCAAAATCAGATTGCGAAGGGCCGACCGGTTCCGGCCAGGTCTCCGCATGCACCTGGCAGGCAGCGGAAACAGAAGCAGCCAGCAGGCTGATAATTAATTGTTTTTTCATCAGTCTGGTATCCGGTGAGTCAGAACGGAAAGCATGCGCGCATTCAAATCGCTTTGGCCCCAGGGCAGGCTCCATGAGGTGAAACCGAGCCAGATAATGCTGCCGGGCTCCACTTCGATATGGCGATGATTCCAGTAGGCAATTGGCACGTGTTGTGTGCTGCCAGACGGCGCAATCACCGTGGCAAAGCTGCGTTCCGCACCGGAAAGGCGATAGTGACCGTCGAGGTAATCACGCACTTCACGGCCAGGCTGCCAGCTCTCTTTTCCTGGATTGCTCAGCGCACCCAGCACCAATACCTGCGTGGGCTGTGCCAGCGTGTAGAGGTCATAGCTGCCCTGCAGCGTACGGTTAGCCTGCGGACGCAGACGCACCTCATCGGGATCGAGTGAGGTGAACTGGCGGCCAGTGACTTTTATGTCGTTAAGCTGGTGGATGACAGCGCCAATGGTGGCGGCTAGCGACTCGCCGCTGTCGGCTTGCCAGGCGCGCAGATCGGCCAGCAGCTGTTTCTGCTGTTGCTGTGCTACCGCGGTTGCACCGCGTTCGGCAATCACCGTGCCCGGCCACCAACTGCGCAGTGCAGGATTTGTCAGTAATTGAGAGAGGTTTTGCGCATCATCGATTTGCAGTGCGTTTTTACCCTGCACATCGTGCACGGTGACTTGAGCCGCGGCCAGCGCATGGCCAGCCGTTAGCAGCATCAACGCTGCCAGCATTGGAGTTATTTTATTCATGATTTCGCCGGCTTCAGAATGGTGGTTTCAACAGGGAATGCATCGGCGGCCAGCATCTGGCTGGCCTGCAGCACCGTGCCGTCACGGTTATCTATCCAGAACGTATTTTGCCACTCGGTCCCCAGGCTCTCCATGCGAACGGTCTCATGCCAGACGCGGCACGGCACGCGTTCGCCGGTGATATCCAGCACCGTATCGTCACCGCGCTGGAAGCGGGAAACGGCTGTCGCGGCGCGCACGTTATCCTGCTCGCGCCACTGCACCACGCGCGTCCAGCTGGCACCGTTTTGCAGGTGTAACGCATCGGCGAGCGGATCCTGCGGCAGGTTGCTGACGCCAGCGAGGTTGCTCGGTAATCCGAGGGTTTTCACCAGGCGGCCATGCTGCATCACCAGCATCGCTTTATCCTGGGTGATCCACTTCTGCTGACCGTTTTCGTTGTAACCGAGCACCACGAAGATGCGCGGACCATCATTGATGTGAGCATAGAGGCTGGCGTAGGGCAGGTTAGCAACCTGTTCATCGGTAACCGTGACATCATCCGGGCCGTTAACGGCCAGCATCACGGTTTGTTCAAGGCCTTTTTGCGTTTGTGTGCAGGCCTGCAACAACAGGCAAAGAAGTAGCAAAGAGAGTCGGCGCACTGTGTATCCCTGTCTAAATAAGCCAAGCAAAAAATAACCACACGGGTGTGTGGTTATGCTTAAAGGTGCTACATCAACGAGTGGTGCTCGTTGTGGTGGTTGTTGTTGTACCGGTATTTGCACCGTCACCGCCGCCAGAAGCAGCAATGCCGAGACCCACTAACGCACCGAGCGCGCCGATACCGACAGCGGTAGACGCACCGGCAGAGATTGCTCCCGCCTGCGCGCCTGCTGCAGCACCAGCTTCTTCCGGCGCGGCAATCGCAGCGGAAGAAACGGCAACGTAAAGTAAGGCTGCACCGGCAACCATCAGTTTTTTCATAACAACGTTTCCTGCATTTATATGAATCAATGAATGTAGGATCTACCCAGAATTCGGGCGCGTTCAGTATAGGGCAACAAATTACCAGAGTTCAGCATGAGTAAAAGAGGGCGCAAACCTGAGACATTTCTGGTGATAAATACGGCGAATTGGCGTTAGCTGCTTTTTTTAAATGCAGTTTTTTCTGAGGGTGGAATAATTATTTGATTGTCTATAGCAGGGCAGAATTTTTCACTTTTGCATTAACTATTGGTACGGAATAGGAATAATCAGAATTTCCTGAAGCAGGTTAAATAAAAATGATAAATCAATCATATGGATAGCGAGAGGCTGACCGTAAAATAGGGCCATTTTTTAATTAAAAGGGTGGCGGGTAATAGGGCAAACTTCCGATTATCCTTAGCGTATTTTAAGAATTTTCTAAGCGGAGCAGCAGACTAAAATAACCGTATTGCGCGGGTTGTGGCCTATTTGGCATAAAAAAGGCGGCAACCATGCCGCCTTATTCACTTGGTGGGTGGGAAATTAACGCCAGGATTTGTAGCGATTAATTAAGCCATTAGTGGAGCTATCGTGGCTACTAATTTCCGCGTCATTCTCCAGCTCTGGCAAGATGCGGTTTGCCAGCTGTTTGCCCAATTCAACGCCCCATTGGTCAAAGGTGAAGATGTTGAGAATCGCGCCTTGCGTGAAGATTTTGTGTTCATACAGCGCAATCAGCGAGCCCAGGCTGAACGGCGTAATTTCACGTAGCAGGATTGAGTTGGTTGGACGGTTACCTTCGAACACCTTGAACGGCACGATATGTGCCACGGATGCGGCCGATTTGCCGGCATCGGTGAACTCTTTCTCTACCACATCACGCGACTTACCAAACGCCAGCGCTTCGGTCTGCGCAAAGAAGTTCGACAGCAGCTTCGGATGGTGATCGGTCAGCACGTTGTGGCTCAAGGCCGGTGCAATGAAGTCGCACGGAATCAGTTTGGTGCCCTGGTGAATCAGCTGGTAGAACGCGTGCTGGCCGTTGGTGCCTGGCTCACCCCAAATGATGGGGCCAGTCTGATAATCCACCGGGTTGCCTTCACGATCGACATATTTACCGTTGGATTCCATGTTGCCCTGCTGGAAGTAAGCAGCAAAGCGATGCATGTACTGGTCGTACGGCAGAATCGCTTCGGTTTCGGCACCAAAGAAGTTGTTGTACCAGATGCCAATCAGCGCCAGCAGTACCGGCAGGTTTTGCTCGGCAGGCGTATTAGCAAAGTGATTATCCATCGCATGTGCGCCGCTCAACAGCTGCTCGAAGTTCTCGAAGCCGATAGACAGAATGATCGACAAGCCGATTGCTGACCACAGTGAATATCGGCCGCCAACCCAATCCCAGAATTCGAACATGTTGTCGGTATCGATACCGAATTCACCCACCGCTTTGCCGTTGGTCGACAGCGCTGCGAAGTGCTTCGCCACATGCTGTTGGTCGCCCGCGGTTTTCAGGAACCAGTCACGCGCGCTGTGGGCGTTGGTCATGGTTTCCTGCGTGGTGAAGGTTTTTGATGCCACGAGGAACAGCGTAGTTTCCGGGCTGAGATCTTTCAGCGTTTCAGCGATGTGCGTGCCATCAACGTTGGATACAAAGTGCATGTTGAGGTGATTTTTGTACGGACGCAGCGCTTCGGTCACCATAAACGGGCCGAGGTCGGAACCGCCGATGCCGATGTTAACCACATCGGTGATCGCTTTACCGGTATAGCCTTTCCACTCACCGCTAATGATGCGCTCGGAGAAGCCTTTCATCTTCGCCAGTACCGCGTTGACTTCCGGCATCACATCTTTGCCGTCGACCACAATTGGGGTGTTGCTGCGATTACGCAGTGCAACGTGCAGTACCGCGCGCTCTTCAGTGCGGTTGATCTTCTCGCCAGAGAACATCGATTTGATCGCGCCAGCCAGATCGGTCTCTTTAGCCAACGCCTGTAATTTTTCGAGGGTTTCCTCGGTGATGCGGTTTTTAGAGAAATCCACCAGCATCTGGTCATCGAAAGTGGCAGAGAATTTCGCAAAACGATCGGCATCTTGCGCAAACAGATCGGCGATTTGCACCGATTTCATCTGGTCAAAATGCTGCTGCAGCGCTTTCCAGGCTGCGGTTTGGGTCGGATTGATATTTTTCATGGCAACACTCTAGTTGATATAAGAACCGTCATTCCATCCGGGGCATCCTGCTCGCCCGGCATCCTTAGCACTCTTGCACGGGGTTGAGTATGACTACAGTTACTACCTAAGGGAAAAAATTTGTGACCGTGGCCGCAGTGTTTCAGGTAAATCCGGCGGCGATTGTCAGCGCAGCAGCAGGTAATTTCCCTGTGCCGCATCAGCAAAAAGCGGCATTTGTCTGATTCGGACTCTACTTTAGGTCGGTGTTGGCAAGCGCGTTTGTTCAACGATGCGTTTACCGAAGTGTAAAAGTGAGAAATCCTCAAAGTGCAGGGATGGACAGGGGGGAAAATAATCAGTACTTTATGCGCGCTACTTACACCTCCGGGTGTAAGCCAGAAGAGGCGCGTCGCCCAGGCAGTGTGTTTGAGGATCCGTATCCGCAGATAACACATCAGGGGGTGTGACGCCGAGGTGGGGCAACACGCGGGGTGTTGCACTGTCGGCTGCAGGGGCTGAATCCTCTGGGTTGTCACCAGAATCGTCCACAGTCGGACGCTTCGCAAGGTGAAGCGCTTCTGGGTGACTTGTCTACTGATCTTGTCTGCCCAATTCTGCTCTTCTCTTGTGCCAAGGCTGCTACTATGTCTTCCGCCCCAAAAACGGAAGAAAGATAACCTGACACGGGGTTCGTTACATGTCTCAAAATCTGATCGTGGCTAAATTTGGCGGCACCAGCGTTGCCGATTTTGATGCTATGAACCGCAGCGCAGATGTTGTGCTGTCGGATGCCAATACCCGCTTAGTGGTGCTCTCTGCCTCCGCTGGCGTCACCAACCTGCTGGTTGCCCTTGCTGAAGGCCAGGAACAAGCGCAACGCGCTTACCTGCTGGATGAAATCCGCCGGATTCAATACGCCATCATCGATCGTCTACAGTCGCCGGATGTCATTCGCGAAGAGATTGATCGCATGCTGGAAAACATCACCATGCTGTCCGAAGCGACCTCGCTGGCCACTTCGCATGCGCTAACCGACGAACTGGTGAGCCACGGTGAGCTGATGTCGACGCTGCTGTTCGTGGAGATCCTGCGCGAGCGCCAGGTCAACAGCGAATGGTTTGACGTGCGTAAAGTGATGCGCACCAGCGACCGCTTTGGCCGCGCGGAACCCGAAGTGGCGACGGTGAAAGAGCTGGCGGCATCGCAGCTGCAGCCGCGCATTGCTGAAGCGCTGGTGGTCACTCAGGGCTTTATCGGTAGCGAAATCAAAGGCCGCACTACCACGCTGGGCCGTGGCGGCAGTGATTACACCGCCGCGCTGCTGGGCGAAGCGTTGCAGGCGGCACGCATTGATATCTGGACCGATGTCGCCGGTATCTACACCACCGATCCTCGCGTGGTCTCCACCGCAAAACGTATCGAAGAGATTACTTTCGAGGAAGCGGCGGAAATGGCCATTTTCGGAGCCAAAGTGCTGCATCCGGCCACCTTGCTGCCGGCGGTGCGCAGCGATATCCCGGTGTTCGTCGGTTCGAGTAAAGATCCGGCTGCGGGCGGTACGCGCGTGTGCAACGAAACCAAAAATCCACCGTTGTTCCGCGCGCTGGCACTGCGTCGTAAGCAGACGCTGGTGACGCTGCACAGTCTGAACATGCTGCATGCACACGGCTTCCTGGCCGAGGTGTTCAATATTCTGGCACGCCATAGCATTTCGGTTGACTTGGTCACTACCTCGGAAGTGAGCGTGGCGCTGACGCTGGATAGCACCGGCTCCACCACCACCGGCGACAGCTTGCTGACGCAGGCGCTGCTGACTGAACTCTCTTCACTGTGCCGTGTGGAGGTAGAAGAGAATCTGGCGTTGGTGGCGATCATCGGTAACAACCTGTCGAAAGCCTGCGGCGTGGGCAAAGAGGTATTCGGCGCACTGGAGCCGTTCAATCTGCGCATGATTTGCTACGGTGCCAGCAGTTATAACCTGTGCTTCCTGGTGCCAACGCCAGATGCAGAAGAGGTGGTACGCGCACTGCACAAGAATCTTTTTGGTTCTTAAGGCAAATTTTTAGCGCAATAAATCAAGCCGGACCTGGTCCGGCTTTTTTATTGGTTAATTTCCTTAAACAATAATTTAAGCGCAGCGCTACCGTATTCTTCGTTCCAGACATTTCTGAAGATTCCTCTGATGACGGGCAAGACACGTCTTGATTACGCTGGAATTGGCTAAAAATCACACTATCCTCTCATTCAGCGGTTGCGCTTTAATCGCCAAAAACGATAATCCCGCCGCGAAAACATTAAATTATTTGAGGGAATAAAGATGAAAAGGTTAGTGGCAGAGACGCTCGGCACTTTTGTGCTGGTTTTAGGCGGTTGTGGTAGTGCGGTTTTGGCGGCGGCGTTTCCAGAGTTGGGCATCGGTTTTGCGGGTGTGGCGCTGGCATTTGGTTTGACAGTATTGGTGATGGCGTTTGCCGTAGGCCATATTTCAGGTGGCCATTTTAACCCGGCGGTCACCATCGGTCTGACCGTGGGCGGCCGTTTTCCGGTGTCACAGGTCGTGCCCTATATTATCGCGCAATTAGTCGGTGCCATCGCCGCAGCGGGCGTGTTGTATCTGATCGCCAGCGGTAAAGCCGGTTTCGATGCGGCGGCCAGCGGTTTTGCTTCTAACGGTTATGGTGAGCACTCACCAGGCGGTTTTAGCCTGACTGCGGGGATGATCACCGAGCTGGTGCTGACGGCGGTATTCCTGATTGTGATTATGGGCTCAACCGATAAACGTGCACCGGCCGGTTTTGCACCGATTGCTATCGGTCTGGCGCTGACGCTGATCCATCTGGTAAGCATTCCTGTAACCAATACTTCCGTGAACCCGGCGCGTAGTACCGGCGTGGCCATCTTCCAGGGTGGCTGGGCATTGGATCAGCTGTGGATGTTCTGGTTGTTACCGATTATTGGTGCCGCGATTGGTGGTGCGATCTACCGCTTTTTACTGGAAAAAGCAGAGTAACTTCGTCGTATTTCCGCGGATCGGCAGCAGCCGATCCGCATTTTCCTCTGCAAGTGACTTCCCGCCTTACGTCAAGATAACGAAATGTTATGATCCCGCGTCCGTCGCTGTGGTCGTTCCCTGCGCGACATTTCATCTGTGGCAATATTAAAAAAATCCCTAAGGAAGTCTGGTTATGCTCGGCAAACTTACCCGCCTGTTCCCGCTCTGGGCCGTGCTGCTCTCGGTCGCTGCTTATTACTCGCCCTCCACCTTTCTCGGTATCGGTCCGTGGGTCACCTATCTGCTAATGCTGATTATGTTCGGCATGGGCGTAACGCTCAATATTGATGATTTCAAACGCGTACTGGTGCGCCCGGCGCCGGTAATTGCCGGCACCTTTCTGCACTATCTGGTGATGCCACTGGCCGCATGGGGCCTGGCGAAACTGTTCCAGATGCCGCCGGATCTGGCAGCGGGCATGATTCTGGTCGGCAGCGTGGCGAGCGGTACCGCATCTAACGTGATGATCTATCTGGCGAAGGGCGATGTGGCACTGTCAGTCACTATCTCATCAGTGTCAGCGCTGGTGGGCGTATTTGCCACGCCGCTGCTGACGCGCTTCTACGTTGATACGCACATTCAGGTTGATGTGGTTGGCATGCTGCTCAGCATCGTGAAAATCGTAGTGATTCCGATTAGCCTCGGCCTGATTGTCCACCACTCCATGAACAGCGTGGTGCGCCGCGTTGAGCCTTATCTGCCAGCGTTCTCCATGCTCTGTATTCTGTTGATCATCAGCGCGGTGGTGGCGGGTAGCCAAAGCTTTATTGGTTCGGTGGGTTTGATGGTGATTGTGGCGGTGATTCTGCACAACGCGATTGGTCTGCTGGGCGGTTATTGGGGCGGCAAACTGTTTGGCTTCGACGAATCCACCTGCCGCACGCTGGCGCTGGAAGTGGGCATGCAGAACTCCGGTCTGGCGGCGACGCTGGGCAAACTCTACTTCTCGCCGCTGGCAGCACTGCCGGGCGCGCTGTTCTCAGTGTGGCACAACCTGTCAGGTTCGCTGCTGGCTGGCTACTGGTCGGGTAAACCGATCGACAAACAGCAGAAATAATCGCGGTCGCCATGAACAGTGGTCGCCATGAATGGCGACCCTACGATCGCACCGGTTTGTCGTAGGGTGCGCATTTATGCGCACCGTTTTGCATTACAGCTTCAGATAAGTACGAATCCCATCCAGAAACATCTGCGTTGCCAGCATAATCAAAATCAAACCCATCAGGCGTTCCAGCGCGTTAACACCTTTATCGCCGAGCAGGCGTAAAAATAGCCCTGACATCAGCAAGATCGCCACCGTTACGCCCCAGGCAATCAGCAGCGCGCCAACCAGATGCGTCATCTGATTGGGATATTGATGCGACAACAGCATCAATGTCGCCAGCAGTGACGGGCCAGCCACTAAGGGAATTGCCAGCGGCACGAGGAACGGCTCTTCGCCGGCCGGCAAGCCGCTGGTGCTGGTTTCGGCGGAGGGAAAAATCATGCGGATGGCGATCAGGAACAGAATGATACCGCCGGAGATCGACACGGTTTCGGTGCGCAGGTTAAGAAACGTCAGAATGCGTTCACCGGCGAATAAAAACAGCAGCATCAGGGCCAGCGCGATCAGCATTTCACGCATCAGCACCACGCGGCGGCGCTTGGGTTCCAGATGCTTCAGTACCGACATAAAGATCGGCAGGTTGCCCAGCGGGTCCATAATTAACAGCAGCAATATGGTCGCGGATATCATCTCAGTCATGTCAGGTAAACCATCCTATCTATTTGGCCGGGGCCATTATTAGTTGTATTGCTGAAAAAGTTAGCGCAATCGAATTAATTCACTTGCCAGAAAGGCTGCATTTTGTAGAGTTGACGGTCATAGGTAAACCTGATTATTACGCAGACGGGCAGGATTATCCGGCCCGTCTTTTCCTCGCACCACTTAGGGCTTCCTTCGAGAACACCCGAGACGGACAGAAAATGAAGAATGTAGGTTTTATTGGTTGGCGTGGCATGGTCGGCTCAGTGCTGATGTCACGTATGAGCGAAGAACGCGATTTTGATGTCATCAATCCGGTCTTTTTCTCCACGTCACAGCTTGGTCAGGCGGCGCCGACGTTCGGCGGTAAGTCGACCGGTGCGCTGCAGGATGCTTTTGATATCGAGGCGCTGAAGGCGCTGGATATTATTATCACCTGCCAGGGCGGTGATTACACCAGTGAAGTCTATCCGAAGCTGCGCGAAAGCGGCTGGCAGGGTTACTGGATTGATGCGGCTTCCACGCTGCGTATGAAAGATGACGCCATCATCATTCTCGATCCGGTCAACCATAACGTGATTCGTCAGGGCCTCGACAACGGCATCAAAACCTTCGTCGGCGGTAACTGCACCGTCAGCCTGATGCTGATGTCGCTGGGCGGCCTGTTTGCCAACGATCTGGTTGAGTGGGCTTCGGTAGCCACTTATCAGGCGGCATCCGGCGGCGGCGCACGCCACATGCGTGAACTGCTGACGCAGATGGGCATGCTGCACGACCATGTTGCCACCTCGCTGCAGAACCCCGCTTCGGCGATTCTGGATATCGAGCGCAGCGTCACTGATTTCACCCGTTCAGGCACCTTGCCAACCGATAATTTCGGCGTACCGCTGGCGGGCAGCCTGATTCCATGGATCGACAAGCAGCTGGATAACGGCCAGAGCCGCGAAGAGTGGAAAGGTCAGGCGGAAACCAACAAAATCCTGCGTACCAGTAGTGTGATTCCGGTTGATGGCCTGTGCGTACGCGTTGGCGCACTGCGCTGCCACAGCCAGGCATTCACCCTGAAGCTGAAAAAAGATCTGCCGCTGAGCGAAATTGAACAGCTGCTGGCTTCCCACAACGAGTGGGTGAAAGTGGTGCCAAACGATCGCGACATCACCATGCGTGAACTAACGCCAGCTGCCGTCACCGGCACGCTGACTACGCCAGTGGGGCGCCTGCGCAAACTGAACATGGGGCCGGAATACCTTTCCGCCTTCACCGTAGGCGATCAGTTACTGTGGGGCGCGGCTGAACCGCTGCGTCGCATGCTGCGTTTGCTGATCGACTAAGCGCAGCGGCAAACCAGTCAGGCCGGGGTTTCCCGGCCTTTTTTGTGTCATCCAGGCTGCAAAAAATCGTACAAATTGCGCCTGACAAGTGATCCGCTTCCCTTTTTTGCTCGCCCGACAACAATTTTTCGCAATCCTCCATGGCTTCTGCCATCCCCAAGCTATGATTTAACAGAGATGTGCCGGTTGTTAACTGTTTTCGTTTTTTCGAACTGAATGGTTTGTTGTACACGGCGATGATCTTTCCCACGGACGGTTGTGTCCTCGCGGTGTACCTATGGCTCAATGAAAAGCAGCGCACCCGAGGCGATAATCCTGCCGACTCTGGTCGCCTGCGCAAAATCATAGGAAGAAAGTCATGTCAGAGCTTCCCGATCGCCAGGCGATCAATGCCCTTTTTGCCGGGAATTATGCCGATCCCTTTTCCTTACTGGGGATGCACCAAACTGCCGCGGGCCTTGAAGTTCGCGCGCTGCTGCCCGATGCCTCCGATGTGTGGGTGATTGAAACCAATACTGGACGCAAATGCGCCCAGCTGACCTGTCTTGACTCACGCGGCTTCTTTTGTGGCGTGATTCCGCGCCGTAAAAATCTGTTTGGCTATCAGCTGGCGGTGAACTGGCACGGCCAGCAAAACCTGATTGATGATGCCTATCGCTTTGGCCCGCTGCTGGCCGAAATGGATGCCTGGCTGCTGGGCGAAGGTACGCACCTGCGTCCGTACGAAACTCTTGGCGCGCACGGCACCACCATTGATGGCGTGCACGGTACGCGCTTCGCCGTCTGGGCACCGAACGCGCGTCGTGTGTCGGTGGTGGGCGAATTCAACTTCTGGGATGGTCGACGCCATCCGATGCGTTTCCGCCGTGAACTGGGCGTCTGGGAACTGTTCGTGCCGGGCGCGGTGAATGGCCAACTGTATAAATTCGAAATCGTGGATAATTCCGGCCAGATGCGCATCAAAGCCGATCCTTTCGCCTTTGAAGCACAGATGCGCCCGCAAACCGCTTCGATGATCTGCGGCCTGCCGCCGAAAACCGAGATGCAGCCGCAGCGCAAAGCCGCAAATGGGTTCGACCAGCCGATTTCGATTTACGAAGTGCACCTCGGCTCGTGGCGACGTCATACCGATGACAACTTCTGGTTAAGTTACAAAGAGCTGGCGGAACAGCTGATTCCCTATGTCAAAGAGATGGGTTTTACTCACATCGAATTGATGCCGATTAACGAGCATCCGTTCGATGGCAGCTGGGGCTATCAACCGCTTGGCATGTATGCGCCTACACGCCGTTTCGGTACGCGCGATGAGTTTCGCCACTTTGTCGCGGCCGCGCATGATGCCGGCATCAACGTGCTGCTCGATTGGGTGCCGGGCCACTTCCCAAGCGATGACTTTGGTCTGGCGAAATTTGACGGCACCGAACTCTACGAACACAGCGATCCGCGCGAAGGTTTCCATCAGGACTGGAACACGCTGATCTACAACTTCGGGCGTCGCGAGGTGAGCAATTATCTCTCCGGTAATGCTTTGTACTGGATGGAACGCTTTGGTATTGATGGGCTGCGCGTCGATGCGGTGGCTTCAATGATCTACCGCGACTACAGCCGCGCCGAAGGTGAATGGGTACCCAACCAGTTTGGCGGCCGTGAAAACCTCGAAGCGATTTCGTTCCTGCGGCACACCAACCGCATATTGGGCCGCACCGCACCGGGCAGCGTGACGGTGGCGGAGGAATCTACCGACTATCCCGGCGTCACGCGGCCATCGGAAGATGGCGGCCTCGGTTTCTGGTTCAAATGGAACCTCGGCTGGATGCACGACACGCTGGATTACATGAAGCTCGATCCAGTGCATCGTCGCTACCATCACCAGCTGATGACCTTCGGTATGCTCTACAACTACACCGAAAACTTTGTGCTGCCGCTGTCGCACGACGAAGTGGTGCACGGCAAGCGTTCAATCCTCGATCGCATGCCGGGCGATGCCTGGCAGAAATTTGCCAACCTGCGCGCCTACTACGGCTGGATGTGGGGCTTCCCGGGTAAGAAGCTGCAATTTATGGGCAACGAATTTGCTCAGGGGCGCGAGTGGAACCACGACAGCAGCCTCGACTGGCATCTGCTGGAAGGCGAGGATAACTGGCACAACGGCGTGCAGCGTCTGGTGCGCGATCTCAACCACACCTATCGCCACTTCACGCCACTGCATCAGCTCGATTTCGATGGGCAAGGTTTTGAGTGGCTGGTGGTCGACGATCACGAGAATTCGGTGTTTGTCTTTGCGCGCCGCGATCGCGAGGGCAACGAAATCATTGTAGTGAGTAACTTCACGCCGGTGGCGCGAAACAGCTATCGCTTTGGCGTTAATCAGCGTGGCGGCTGGCGTGAAATAATGAACACCGACCAGCACGACTACCACGGCAGCGACACGCGCAATCACGGCGTGGTGCACACCGATGAGATTGAAAGCCACGGTCGGCCGCAATCGCTGAGTTTGACCTTGCCACCGCTGGCAACGCTTTGGCTGGTGCGGGAGAGCGACTGATGCTGGAGCGGGGGCAGCCGAAACCGTTAGGTGCACATTACGATGGGCAGGGCGTTAATTTCACGCTGTTTTCCCAGCACGCCGAGCAGGTCGAGCTGTGCCTGTTTGACGCGCACGGTGCTGAGCGTCGCTTTCCGCTGCCCGCGCGTAGCGGTGATATCTGGCACGGCTATTTTCCTGCGCTAAAGCCAGGCCAGCGCTATGGCTATCGCGTACACGGCCCCTGGGCACCACAGCAAGGGCATCGCTTCAATCCTGCCAAGCTGCTGGTCGATCCCTGCGCCAAAGCGGTGGCGGGCGATGTATTGGACGATGCGCGTTTTCACGGCGGCGAACGTGAGCCTGATAACCAGGATAACGCCGCTGTTGCGCCGAAATCCTTAGTGATCGCTGAAGATTTTGACTGGGAAGCGGATCAACCGTTGCGCACGTCGTGGGGCAATACGGTGATTTATGAAGCGCACGTGCGTGGCTTAACGCAGCAGCATCCGGAAATTCCGGAAAGGCTGCGCGGGACTTATGCGGCGCTAGGTCATCCTGCTATGGTGAAGTACCTGCGTCATCTGGGAATCACCGCGCTGGAGTTGTTGCCGATTGCCCAATTCACCAGCGAACCGCGCCTGCGCCGCTTAGGGTTGAGCAATTACTGGGGCTATAACCCGTTTGCTCTGTGGGCGGTGGATGCACGTTACGCATCCGGTGAGAACGGTTTATCACCGCTGCAGGAGTTTCAGCAGGCAGTGAAAGCGCTGCATGCGGCGGGCATAGAAGTGATTCTGGATGTGGTGTTCAACCATACCGCTGAACTGGAAGAGATCGGGCCGACGATTTCCCAACGCGGCGTGGATAACGCCAGCTATTACTGGCTTGATAACAACGGCAATTATCAAAACTGGACCGGCTGCGGCAACACCCTGAATCTTAGTCATCCCCAGGTGATGGAGTGGGTGCTGGAAGCGCTGCGCTACTGGGTGCGCGCTTGCCACATTGATGGCTTCCGCTTTGACCTTGCCAGCGTGCTGGGCCGCACGCCGGCGTTTCAGCAGGATGCGCCGCTGTTTGCCGCCATCAAAGCGTGTCCGCTGCTCTCGCAGGTGAAGCTGATTGCTGAGCCGTGGGATATCGGTCCCGGCGGTTATCAGGTAGGCAATTTCCCGCCGGACTTTGCCGAGTGGAACGACCATTTTCGCGATGCGGCGCGCCGTTACTGGCTGCATGGTCAGCTGAATAACGGCGATTTTGCCCGCCGTTTTGCCGCATCCAGCGACGTATTTCAGCGTGAGGCGCGTCTGCCGCATGCCAGTATCAATTTGATCACCGCGCACGACGGCTTCACGCTGCGCGATGTGGTGAGCTTCAACCACAAACACAATCAGGCCAACGGCGAAGACAATCGTGATGGCAGCAGCAGCAACTTCAGCCATAACCATGGCAAAGAGGGGCTGCAGGTCAACTTCGATATTGTCGAACGGCGGCGGCGCAGCGTGCACGGCTTGCTTACCACGCTGCTGCTGGCGCAGGGCACGCCGATGCTGCTGGCGGGCGACGAACGCGGCCACAGCCAGCACGGTAACAACAACGCCTATTGCCAGGACAATCCGCTCACCTGGCTCAACTGGCAACACGATGATTTTGGACTGGTCGACTTCACTGCTGCGTTAATCCGCCTGCGCCAGCGCATCCCTGCGCTGACGGCGGATCGCTGGTGGCAGGAGGGCGATGGCAACGTGCAGTGGTGTAATGCCAGCGGCAAACCACTGGAAAAAGAGCAGTGGGAACAGGGGACGCACAGAATGCAGATCCTGCTCTCCGGCCGCTGGTTAATAACAATAAACGCCACGGAATCGGTGAGTGATATCGCCTTACCAGACGGAGAGTGGCGTGCCATTCCTCCTTTCGCCGGGGAAGATAACCCCATCCTGACAACTGTCTGGCACGGTCCCGCACACGGTGTGTGCGTGTTCCTAAAGCAATCATAAGGAGTCAGACATGGTGAAATTAGATAGAACAGATCATCTGATGCTGGCGCGCCAGCTCCCTACACAAACGGTTGCCTTGATCCTTGCTGGCGGGCGCGGTACGCGCCTGAAAGATCTCACCGCGAAACGCGCTAAACCTGCCGTGCACTTCGGCGGCAAGTTCCGCATCATCGACTTTGCGCTGTCCAACTGCATCAACTCGGGCATCCGGCGCATCGGCGTGATCACTCAATATCAGTCACATACGCTGGTGCAGCACATCCAGCGCGGCTGGTCGCTGTTTAATGAAGAGATGAACGAATTTGTCGATCTGTTGCCCGCGCAGCAGCGTGCCGCCACCGAACATTGGTATCGCGGTACCGCCGATGCGGTGACGCAAAACCTCGACATTATTCGCCGTTACAACGCGCAGTACATCGTGATTCTCGCCGGGGATCACATCTACAAGATGGACTACTCGCGCATGCTGCTCGACCACGTCGATCGCGGTGCCAAATGCACCATCGCCTGTTTGCCGGTGCCGCTGGCCGAAGCCACGGCGTTTGGCGTGATGGCGGTCGATGCCGAGAACAACGTGATCGATTTTGTGGAAAAACCACCGCAGCCGCCGTCAATGCCGGGTGACGACAGCCGAGCGCTGGCCAGCATGGGCATTTACGTGTTCAACGCCGATTATCTGTATCAGCTGCTGGAAGAAGACCTGCAGGTGGCCGATTCCAGCCACGATTTCGGCAAAGATCTGCTGCCAAAAATCGTGGCCAGCGGCGAGGCGTATGCGCACTCATTCACGCTCTCTTGCGTGCAGGTTGATGAAAACGCCGAGCCGTACTGGCGTGATGTCGGAACGCTGGAAGCTTACTGGCGCGCTAACCTCGACCTGGCTTCCGTTACGCCAGAACTGGATATGTACGACCACAGCTGGCCGATTCGCACCCATATGGAGCCGCTGCCACCGGCGAAGTTTGTGCAGGATCGTTCCGGTAGCCACGGTATGACGATGAACTCGCTGGTCTCTGGCGGCTGCATCATCTCCGGCTCGGTGGTGGTGAACTCCGTGCTATTCCCACGTATCCGCATTAACTCGTTTTGCAACATTGATTCAGCTGTATTGCTGCCCGATGTGGTGGTTGGCCGATCGTGTCGTCTGCGTCGCTGCGTGATCGATCGCGCCTGCGAATTACCAGAAGGCATGGTCATTGGCGAAAACCCCGATGAAGACAGCCGACGTTTTTACCGTTCAGAAGAGGGCATCGTACTGGTGACGCGCGCCATGCTGGCCAAATTGGCCGCAGCGGTCAGTAAGTGACGAAAGAGCATAGAGATAATTGCCGCGTGGAACGCATGCGATAACAATAGGGGTTCAGGATGCTGGTTTTACATGTCTGTTCAGAGCTTTTCCCGCTGTTGAAAACGGGCGGATTGGCTGATGTGGTCGGTGCATTACCACAGGCGCAAATCGCCGAAGGAGCGGATGCGCGGGTGCTGATTCCCGCTTATCCGGATCTGCGTAAAGGGATTCCTGATACTGAAATTGTGGCGGAGCTACAAACTTTTGCCGGGCCGGTTCGTTTACTTTTTGGACAATTTAACGGCGTTGGTATTTATTTAATTGATGCGCCGGGACTGTATGAACGTCCCGGCAGTCCTTATCACGACACATCGCAATTCGCTTATGTGGATAATTACCTGCGTTTCGCGCTGCTCGGCTGGATGGGTGCGGAGATTGCCAGCGGGCTGGATATGAACTGGCAGCCCGATATCGTGCACGCGCATGACTGGCATGCGGGCTTAACCTGCGCCTATATCGCGGCGCGCGGTGGCCCGGCGAAAACGGTGTTTACCGTGCATAACCTGGCCTATCAAGGGCTGTTTTCCGCGCGCCATCTGGATGAAATACAGATTCCGCGCGCCTTCTTCGACATGCATGGGCTGGAGTTCTTTGGGCAAATTTCCTACCTCAAGGCGGGACTGTTCTATGCCGATCATATTACGGCGGTCAGCCCCACTTATGCGCTGGAAATTACCCGACCGGAGTTTGGTTACGGCATGGAGTCGCTGCTGGAACAGCGGCTGCGCGAAGGGCGGCTTAGCGGGATTCTGAACGGTGTCGATCCGGGGATTTGGGACCCGGCGCATGATTTACTGCTCACCGCGCGCTACGACAGCGAAACGCTGGAGAGCAAAGCTGAAAACAAACGCCAGCTGCAGATTGCCATGGGCTTGAAGGTCGATGATAAAGCGCCGGTGTTCTGCGTGATCAGTCGTCTGACCAAACAAAAAGGGCTGGATCTGGTGCTGGAAGCGCTGCCGGGCTTGCTGGCGCAGGGCGGGCAGCTGGTGCTGCTTGGCCAGGGCGATGCCGAGCTGCAGCAAGGTTTCCTCGCGGCAGCGGCGGAACATCCGGGTCGCGTGGGCGTGCAGATTGGTTATCACGAAGCCTTCTCGCACCGCATTGTTGGCGGCGCGGATGTGATCATGGTGCCGAGCCGCTTTGAGCCGTGCGGCTTAACTCAGCTGTACGGCTTGAAATACGGCACGCTGCCGCTGGTGCGTCGTACCGGCGGGCTGGCGGATACGGTGCAAGACAGTTCACTGGAAAACCTGGCAGACGGCGTCGCCAGCGGCTTTACCTTTGAAGACAGTAATGCCTGGTCGCTGCTGCGGGCGATTCGGCGCGCATTTGTTCTGTGGTCTCGACCTGCACTCTGGCGTTACGTTCAGCGGCAGGCAATGGGGATGGATTTTAGTTGGCAGGTGGCAGCACAAGCCTACCGCGATCTTTATCAACGTTTGCTGTAATGAGAGATTGGGATACTTGATATGAATGCACCTTTCACCTATGCCTCACCCACGCTGACGGTTGACGCGCTGAAGCACTCAATCGCCTATAAGCTGATGTTTACTATTGGTAAAGATCCATCGATCGCGAATAAGCATGAGTGGCTGAATGCCGCGCTGCTGGCGGTGCGTGATCGCATGGTGGAACGCTGGCTGCGCTCCAGCCGCGCGCAGCTCTCGCAGGATGTGCGGCAGGTTTATTACCTGTCGATGGAGTTCCTGATGGGGCGCACGCTCGGCAACGCGTTGCTGGCGATGGGCATTTATGACGATCTCAATCAGGCGCTGGACGAGATGGGACTCGACCTCAGCGAGCTGATGGAAGAGGAGAACGATCCCGGCCTCGGTAACGGCGGCTTGGGACGTTTAGCGGCCTGCTTCCTCGATTCGCTCGCCACGCTCGGTTTACCGGGGCGCGGCTACGGCATTCGTTACGATTACGGTATGTTTAAGCAGAATATTGTCGACGGCCAGCAGCGCGAATCGCCGGATTACTGGCTGGAATATGGCAATCCATGGGAATTCCAGCGCTTTAACACGCGCTACAAAGTACGTTTTGGTGGCCGTTTACAGCATGAAGGTGCGCGGGTGCGCTGGGTAGAAACCGAAGAGATCGTAGCGATGGCTTACGATCAGATCATCCCCGGATTTGATACTGATGCCACCAACACGCTGCGCCTGTGGGGCGCGCAGGCCAGTAACGAAATCAATCTCGGTAAGTTCAATCAGGGCGATTACTTTGCCGCAGTGGAAGATAAAAACCACTCGGAAAACGTCTCACGCGTGCTCTATCCTGATGACTCAACCTATTCCGGCCGCGAGTTGCGCCTGCGTCAGGAGTATTTCCTCGTCTCCTCGACGGTGCAGGATATTCTCAATCGTCACTGGCAGATGCATGAAACCTGGGACAATCTGCCGGACAAAATCGCCATCCACCTCAACGATACCCATCCGGTGCTGGCGATCCCTGAACTGATGCGTCTGTTAATCGACGAACAGAAGTTCAGCTGGGACGATGCGTTTGAAGTGACTTGCCAGGTGTTCTCCTACACCAACCACACGCTGATGACCGAAGCGCTGGAAACCTGGCCGGTGGATATGATCGGCAAGATCCTGCCGCGTCATCTCAGCATTATCTTTGAAATCAATGACTACTTCCTGAAAACCATCCAGGAATACTATCCGGATGATTGGGATTTGATGTCGCGCATCTCGATCATCGACGAAAATGACGGCCGCCGCATTCGCATGGCGTGGCTGGCGGTGGTGGTGAGCCACAAGGTCAACGGCGTGTCCGAGTTGCACTCCAACTTGATGGTGCAATCGCTGTTCGCTGACTTCGCGCGGCTATTCCCTGGCCGTTTCTGCAATAAAACCAACGGCGTGACGCCGCGTCGCTGGCTGGCGCTGGCCAATCCGGCGCTGTCTGAGGTGCTGGATGAGGCGATTGGTCGCAACTGGCGTACCGATCTCGGCCAGCTCAACGAACTGACGTCGCAGGTCGACTATCCGGCCTTTATCGAGCAGATCGCCGATGCCAAATTCGCCAACAAAAAACGCCTGGCGGATTGGGTGGCGAAAAACATGGATATCGTGCTCGATCCGCATGCGCTGTTTGATGTGCAGATCAAACGTATCCACGAATATAAACGTCAGTTACTCAACGTCCTGCACGTGATTACGCGCTATAACCGCATCAAGGCCGACCCCACCGCTGAATGGGTGCCGCGCGTGAATATCTTCGCCGGCAAGGCCGCTTCGGCGTATTACGTGGCGAAGCACATCATCCACTTGATCAACGACGTCGCCAACGTGATCAACAACGATCCGCAGGTGAAGAACAAGCTGAAGGTGGTGTTCATTCCCAACTATGGCGTGAGCCTGGCGCAGATCATTATTCCCGCGGCGGATCTCTCTGAGCAGATCTCCACTGCTGGCACCGAAGCATCGGGCACCAGTAACATGAAGTTTGCGCTGAACGGCGCGTTAACGATTGGCACACTGGATGGCGCCAACGTTGAGATGCTGGATCATGTCGGCAAGGAGAACATCTTTATCTTCGGTAACACCACGCCGCAGGTCGAGAAGCTGCGTACCGACGGCTACAACCCGCGTAAGTATTACGAGGACGATCCCGAACTGCATCAGGCGCTGACGCAAATCGCCAGCGGCGTGTTCAGTCCGCAGGAGCCAGGCCGCTACCGCAATCTGTTCGATGCGTTGGTGAACTTCGGCGATCACTATCAGCTGCTGGCGGATTATCGCAGCTATGTAGACACGCAGGACAAGGTGGACAAGCTTTATCGTCAACCGGACAAGTGGCAACGCAGCGCGGCGCTGAATATCGCCAATATGGGGTATTTCTCGTCGGACCGAACCATTCAGGAGTATGCGGATGAGATCTGGCACATTTCGCCAGTGAGGTTGTAAAGCGGGGAATTCCTGAACCAGGTCGCCATGAATGGCGATCTTACGTGAACATCCAAGTTGATACCCAAAATCATTTGGACGGCAGGAAGGCGGCAAATGAGCGAATCCCCGGGAGCTTACTGTAGTAAGTGACCGGGGTGAACGAATGCAGCCAACGCACCTGCCGTTCAAAGGATGAAGGGTATTACTTCAGGGTAATGCTCTTTACGATCCCATCAGCATCGCTCTGTGCCTGCTGCTGGTTATCCGCTGGCAAGGTAATTTGCAGCGTCAGCAGTTTGCCGTCCACTTTCGCCAGAATCACTGAAGACCATGAAGTCTGGTTGTTGGCAGCAATCACCGTATCCAGCTGCTGAGCCGGCTGATCTTTCAACGTAACCGCTTTGTTCGACACCACCTGCAGCTGCGGATCGCGGCTGCGCTGCTGCTGTTCCAGACGCTGCGCCAGCGCATCAAGCGCTTCGTTAGTTGGATCGCCTGCAATCACGATAATTGCGCGCTGCCCGGTTTCGTCGGCATAGACGTGCATGTTAGTCGATTCAGAGCCGAGTTTGCCGCTCTTGTCAGACATGCCCGCCGGCAGTGAGAAGCTCAGCTTGCCGTCCATCAGATTAACCGTCTGAGCAGACTGGCTGGCGCTGGCACCGTTACTGTTTGCTGCCGCATCATCTTTCTTCTGGTCACATGCCGCCAGGCCGATCACCAGCAGGCCAATACCCACATATTTCACTACGTTACGCATTCTTTTCCCTTTTACATGATTCCAGTCGTTTAGGTTTATAGCCTAAATAATTCAAGCGGCAGAAAGGCGGTAAGCGCGTGAACCCATGAGCTTACATGAGTAAGTGATTGGGTGAACGCGCGCAGCCAACGCATCTGCCGTTTGAAGTATGACGGCTATAAAAACGGAATCGGCGGTTAAAAGCAACCGCCGGTATGTCAGGAAATCTTAGCGTGCCATGGCGTTATGTATATGTGCAATTAGCCGAAATTGATCTGCTGCTGCGCGGAACGCTCGGCTAATCGCTTCAGCATAGCATTGAGCAGTACGCCGTAAGCGGGCAGGAAGAAGATCATGCAGATCAGCACTTTGAAGCTGTAATCCACCAGAGCGATCTCGACCCAATGCGTGGCCATAAACGGGTCTGGACTCTTGTAGAAAGCGATGAAAAAGAAGGCCAGCGTATCGCTAATATTTCCGAGGAACATCGCTGCTGCCGGGGCAATCCACCACTGTGATAAACGGCGCAAACGGTTAAAAACGTGTACGTCGAGAATCTGGCCCAGCGCATAAGCCATAAAGCTGGCGCAGGCGATACGCGCGACAAACAGATTCACCTCTTCCAGTGAAGCCCAACCCTGCCATTCGCCCTGATAAAACACGCACGACACAAGATAGGAGATCACCAGCGCCGGAATCATCACCGCCAGAATAATGCGACGCGCCAGCGGCGCGCCAAAGATGCGCACGGTAAGATCGGTAGCGAGGAAAATAAACGGAAAGCTGAACGCGCCCCAGGTGGTGTGGAAGCCGAAGATAGAAACCGGCAGCTGTACCAGATAGTTACTGGAGGTGATCACCAGCAGATGGAAAAGCGATAGCCAAAACAGCGCATGCATGCGCTGACGTGCAGAAAAAGCAATCATGTAGGACCTTTTTAATCGTGGGGTGAGGGAACCCATTGCCCGTCATACTTCAAGCTGTAGCTGCGTTGGCTGCTCGCACTTGCCGCCTTGCTACAGCTCGAATTATTTAGGGCGGAATATGGTAGCAATTTAAAAATCGGCGGCATCTTAACGCGTTGCGCAATTTATGCAATGGTTAATTTTAACGCAATCGTTATCGCCTTGCGTTGGCTAATTTGCGCGCTAGAATGTGCGCCCATCATTAACAACAGACAGAGAATCATGAGCGATCCCTTTTCTGCGCCTGACCATCAGCTTGATGCCCTTGGCCTGCGCTGCCCGGAACCGGTAATGATGGTGCGCAAAACCGTGCGCAGCATGCAGGCCGGTGAAACCTTGCTGATCATCGCCGATGATCCCGCCACCACGCGCGATATTCCCGGTTTCTGCCGTTTTATGGAACATCAGCTGCTGGCACAACAGACCGAAAGCCTGCCGTACCAGTTTCTCATCAAAAAAGGCGCTTAACGCTGACGCAGTAAGCGCAGTGCATTCGCCGTAACCAATGCGGTGGCACCGGAATCAGCTAGCACCGCCAACCACAAACCGGTAAAGCCGAGCAGCGTGGTGACGAGGAAAATCGCCTTCAGGCCCAGCGCCAACGCCACGTTCTGCCGGATGATGGCGCGCGTGCGCCGTGCCAGCACCACCGCGCGCGGCAAAATCGCCAGCTGATTTTGCGTCAGCGCCATATCGGCGGCCTCCAGCGCGACATCGGTGCCGCTGCCCATGGCAATGCCCATGCTCGCGGCTTTCATGGCGGGCGCATCGTTGATGCCGTCGCCTACCATCGCCAATGATTGCTGTGCGCCCAGCTGTCGCACTGCCGCAACTTTATCGGCAGGCAGCAAACCCGCGCGATAATCAATGCGTAACTCGGCGGCAATCGCGGCGGCTGCGCGCGGGTTGTCACCGGTCAGCATCACGCTATTTATGCCAAGTTTTTGCAGCTCAGCCAGCGCGCTAATCGCCTCTTCACGCAACCGATCGCGCAGCGCTAATGCGCCGAGCACCTGTTGCTGCTGCAATAGCAGCACCACGGTTTGCCCCTGCGCCTCCAGTTCGGCCACCTGCTGCTGCTGTACCTCGTCGAGATATTTGGCTTCACGGGGCGTAAGTAACTGGTAGGTCACGCCATCAATTTCGGCACGAATACCGCTGCCCGCCAGCGTTTGCTGCTGTGAGGCGGGCGGAATGGTGAGCTGACGACGCTCGGCTTCGCTGACAATCGCCTGAGCCAGCGGATGTGTGGAGCCTTGTTCTACCGCAGCAGCGATGCTGAGCAAGCTATTTTCCGCTGTTTCGCCAAACGATTGAATATGGGTGACTTGCGGTTTGCCCGCCGTCAGCGTGCCGGTTTTGTCGAACGCCATCAGGCTTACGCGACTGAGACGCTCCAGCGCCGCGCCGCCTTTGATCAACGCGCCCTGACGTGCGGCGGCGGCTAATCCCGAGGTAATGGCGGCCGGCGTGGAGATCACCAGCGCACACGGGCAGCCGATCAGCAG
The DNA here is from genome assembly GCF_000282675.1 of Pantoea sp. GM01. NCBI lineage: Bacteria > Pseudomonadati > Pseudomonadota > Gammaproteobacteria > Enterobacterales > Erwiniaceae > Pantoea > Pantoea sp. GM01. The sequence continues at coordinate 2,491 of NZ_AKIU01000062.1, read as the reverse complement.
CAGCGTCAGCCCTTTATAAATCCACGGCAGCCAGTCACCGAAGCCAAGCAGCGGCGGCAGCACCATCACCAGCAGTGCCAGTAGCATAATGGCGGGCGTATAGATGCGGCTGAAGCGATCGATAAAGCGCTCAACCGGCGCGCGATGCGTTTCGGCTTCCTCAATCAGTTGCAGAATGCGGTCGATAGCACTTTGGCCGGGCTGGGAAATCACTTTCAGCGTTACCAGACGATCCAGGCTGGTGGCGCCGGCCATGATCTGTTCGCCAGGCTCACGCGCCACCGGCAATGATTCGCCAGTCAATGCGCTTTCATCAAAGCTGGCGCCGGCATGCAGTAATTCGCCATCTGCCGGTAAACGGCCACCGGCCGCCACTTCAATCACATCGCCAGGCTGCAGCACTTCTAAGCGGACGTTTTCACGCTGCTTACCCGTAATACGCGTGGCGGTATCGGGACGCAACGCCATCAGCGCGGTGACACCGCGACGCGCGCGCGCAGCGGCGTAGGCTTCCAGGCGTTCGCCCAGCTGGAACAGCAGCAGCACCATGGCGGCTTCAGCATGCGCACCAATCACCAGCGCGCCGGCAGCGGCGATGCTCATCAACATCTCAATGCTAAAGGGCGAACCGTTGCGCAGCAGTTGCCACGCGCTGCGAGCAATAGGTGCCAAACCAACCAGCGTAGTGGCAATAAACAGACGATCGCCCCACAGCGGTGAAACCTGGCTCAGCAGCCAGCTGGCGAGCATTAGCACGCCGAGCAGCAGCAAACCGGCATTTTCCCGCCAGCGGCTTGCGGGGGACGAGATTGATTGGGGATCGTTAGCCGTCAGCGTAAAGCCGGCATTTTTCACCACCTGTTCTATGGTGGTGCGGATGTCCTGATCCGCATCGACCACCAGTTTCTCACTGGCGAAGATCACCCGTGCTTGCTGTACCTGCGGTACGCGTTGTACGGCAGTTTCGATTTTGCGTGCGCAGCTGGGGCAATCCATGCCCGCTATTTGCCAGCGGAATTGGTGTGAGGTGAGGGCGGGCCTGTCGCTTTCGGCGTCGCTATCGCCGCCGGGCGAGCCGCTATCGCTGTCGCAACAGCCACAATCACCTTCAACAGTCACAGGCTGAGCGGCGGAGATTTTTAAGGTCGTGGGTTTTATGCTGCGAACGGAACACAGCGGCTGCGGCTGGCTGTGGGATTTTCCACAGCGGCACGGATGAGCATGTTGATGCATATAACCTCCGGAATCAGGGGCGGGCTAATGCCCGCGCCCTAATGCTACACTCTGGAGTCCACTCCAGAGTCAAGCGGAAGGTTAGCTTTTCTTCAGTAAAGCCACAGTGAACGCGCAATCATGAAGTGACCGGCGAAGTAGCAGGCGGCAACGATGGCGCTATCGGCGCTGAAACGGCGGCGATAATGCGAAATAAACCAGACGATGTTGGCCAACAGCAGCAACGCGGCGCCGACCAGCAGCGAGAAGCTGAAGTCAGTTGGACGGAAGAAGTAGTTTTCCGCCGCCATCCAGTTCATCACCAGCGTCATACCGATCAAGGTGCAAATTGGCCAGCGCAGCTCTTCCAGTTTGGTCCACAGAATCCCGATAACGATGACGCCAATAATCAGGAAGGTGAGAGGAATCGGCCAGAAGAAGCTCATGGTCATATGCGCTGCAAAACTGATGGTGTAAAGCAGATGCGAGAGGAAGAATGCGCCCAGCGCATAGAGCATTTGCTGACGCGGCAACAGCATCAACGCATCACCCACCAGCGTGGCAACCAGGCCAGCCAGAATCAAATAATCGGTGGTGTTGAAGGTTGGCGCTTGCCATGCCCAGGCGACGAGCAACAGTAAGGTGACGGGTTTAAATAGCCAGCGCTGCCATTGCGGACCGCGGTAGGATGCATCGACGTACAGCCAGCCGGAAAAAAGTACGGCAAGAAAAGACCAAAGCATGTTTTCTCCCTTTTCTGGACGAAATGTCCGCCAGTTTGATGAATTTTCCCAAAATCACTCACTCAGTGTAAGTTACCGGTGCCAAATGTGACAATCAGCCGACTCTGGTTGTATGCTTTGTCGTCTTTTCCTGTTCCGACTTAACGCAAAGCACGAGATAAATCATGAGCAAACCACCGCTAATCTTTTTCATCGTACTGGCCATTATTGCCGTATTGGCGACCCGTCAGTTTATTAAACAGCGCCGCGAAACGGCGGTGAACGATGCCTCGCCGGTGCGCTCGCTGAGCGTGGAAGTGAAAACCAAACGCGAATTCCCGTCACCCAATCGCCGTTCGCGTCAGCGCGAGGAGATTGTGGCTGAGGATATGAAATACGAAGCCTGGTTCCATCCGCTGAACGGTGCGAGTGACATTAAAGTGACGGTCAACGCCAGCGATTATCATCAGATGGATAAGGGCGTGAAGGGCGAGTTGAAGATGAAAGGGACGCGGTTTGTCAGTTTTACCCCGGCCCCGTAGGGCTGATGAATCCCC
>NZ_AKIU01000061.1:0-64104 GCF_000282675.1 Pantoea sp. GM01 | reverse complement strand
CCCCAGCCGATGGCGAACGAAAGTCGCTCAGCGCTTAACTGATCGGCATTACGCCATAAATGGCGACCTTACAGAACACGCGGCGCTCAGAGCAAAATCAGGAATTATTCGGCGGTGTAGCGTCGGTTTCACTGAACGCTGGCTTCTGACGCGTAACAGAATAAACCACGTTTTTTGGGCTGTTTGGATCGGTGGTGACATCCACGGAAGCAATCGTCACTTTGCCAAAACCAAATAGCGTCTGCACGTAACCACCAATCTGGTGTTTACCTGGCGCCACGCGAATCTCGCGTTTCTCACCCTTCTTCAACAAACCGGCATCCTGACCATCAACCGTCACATAAACGGAAGAGCCGTCATCGGTGCGCGTGACCAGATGCGAAACGTTGATTACCGTTGGGCCGGTCTCAAAGGGAGAAGGCGAGTCATTGTTGTCGATGGGTGCGCCGGTCGCAGGCTGGGCCGCGGAGGTATCAGCGGCGGCTGTGGTGTCAGTGGATGTACCGGTAACGGCGGCAAGGCGAGCGCAGCCGGTAAGCATGATTGTTGCCATCAAAGTGGCCAAAGTGAAACGCGATAACATCGTGACGAAAAACCCCTGCTAAATGAGAAGCGTCCATTTTAGCGTGCCTTGCAGAGTGATGACAGTCACACAAATACAGTATTTTCCGAAAACCGGTCAGGAAATGTTTCATTGGCAGGCGTGCCGCACGCGATGTGCAACGAAACGGCGGCCGGTCAGGCCGCCGCGGGAATTACCAGCTGTAGTTAACCGAGGCGACGATCGATCGACCGCTGCCGTAGAAGCAGGCGCTGGAGTTACTGCAAGAGGCCACGTAGTGCTTATCCGCTACGTTATTAACGTTCAGCTGCAGCGTGGTGCCGCGCAGCGAATTCATCGCTTCACCCAGCTCATACTTTGCCATCACGTCATACAGCGTGTAGTGCGGCACGTTGTCGGTGCCGGTCTCATCCGCTGGCGTGGTGCCGGTGTAACGTACGCCGCTACCCAATGTAAAGCCGTTCAGTACGCCATCGAGGAAGGTATAGCTGCCCCACGCTGACGCCGCATGACGCGGAATGCTCGACGGTGAGTGACCAATACGTTCGGTGATGCTGCTCTCTTTGGTCACCGCATCGGTGTAGGTATAGGCGGCCAACAGTTTGATCTCAGGCGTAATCTGCGCATGCGCTTCGGTTTCAAGACCCTTTGAACGCACTTTACCGATCTGCTCGTTATAGCCCGTCACGTTGTTATAGGCAGTGATATTTTTCTGCGTGATATCAAACGCCGAAACGGTAAAGACCGCATCCCAGCCAACCGGCTGATACTTCACGCCCACTTCCGTCTGTTCGCCGGTGGTCGGTTTAAACGGATCGGTGCCCGGCGCGCCGCTGCTCAGGTTTGGCTCAAATGAGGTGCTGTAGCTGACATAAGGTGAAATCCCGTTATCAAATGCATACAGCAAACCCGCGCGGCCGGTAAACTTGTTGTCATTCTGCTGGGTTTCGCTGTTATCGGTGCGATCCTGGGTGCGAATTTCGCTCCAGTCATTACGCCCCGACAGCAGCAGATTCCACTGATTCCACTCCAGCTGATCCTGCAAATAAACGCCAACCTGATCGAGCTTCTTGCGCGTGCTGGTGGTCAGCGTCAGATCGTTCTCGTTAATACTGATACGCGTAGGATTAGCCCAGTCGAGAATGTATTGATCGCCCCTGTCGAGCCACAGTTTGTTATCGACGTCGCTCCATTTGTAATCCAGCCCGCCGAGCACGGTGTGCGCGACATTGCCAGTATCAAAGATGGCTTTCAGCTGGTTATCAAGGCCCAACTCTTTCGACTTGATCTTGTCGTGCTGCGGACGACGGTTGATCGAGTGATCGTTATCGGCATCAAAGGTATACACCAGATATTTGTACGATTCGTCCATGTTGCTGTAGCGCAGATTCTGCGTGAAGCTGACGTTGTCGCTCAGGTTGTGCTCGAAGATATACCCGACTGACGTCTGCTCGCGCTTGGCTTCGTTGAAGCTCGGATCGCTAACGTTGAAGTCGTAAGGAATGAAGCCTGCGCTGCTCTCTTTCAAGGTCCCGCTGGCGGGCAGGAAGTTACGATAGCCCGCTTTTGGCTCGTTCTGATACATCGTCAATAGCGTGAAGCTGGTGTCGGCATTGGGCAGCCAGGTGATCGCCGGCGCAATCGCCATTCGCTGCTGTTTGTTGTCTTTGACGAACTCATGTTTGGTGCTGGCGATGCCGTTCAGGCGGTAGAACAGCGTGTTGTCATCATTCAGCTTGCCGCCGAAATCAAACGCCGCTTCACCCAAATGCTGATTGCCGCTACTGAGCTGTACTTTGTGAATGCTCTGCGCGGTCGGGCGTTTGCTGGTCATGGCAACAATACCGCCCGGATTCACCTGGCCGTACAGCACCGAGGCTGGGCCATGAATCATCTCTACGCGCTCCAGCAGCCAGGGATCGATCTGCCCTGCTGCGCCCCCCTGACCGGACAAACCGTAGCTCAGCCCATCCAGGAACTTCGGCGCATAGCGGAAACCGCGCGCAATGATCTCATCGTTACGATTGGAGTTGCCGCGATAGTTAGTCAGCACGCCGCTGGTGTAGCTCAGCGCATCCGCCACCGAGGCCGCCGCCTGGTCGTCCATCTGCTCGCGCGTAATCACCGAAATGGATTGCGGCGTTTTACGCAGCGGCGTAGATGTTTTAGTGCCTGCCGCGCTCTCTTTCGCCACATAACCCTGCAGCGGTGAGGTCACACTTTCACGCGTGTCGGCATTCACGGTAAGGGTTTCTTCCGCGGCCGCGCTGAATGCCGCAGGTGCCAGCAACAAAATTGAGGCCAGAGAGAAATATAACCGATTGAATCTGAATTGCAGTGCCACAGCAGGTATTGCTGATTTTTTTACGTTAACGCACATAGTTGCCATCTCTATTTCAAACTGCCTTGTAGATGAAATAATCCGTTCGTTCGCCATGCCCAACGGCGCGGCTGTAACGGATTGAAATATTACTGCCTTGAGTTATTTACGGTCCTAATCTCCCTGCGTGACGTCCTTCACAAAATAATCCACTGAAAATACGAAGGTTTATTAGGCGCGAAAAATCATATTGCAAATGTAAATCGTTATCAATAGCATTTGCATTAGCTTTGATTAAGTAAAGATCATGAACAAAATGTGGAGATGGATTGCAGGATGTTTCTAGCTAGCGCAGATAAAACGACAGATGAGTGGTTGCCCGCCGGGACAGTTGCGCAATGGTTGCAGCGGGCGGATGTGGGTGAAGATGGCTGGTGGCAGCGGCTTTACGCCGCTGGAACGCCGCTGGTGGAGCGTGACGACACCGGTCAAACCACCATGCACTTCTTCTGGCGCGATCCCGAAGGCCACTCCGCACTTTCATCCACGCAACGGGTGTATGTCGATATTAACGGCGTTACCGATCACCACAGCGAAGCACCGGAAAGTTTGCTGCGGGTGGGCGACAGCGACGTCTGGCATTGGTCGACGCATATTGAGTCAGACTGGCGCGGCAGTTACAGCCTGATCCCGGCCACCGCGCAGCAGTTGCCACCGCTGTTTTGTGGCGACGAAGAGGCGTGTCGCGCGCTGCAGCGCAAATGGTGGATTTCGCTGATGCCGCTGGCGATTCCCGACAAACTCAACCCCACGCCGCCGTTTCTCAGCAGCCGACGCTTTGCCCTGAGCAACGCACATATGCCGGATGCGCCGGATCAATCGGCATGGCGCGCGCTGGATGCCGGACTGGCTGAAACCTGGCCTGATGCGCTGCAAACCTTGCAGTGGCACAGCGAGTTGCTCAACGTGACGCGCAACGTCTGGCTGTACAGCACCGGGCAAACCGATCGGCCTGAACAGCGTCCGCTGGCGATTCTGCTCGACGGACAAAACTGGGTGTATGGCCAACCGATTTTCAGCGCGCTGGATCAGGTCACCGCGGATGGCGAACTGCCGCCGACCTGCTGGCTGTTTATCGATGTCATCGACAGTCAGCATCGCGAAGCTGAATTGCCGTGCAACGCCACCTTCTGGCAAGCGGTGCAGCAGGAACTCCTGCCGCTGGCGCGCCAGCACGCCGCGTTCAGCAGCGACGCCAATCGCACGCTGGTGGCTGGGCAAAGTTACGGCGGACTGGCCGCGCTCTATGCCGGTTTACACTGGCCGCAGCGCTTTGGCCGCGTTCTGACCCAATCCGGCTCCTTCTGGTGGCCCAATCTGCAGTACATCCGCGATTACGCCAACCGCGAGCATCACGCACCTGGCCTGCTGTTGCAGCGTCTGCAGCAAGGCACGCTGCCGCCGGGCAAGCTGAAGATCTTCCAGGAAGTGGGCGATCGCGAGGCCGACATGGTGTACGTCAATCAGCAGATCGCCCCGGCGCTGCAGGCTGCAGGCCATGAATTACATTTTCGCCGCTACGCCGGAGGGCACGATGCGCTGTGCTGGCGTGGCGGTTTGATCGACGGCTGCCGCTGGCTGCTGGCCGATTTTCTTTCCCCAACCTCACCCTCTGAAGGTACTCACCATGTCTGAACAACAAAATCCGTTTGATAACGATGCGCTGGATTTTCTGGTGCTGCTTAACGCGCGCCAGCAATACAGCCTGTGGCCAGCGTTTGCCCCGGTACCGGCGGGTTGGCATAACGTGGCAGGCCCGCTAACGCGCGCCGCCGCCATCGAGTTTATTGAAGCCAACTGGCACGACATGCGACCAGCGACGCAACAGACGTCGTCTACCGCAGCTTAATTTTCTTTTTTAATCATCTAGTTAATTTATTCCCAAAATCATTCGGGCTGCAGCAAGGCGGCAAGTGTGCAAATCCCCAGGAGCTTACTGAAGTAAGTGACTGGGGTGAGCGCACGCAGCCAACGCCGCTGCAGCCTGAAGGATGACGGGAATCAGACAGGAATTGTCCTTTGGCAACGTACAAACAACCTCCCTCTGCGGCCTATCCTTTGGTGGCGGCGCAGCCCGGCATCTGGATTGCTGACAGTATTGCGCCGCAGCGCAATCAATTTACCGTGGCGCACTACAGCGTATTGCACGGCAACATCAACCGCGCCGCGCTGGATAGCGCTATTCGTCAGGCGATGGCCGAAGCGGATACCGTGCAGGCGCGCTTTGGTCTCGACGATGAGGGCAATCCAGCGCAGTGGTTCAATGCACAAGCACCCATCGCACCGGAATGGCACGATTTCAGCCAGCGCGCCGACGCCAGCAGCCAGGCACACAAGCTGATGCAGGCGGATCTCGTCGCTGAGCTGCCTGCCGACGGCGACAAACCGCTCTATCGCCACGCGCTACTGCGCATCGGCGACGGCAGCTGGCTGTGGTATCAGCGTTATCACCATTTGCTGGTGGATGGTTTCAGCTTTGAAGCGCTGACCCAGCGCGTCGCGGCGATCTACGCCGCCGTGTGTGCCGGTGAAATGCCAGCGCCCACGCCGTTTACCCCCTTCACCAGCGTGATTGAGGAGTATCAACAGTGGCAAAATTCTGCCGCCTTTACTCGCTCAGCCAGTCACTGGCACAGCTACGCAGCGGACCTGCCGGAAACCCTTTCGCTCTCCAGCGAAAGCGTGATCGCTGCTGGCGCGCGCCCAATCAGCTGTCAGGTGACGCTGCCGCAGCTGGCAGCGCTGCGCCAACAACCACAGCTCGCTGACAGCAGCGAAGGCGATATCGTCAGCGCCCTGTTGGTCGCTTATCTTGCACGCATGAGCCATCGTGCGCGCTTATCGATTGGCTTCCCGTTTATGCGTCGCATGGGTTCAGCAGCAATCTCAACGCTCGGACCGGTGGTGAACGTCTTGCCGCTGATTTTTAGCGTCAGCGATGAGATGACGTTGCCGGATTTGGTGCAGCAGGTGCAGGGTGAAATCCGCAAGGCGCGCCGCCATCAGCGCTATGAGGCGGAGCAGCTGCGTCGTGATTTGGGTTTGGTTGGCAGCAGCCAGGCGCTGTATGGTCCGGTGATTAACGTCAAGGTCTATCACGACGATCTGCAATTCGATGGTCATCCTGCCGCCACCCATACGCTGGCGATGGGCCCGGTTGACGATCTGGAATTTGAAGTGGGCTTCCGCGATGGCGCACTGCAGCTGACGCTGGTGGCAAATCCGCAACGTTACGATGGGCAAACGCTACAACGTCACGCCGATCGCATCAGCCATCTGTCAAGTCAGCTCGCCTCACAGCCCACACTCACCCTTAGTGCACTGTCATTATTGGCACCGCAGGAGCAACGCGATCTGCAGCGCTGGTCTAACGGCCCAACTATCCTGCCACCCGCCAATACCACCACTATCGTGGATATCCTGCTGCAACGTGCCACGCAGCATGGCGATGAGATCGCGGTGGTGTGCGGCGAACATAGTCTGAGCTATCGCCAGCTCGCCGATCGCGCCATGCAGCTCTCGCATCTGTTGATCGCCCGCGGTCTGCGCGCTGACGACGTAGTCGCCATTGGCATTCCGCGTTCGGTGGATTCACTGGTGGCCATCTTTGGTGTGCTGGCGAGCGGCGCGGCCTATATGCCGCTCGATCTCGATTACCCGCGCGAACGTTTAACCCTAATGTGCGATGACGCACAGCCTAAACTGCTGCTGACACACACCAACACGCTGGCGCAGATGCCGGTACTGCCGCATCTGTGCATTGATGATGTAGCGCTAAACGATCAACTTAACGCCCAAGCCAATTGTCCGCCGGTCACCCAGCTGTGCGGCGACGATCTGGCTTACATGATCTACACCTCGGGATCGACAGGACGTCCCAAAGGCGTGATGAGCACCCATCAGGGCTTGCTCAATCTGTTCCTGTCGCACCGCGAACACCTGTTCGGCCCGGCGATTGCGCGCTTTAGCGCCAATAGCCCGCGCCGCATGCGCGCCGGTCACACCGCGTCATTCTCCTTCGACTCCTCGTGGGAACCGCTGTTCTGCATGCTGATGGGCTGCGAGCTGAATATCTTTGACGAAGATCTGCGCCGCGATGCCTGGGGATTGATTCAGCAGATGAATGCGGTGCCGGTCGATTTGCTGGATATCACGCCGTCGTTCTTCTCGCAGATGATCGACAGCGGCCTGCTGGAAGCCGACAACCATCGCCCATCGTTTGTGATGATTGGCGGGGAAGCGGCGACGCCGACACTGTGGAAGCTGATGCAGCAACAGCAGCAGATGGAGATCCACAACTATTATGGCCCGTCGGAATACACCATCGATACGCTCGGCGCCAATGTCATGGCCTCGCCGCAGCCGGTGATTGGTCGTCCGGTGGGAAACAGCGAAGTCTATCTGCTGGATAACCAATTGCGTCAGGTGCCCATCGGGTGTGCTGGCGAACTGTATATCGCCGGAACCGGCATCGCGCGCGGCTATCTGCGTCGTCCCGATCTCACCAGCGCACGCTTTGTTGCCAACCCGTTCCGCGCGGGCGACGTGATGTATCGCAGCGGCGACCTGATGCGCTGGCGTCAGGATGGCCAGCTGGCCTTTATTGGCCGTACCGATCACCAGATTAAAGTGCGCGGCTTCCGCGTCGAACTCGGTGAAGTGGAGAACGCGCTGGTGGCGCTGCCGGAAGTCAGTACCGCCGTGGTGATCGCCGAAGTGATCGGCGCGACGCATCGCCTGATTGGCTACTGCTCGGTGCAGGATGACGCGCTGCGTGCGGATAGCGCGCTCAACGCGCGTTTACTGGCGCAGCTCGCCACTCAGCTGCCGGATTACATGGTGCCGGCGGTGTTGATGGTGATGGCGGAGTTGCCGCTTAACGTGAATGGCAAGATTGACCGCCAGGCGTTGCCGAAGCCGCAACAGGCGCAGCAGAGCCAAGGCCGCGCCGCCAGCACGCCGCAGGAGCAGCTGATTTGCTCGGCGATCGCGGGCCTGCTCGGGTTGGAAAGCGTAGGTGCCGAAGATGACTTCTTTGCGCTCGGCGGTGACAGCATTTCGGCGATGGGACTTAGCACCGCCGCGCGCCGCGCCGGTTATCTGCTGCGTCCGCGCGAAATCTTCGCTGAACGTACCGCTGCACGCATGGCGCGTGATTTACAGCCGCTGGCGCAGCACACCAGCGGCGAGCGCGTGGTGCAGCAGGGCGCGCTGGGCGGATTGCCGATCCTGCACTGGTTCAATGCGCAAGCGGGCATCAACGCACGCTTCGCGCATGGCGTGCTGCTGTCGGTGCCGCCGCAGTTACAGCTCGCGCAGGTAGAACAGCTGATCGATCAACTGGCGCAGGCGCATCCGGCACTCAATGCCTTCACGCGCGGCGATCGGCTGGTGGTTGGTGAAACGCTGGCGTCACGCCCTGCCCGCGTACGCGCCTTGGCCGTGGAGGATCGCGATAGCGCGGCGGAGCAGGCGTTTAGCGAGGATGCTAATGCGCTGGATCCGGCGGCCGGTGCGCTACTCAAAGCCACGCTGCTGCAACAACATGGCGCCAGCTGCGCACTGGTGCTGACGCTGCATCATCTGATCGTTGATGGCGTTTCCTGGCGTGTGTTGCTGGATGAACTGCAACTGGCCGGTGAAGCGCTGCTGCATAACACGCCGCTGACCCTTCCCGCCGAGGAAACCTCGCTGCATGATTGGTCGGCAGCCTTGCTGGCGAACCTCGCAGCGCGCGCTAACGAAATGCCCTTCTGGCAACAGATGCTGGCTGAACCGCTGCCGCCCATTGGACAGCGCGCCATGCAGCTCAGCGATCGCCAACAGCATCAACGCACCCTGCTGGACGCAGCCACCACGCATGCGCTGCTCAACACGCTGCCGCACTATTATCGCGCCACCAGCGAAGAGTTACTGTTGACGCTGCTGACCCTTGCGCTGCGCCAGCATAACGGCAGCGCCTTGCAACGCGTCACGCTGGAGTCGCACGGTCGCGCTGAACTGCATGCCCAGCAGGATCTGGCGCGCACCGTCGGCTGGCTGACGGCGGAGTTCCCGCTTCTGCTGCCGTTGCCAGACAATCCACACGCGCCGCTCAATGACAGCGTGCGCGCGGTGAAAGCGGTGCTGCGCGCGGTGCCGGATCGCGGTATCGGTTACGGTCAGCTGCGCTGGCTCGATGCGCATCGTAGTGTGGCGCTGGCCCAGCTGGCGGCACAACATGCGCCGCAGGTGCTGTTTAACTACCTCGGCCGCTTCACGCAGCGCAGCGGTTACTGGTCGCCACAGCGCACTGCGCAGCAGTTCCGCGACACCTTTGCGGTGCTGCAGGATGAGGCGCTGCCGCTGCAGCACGCGCTGGAACTCAACGTCTTCGTCGAGGAGCAATCTCACGCGACGCAGCTGGCGCTTAACTGGAGCTGGGCCGCTGGCGCGCTGAACGCCGAAGCGATTGAAAGTCTGCATCAGGCCATGGCCAGCGGCGCACAGGCGTTAATGGCGCTGGCTCACCAGCAGCCGCAACAGGCCGCCAACACGCTGGTCGCCGCCGACGTCGCGCTTGCAGGCATCGACGATGCGGTGCTGCAACAGCTGCATGCGCGTCACGGCGCTTTTAGCCATGCGTTGCCGCTGCTGCCGTTACAAAAAGGCCTGCTGTTCCACGCACAAACCAGCGCGCAGCAAGGCAGCTATAACTCGTTAACGCGCCTGACGCTGAGCGGCGCTATCGATGTGACCTCGGTACAGCAGGCGCTGAACGCGGTGCTGCGCCGTCATCCACAGCTGGCGGCACGCTTCGACGCCGAACTCAGCCTGCAGCCGCTGCAGCTGTTACCAGCAGGGGAACTGCACTGGCCGCTGGCGGTGCATCAGTTGACTGATGAAGACGAAGATCAGGCGCTGCTGGCGCTGGAGCATCAGGCGCTGGCGCAGGATCTGTTCAACCAGCCGATGATGCTGCAGGCCACATTGATCGCCCATCGCGACGGCCTGCACTGGACGCTGCTGCTCAACGCGCATCATCTGGTGGTGGATGGCTGGTCAACGCCGGTGATCCTCCACGATCTGCTTTGTGCGCTGCGCCAGCAAACCTTGCCCGCGCACAGCAGCAGTTACGCCGATATTGTGCGTCAGCTCAGCCAGCGCGACAGCGATGAAGCGCGTCAGCAGTGGCAGGCGTGTCTGCACGAGGTGCGGCCGACGCTGCTCTATCCGCAGGCCGCCGACAGCGCGGTTCATGAGCAGCGCCTTACGCTGGATGCCACGCTGGAGCGCGACCTCTATGCGCTATGCCGCGCACGTGGATTAACCCTGAACAGCGTGATGCAGGGCTTATGGGGCCTGATGCTGTCCGTTGCGAGCGGTCAGCAAGATGTGGTGTTTGGTGCCCCAGTGTCCGGTCGTTTTGGTCATATCGATGGCATCGATGAGCACGTTGGCCTGTTCAGCAACACGCTGCCGGTACGCATGCGGTTCGATCATCAGCGGCCACTGCTGGAGCAGCTGGCCGATCACCAGGCGCAGCAAATTCAACTGATTGAGCAAGATTGTCTCGGTCTGGCCGAGATTCAGCAGCTGGTCGGCGCGGGTACGCTGTTTGATACCCTGCTGGTGGTGGAGAACTATCCGGACAACCAAACGCTGCTGGATGCCCATGCTGCCGTGCGCTGCGAAGCGATTCACAACCGTGGTTACACGCACTATCCGCTGACGCTGCTGGTGCTGCCGGGCGAACAGCTGACGCTGTTAATGGAGTACCGCGACTGCGTCACTGAGCCGCAACGCCTCGCCGAGCGGCTGTTACTGCTGCTGCAGCAGCTGGTCTCCACGCCGGATCTGCCGCTGACGCAGTGGCGACTGCAAACGCTGGCTGAGCAATCGCTGCTTGCCTGGGTCAACAACACTGGCGTGCAGCTGGAAACCGAAACCCTGCAGCAGGCGATTGCCCAGCAGGCGGCGCGTACCCCGGACGCGTTGGCGCTGCTGGACGTTGAACATCAGCTGAGCTACGGCGAAATGCAGCGTCAGGCAAGATTACTGGCGGATCGTCTGATTGAAGCGGGCGTGATGCCGGGCGATATCGTCGCCGTGGCGCTACCGCGCTCGGTTCGCCTTAGTATCGCGCTCACCGCCATTCTGCAAGCGGGCGCGGCGTATCTGCCGCTGGATATCGGTTATCCCGATGAGCGTCTGGCTTATATGGTGGACGATGCGCGGCCATGGGTGGTGATCACCGAATCCGCGCTGGAGAGCCGCTTTGCCAGCTTTGGTACGTTGATGCTGTTTGATGCCTTAGCCGCCAGCCAGGCGCAGGCCCGCCATAGCCTGCCGCCAGCGGATGCCCAGCGCCCGGCATACGTCCTTTATACCTCGGGTTCCACCGGCAAACCGAAAGGTGTGGTAGTGAATCAACACGCCATCGTCAACCGCCTGCGCTGGATGCAGGCCAGCTATCCACTGCGCGCCGACGATGTGGTGTTGCAGAAAACGCCGTGCAGCTTTGATGTGTCGGTATGGGAGTTCTTCTGGCCGCTGATGACCGGCGCGCAGTTGCTGATGGCGCCGCCGGAGGCCCATCGCGATCCGCAGGCGCTGTGGCAGCTGATCGACGACTATCACGTCACCACCCTGCACTTTGTGCCCTCGATGCTGGCCGCGTTTGTCGGCCATCTGGCGGCGCAAACTGACCAGGCTTGCCCGAGCCTGCGTCGCGTATTCTGCAGCGGTGAAGCGCTGGCGTGCGATTTGGCGCGCAGCTATCAGGCGCTGATTACCGCGCCGCTGCACAATCTGTATGGCCCGACAGAAGCCGCCGTCGATGTCACCTGGCAACCGGCCAGCGGCAGCGCGCTGGAGGGGCTGAACGGGCCGGGCGTGCCGATTGGTCGTCCGGTGTGGAACACGCAGCTGCATATTCTGGATAGCCTGCTGCGTCCAGTGCCGGTTGGCGTGCCAGGCGATCTCTATCTCAGCGGCGTGCAGCTGGCCGATGGCTATTTGCATCGTGCCGATCTTACCGCGCAGCGCTTTGTCGCCGCGCCGTTTGCCGAAGGGGAACGCATGTATCGCACCGGCGATATCGCCAGCTGGCGCGCCGACGGTGCTGTGGAGTATCTGGGGCGCAGCGACGATCAGCTGAAGATGCGCGGACAGCGCATTGAGCCGGGCGAAATCGAACAGGCGTTAGTCGCGCTGCCAGGCGTGGCGCAGGCCGTCGTTGCGGCGCGCAGCCTTACGCAGCAGTCGACTCCGGGCGTCGATAATCGTCAGCTGCTGGGCTGGCTGGTAGCAGATGCGGGCGCCACGCTGGACATCGAGCGCGTGAAGCAGCAACTGGCAGAACGTTTGCCTGCGCATATGCAACCGGTCAGCTATCTGCTGCTCGACGATCTGCCGCTGAGCGCTAACGGCAAGCTGGATCGCAAAGCGCTGCCGATGCCGCAGCTCAGCACGCGCAGCGGTAGAGTGCCGGACAGCGCCAACGAACATCTTCTGGCCGATCTGTTCCAACAGCTACTGGGCTGCGACAGCGTGTTCGCCGATGACGATTTCTTCGCGCTCGGCGGCCATTCGCTGCTGGCAATGCGCCTGGCGGCAGAACTGCGTCGTCGTGATGTGCCGCCGCTGAGTATTGGGCAGATCATCGCTGCACGCAGCGTGGAGAAGCTGGCGGCGCTGCTCGACGGCGGCGCCAGCAGCGAAACCGGCGGCAACGGTGAACTGCTGCCATTGCGCGCAGGCAGCGGCCCCACGCTGTTCTGTATCCATCCGGCATCCGGTTTCGCCTGGCAGTACAGCGCCCTGCTGCACTATCTGGACGGCGACTTCCCAATTGTCGGCCTGCAATCGCCGCGCCCTGGCGGGGTGATTGCGGCGTGTCACAGCGTGGAGGCGATGTGCGACCAGCATCTGGCGACGATTCGCCAGCAGCAGCCGCGCGGGCCTTACTTCCTGCTCGGCTATTCACTCGGCGGCACGCTGGCGCAAGGTATCGCCGCACGTTTGCAGGCGTTAGGTGAAGAGGTGGCCTTCCTCGGCCTGCTGGATACCTATCCGGCGGAAGGTCAGGACTGGCGCACGCCGGATGCCGATGAGGCGGAGCGCGAAGTGGCACGCGAGCAGGCCGAGTTTATGGCCGCGACCGAAGACGAACGCGATCCACAGCTGCGGGCGGAGAAAGCGGCGATGTTTAGCACCATCGTGGCCAACTACAAAGACGCCGTAGCGCGCCTGGCGGAAGCGCGCACCCCGCGTTATGCCGGCAGCGCCACGCTGTTTATGGCGCAAAAAACCGTGCCGCCGGATATGGATGTCCGCGCCAGCTGGGCGCCGTTTGTGGATGAGCTCACCCTGTTCCCACTGGATTGCGAACACGCCGATATTCTCTCAGCGGATTCGCTGAAAGTGTTGGGGCCGTTGATAAATCAGCTGTTAGCTGGGCGTTAAACAAGGCACACACCGTAGCGGCGCGATTTATCGCGCTCTTTTTAAAGACGCGCAATGAATTGCGCCGCTACGGGTGATGCAAATGGGATTTATTGTTGGAGATATATGGCTAAGCCCTCGATATTTTTAGATTTTAGTTTGTTGAAAAACAACGCATCGTTCCGCGCGATTTTCTGCGCTCGCATGCTATCGGTGTTTGCGCTCGGCATGCTGGCAGTGGGCGTACCGGTGCAGATTCAGGCGATGACCGGCTCCACGCTGCAGGTGGGCGTGGCGGTGATGCTCGATGGCATCGGCATGTTTATCGGCCTGCTGCTCGGCGGCGTGCTGGCCGATCGCTACGATCGCCGCAAGCTGATTCTGTTCGCACGCGGCACCTGCGGCATCGGCTTTGTGCTGCTCAGTCTGAATGCCTTCAGCCCGGCGCCTTCGCTGCTGGCGCTCTATTTCCTCGCCTTTTGGGATGGCTTCTTTGGCGCCCTGGGCATGACCGCGCTGATGGCGGTCATCCCGCTGATTGTCGGTCGCGAACATCTGGCGGAAGCCGGCGCGCTCAGCATGCTGACGGTGCGCCTCGGCGCGATTCTGTCACCCGCGCTCGGCGGCATGATCATCGTCGCAGCAGGCGTCGGCTGGGCCTTTGCCGTCGCCGCTATCGGCACGCTCGCCACGCTAATTCCGCTGGTGCGTTTACCGACGATGCAGCCTGAACAGCAGGAGCCAGAGCATCCGCTGCGCGCGCTGGCGAGCGGCATGCAGTTTGTCTGCCAGCATAAAGTGGTCGGCGCAGTGGTGCTGGTTGGATTGCTGCTGAGCATGGTCGGTGCGGTGCGTATCCTGTTCCCGGCGCTGGCGCTGGCGTTTCACGCCGATGCCTCGGCATTAGGTTTGATGTACTCGGCGGTGCCGCTGGGTGCGATGATTGGCGCGTTTACCAGCGGCTGGGTGCGACAGTTAACGCGTCCGGGGCTGGTGCTGATTGGCTGCGCGCTGCTGGCGTTTGCCTGCATCGCCTCGCTCGGTCTCTACAGCCATTTACTGCCCGCGCTGCTGGCGCTGGTGTGTTACGGCTACAGTAACGCCATCGCCTCGCTGCTGCAGTTTATGCTGACGCAGCATCATACGCCGGATGCGCTGCTGGGCCGCGTGAACAGTCTGGGAACGGCACAGGATGTCACCGGCGATTCGGTGGGTGCGCTGGGTTTAGGCGCGCTGGCACGGGTGCTGGCGCCGCTGAGCAGCGTGCTGTGGTTTGGCGGCCTGGCCGCGGGCCTGTTGGTCCTGCTGTCGCTGGCGGCGCGCGGCCTGCGCACCGCGCGTCTTAGCCACCAGCCGGAGACACCGCAGCCGGCCACCGCCGATGCTTAATGTGAGAACTGCCGCTCAATGCTGCTGAGCATATTGCTGGCGCTGTAGTAATCGAGGCGGAATGTGTCGTTACCCATGGCAAAAATGTCGTGCTGCTGCACCGCTGGCAAATGGGCGAGGAACGGATTCTTCGCCACCTGCGGCACGGTTTTTTCATCGGCGGCAAACAGCAATAGGGTGTTGCCGGTGATGCCATCGGCCATGTTTTCCCCGCTCATCTGGATAATGTCATTGCGCTTGCCCATGCTGGTGCTGCCCTGGAAACTGGCGGGCGGCGCGGCTAAGGTAAAACCCAAATCCTTTAACAACGCGCCCTGCGCCGACGCCGGTGTCCACAGGTTTAAACCCCGCCCATCTTCGTAATAGACCAGCGCAGAGGTCGGCTGCGGCGGCAGCGTAATCTGGTTGCGCACCGCGGCAACGCGCTGATCGAACGCCGTAATGACCTGTTGCGCATCCGCGTCGTGACCGGTGATCTCGCCCAGTTGCAAGGCAAGCGCCTGCCAACTCTTATCGCCGTAGTCGATCACTAAAACCGGTGCAATGGTGCGTAGCTGATCGTAAAGACGCAGCGCCGAATCCCCGCCGGTAGCGGCCATCACAATCAAATCCGGGGCTTCGGCAGCAATCGCTTCGGCATTCGGCTGCGACACATACAGCGGTTTTACCTGACGCGCTTTCGCCACTTCACTCCACTGAGTAAAGAAGCCCTGCGCATCCGCGACGCTGCTGTTGCGGCTGGTGGCACCAGAGCCGATCAGCGGCGCGTTAATTGCCAGCAAGGTGCCGCTCAGGGTGACGCTGGTCGAAACAATACGTTGCGGCGGCTGTTGCAACGTAAATGGACCTTGCGGTGTTTCGATGGTGCGCGGCCAGCTGGCGTTGGCCTGGACGTTAGTGCAGATGACAAATAGGCTGAGCAGCAGAGAAAGAGCGGGGAAACGCATCAGGTTGTCCATGACTTGATAGTTGAGAATAAATATCATTATCAAAAATACAGCGGTGTGCAAGGGAAATTGGAGAGCGGATGCCCTCACCCTAGCCCTCTCCCACAAGCGGGAGAGGGGATGTTTAGGTAGAGAATAATGTTTAGGTGGAGTGGAATGTTTAGGTGAAGTGGAATGTTTAGGTGGAGTGGCGATATTTATGGTGAGCACCATCGGCCCCCTCTCCCGCGCGCGGGAGAGGGCTGGGGTGAGGGACCCAGCGCACCTTACCGCGCCACTCCTTATCGCACTACAATGAATACCGATTCATCGGCGCCACATCCTTAATCACCCCATTCGCTCTCATATATTCGCCAAATGCCTGATAGCGCGCCCGATCAAACTCTGCGCTGTGCGCAGCGAAGTACGGCAGCGTCGCCTGCCACGCTTGATGATTCAGTTTGGTGTTCAGCTCCGGATATTGCTTGATAAACGCCTGCCACGCCTCTTGCGGATGCGCGCGCAGCCACGCCACGCCGGCATCCAGACCGCGCAGGAACGCCGGAATACGTTTATCCTGCGCCGCTGTTTTCTGGTTCGCCAAAATGATCAGCTCGTCGTACGCTGGCACACCATGATCTTCCGGCTTGAACACCGTCGGATGGGCGCCTTTGTCCTGCAGATCCAACAGCTCATAGTTGCGGAAAATAGTCATCGCACCATCAATCTTGTGCGTCAATAGCGCCGATTCACCGTCCATATTCAGGTTAATCAGCTTCACTTTATCGGCATCAACGCCCTGCGATTTCAGCATATTGCGGATCGCTACATCCTCGGTGCCCGGCACGGCGTAGCCCAGGGTTTTCCCGGCAAAGTCCTTGAGCGAGTGGATATCACTCGACAGCGTCGTCAGCGTGTTCAACGGCTGGTTGACCATAGTGCCAACGCGGATCACCGGCACCTGTTTCTCCACCAGCGTATACAGCTGCGGCTGGTAGCTGATAGCGAGATCGACTTTCCCCGCCGCCAGCAGCAGCGGCACGGATGCCGAATCGGCCGGTGCGATCATCTCCACCTCCAGCCCCTCTTTTTTAAAGGCGCCGCTGTGCTGGGCAGCAAAAATCGCCGCGTGGTTCGGGTTGATAAACCAGTCGATCAGCAGACGAACTTTCTCTGCAGCGTGCGCGCTGCTGGTCGTCAGCAGCAGCAAAGCGGTGATGGCGATACGTAGGGTGTTCAAGGTGCATCCTTATAGAGTTTGCCAGAGGGTTTTCTTACGAATAAGCGCTACGCTGCCGGAAAGCAGCAGCGCCAGAATCAGTAACAGCAGCAGCGCAGCAAAGCTGGTGGCGGTTTCAAGGCGAGCGTTCGATTGCATCATCAGATAGCCCAGCCCTTCACTCGCCCCAACCCACTCACCGATTACCACGCCGATCGGTGCCAGCACTGCCGCCATCTGTAAGCCGGAAAAAAACTGCGGTAAGGCGGCGGGCCAGCGCACGCGCCAGAAGATGCGGAAGCGCGATGGCGTGGTGGTTTGCGCCAGCTCCAGCCAGCCGCTCGGCGTGCGGCACAGCCCATCGAACAGTGACAAGCACAGCGGAAAAAACAGAATCAACGCCGCCACCACCACTTTCGACGCAATGCCAAAACCGAGCCACAGCACCAGCAGCGGCGCGAGGGCAAATACCGGGATCGCCTGGCTGGCAGTCACCAGCGGAAACAGCACGCGACGCAACAGCGGGCTGGCGGCCATCAGCACCGCCAGCGTCACGCCGGCACCCACGCCGAGCAGCAGCGCCAGCACAATTTCCGCCAGCGTATATAACGTGTGATGCCAGAGCAGTTGGCGATGCAGCCATAGCGCTTCAAGCACCACCTGCGGTGCAGGCAGTAAAAAGGTCGGCACGCCGCTGTGACGCGCCAGCAGCCAGCCGCACAGCAGCACCACGCACAAATAGATCGCACTAAACAGTGTTTTCATGGGTATTCAATCGGGAGAAAAGTTGCGCCTGCGCCTGCAACACGCCGGGATCATCGAACGGTCGCGGTGTTACACCGTCAGGCACCGGCCAGTTTTCGATGTCCAGCGGTTGGCCATCGAGCAGTAAAATGTCATCGGCCATGCGGCAGGCTTCCAGGGGATCGTGGGTCACCAGCAACACGGTTTTACCTTGCAGCAAGCGTGCGGTCAGCGTCTGCAGGCTAAGTTTGGTCATCACATCAAGCGTGGCGAACGGCTCATCCATCAGCACCACCTCACGCTGCGCATAGAGCGTGCGCGCCAGCGCCACGCGTTGCCGCATGCCGCCAGAGAGTTGATGCGGCGGTACGTGTGCCACCTCGCTGAGCTTCACCTGCTCCAGCAGCGCCAGCGCGCGCGGACGATCTGCTTTTTCACCGCCCAGTCGTGCCGATAACATCACGTTTTCCAGCACCGTCAGCCACGGATAGAGCAGATCCTGCTGCCCCATCCACGCCACATTGCCGCTCAATCCCTGCACCGCGCCCTGTTGCGGCTGAAGTAATCCCGCGATCAAGCGCAGCAGCGTGCTTTTGCCGATGCCGCTGCGTCCCAGCATCACCGTGGTTTTGCCGCCGCGCAGCTGCAGATTCAGCTGCTGGCACAGCGGTTTATCGCCCCAGCTAAAGCTCACGTCGTTGAAAAGAATGTCGTGGCTCATGGGCGATTTGCCGCCAGAATCGCCAGCTGGTTAAAGCCACGCTGCGCCAACACTGCGGCGGCCTGCGCGGCACGAATGCCGCTGGCGCACACCAGTACAATGCGTTGCTGCGTCGGTGGCTGCCATGTGGCGATCGCCTGCGGCAGAAGGCGTTCAACGCTCTCTGCGACGCTGACTGGCGCTTCTTCATGGCTACGCAGTTCGACAATGCAGTCATCCGCCGCCAGCAGTTGCCGATCGATAAACGGCACCGCCTGTTGCGGTTCTTCGGCCTGATCAAAGCGGAACGGGCGGAAGTGCCAGTTAACAAAATCGCAGTTCACCAGACAGCCAAGCGGCGATGGCTGCAGATCAAGCAGCACGCTGAGCGCCATCTGCGCCTGCATCGCGCCCAATGCAGCGACCGCCGGACCCATCACGCCTGCGGTGTTGCAGTTCGCCGCCGAGGAGGGCAAGCGGGGAAACACCGCGCGATAGCTCGGCGCTCCGCCACAAAAACCGCCCACGTAACCTTGTCTGCGTAGAACCGAGGCGCTGATAAGCGGGATGCCCGTTAGCATGCACGCATCGGAGAGTTGATAGGTGACGGCAAAATTATCCGCCGCGTCGATCACCAGATCGCACTGCGCCAAGGCCTGCTGCACATTGCTGGCGCTCAGTGACTGCTGCAGCGCGTCGATCTGCACCTCGGGATTACGCTGCTGTAATGCCTGCTGTGCGCTGAGCACCTTGGGCTGGCCGATATCCTGCAGAGTAAACAGCGTTTGCCGATGCAGGTTATGCAGCGCCACTTCGTCGTCGTCATAGAGCCGAATATGGCCGACGCCCGCGCCCACCAGCTGCGGTAGCAGCGTCGCGCTTAACCCGCCGGCACCCACCACCACTACGCGCGCGTTGCGCAGTTTGCGCTGCCCGTCTTCACCCACTTCCGGCAGCATCATCTGGCGTTGATAGCGTTCCATATCGCCGCCCATCAGTTGAGATTTGCCAGGCCAAAGATGGGCGTGGACGCACTCGCCATATCGCGCTTCTCCATCAATCCGGCGCTACATGCCGCTCGCCCGGCTTCAATCGCCTGACGGAAAGCGTTGGCCATCACGATGGGATCGCCCGCTTTGGCGACCGCGGTATTCAGCAAAATGCCATCGAAACCCATCTCCATCGCCTGCGCCGCCTGCGACGGCGCACCAATCCCGGCATCAATGATCAGCGGAACATCGCTAAACCAGGCGCGCATCGCGCGCAGGCCGTCGATGTTGCGCAATCCCTGGCCGGAACCGATCGGCGCGCCCCACGGCATCAACAGTTCACAGCCTGCCGCCAGCAGTTTTTCGCCAACGATCAGATCTTCAGTGGTGTAGGGAAATACCTGGAAGCCGTCTGCACAGAGAATGCGCGCCGCTTCCACCAGCGCGAACGGATCGGGCTGCAGCGTGTCGGCGTGGCCGATCACTTCCAGCTTGATCCACGCGGTATTGAACAGTTCCCGTGCCATATGCGCGGTGGTGACCGCCTCTTTCACCGTATGACAGCCGGCGGTGTTCGGTAACACGCGGATGTTGAGTCCGGTCAGCAGATCGCGAAATGCTGCACCGGCAGCGCCTTCGCGTCGCAGGCTAACGGTGATGATTTCGCTGCCAGACGCGGCAATCGCCTGCTGTAAAATCGCCGGCGAAGGATAGCCCGCGGTGCCGAGTAGGAAGCGTGATTGGGGATCATGATCGTAAAACATCGCTTAGCCTCCCTGCATCGGTGACAGCACTTCCAGCTGGCAACCTTCATCCAGCAGCTGCGTGTCGTACTGGCTTTTCGGCACGAAGGCGCCGTTAAAGGCGGTGGCCACGCAGGCCACATCAATTTGCTGCTCGATCAACAATTCGCTCAGGCTGGTGGCCTGGGTGCTGATGGCGCGGCCATTAAGCTGAATGTTCATAGGATTGCTCTCCAGATAGGCGCTGCATCAGCTGCTCTGCCAGCATCGGTGCCAGCAGAAAACCGTGGCGATACATGCCGTTGAGATAAAAGGTGTCATTTTGGTAGTGAATTTCCGGCAGATTGGCCGGATAGGCCGGACGCAGCCCGCTGCCGACCTCGATGACGCGCGCTTCCGCTAATGCCGGATGAATAGCGTAAGCGGCGCTGAGTAACTCCATCATGGCGCGGGCACTGATTGCGCTGGCATCGTCGCTCTCAACCATGGTGGCGCCGAGCATGAAATGGCCGCCGCGACGCGGCACCAGATAGCAGGGAAAACGCGGATGCAACAGGCGGATCGGACGGGAAAACTGCACCTCATCGCTGTGCAGAATCAGCATCTCACCGCGCACTGCGCGCAGGCGCGGCAGCTCAGGCGCCGCATGGATACCACGACAATCGATAGTCTGACCGCTTGGCGTATGCGAGCTGAAGGCTACGCCGCGGGCGATCAGCTTTTCACGCATCTCCTGTAGCGCCAGGCGCGGATCGAGATGCGCTTCCTGAGCGAAGAACAGACCGCGCGCAAAGCGCCCTTCCAGCGCCGGTTCGATGTGGCTGGGATCGACCCATTGATGTTGCTCGGTCATGCGGGCGAAACGGTTGAGTTCCTGGCTATCGCGCGGCGGCGCCACCACCAGCGTACCCTGATGCTCGACGCTGCTGACGCGCTGTTGCCACCACGCGGCAGAGTGCTGTCCAAGGGAGATCACCTCGCGCGGTGCGCTTTCGGATTCGCACCAGGGCGCCAGCATGCCACCCGCAAACCAGGAAGCCGGACGCCGCGATGCATCGCCGATCACCTCAACGTCTTCACCGCGTTCCGCCAGCAACGTTGCCACGCACAAGCCGGCCACGCCGCAGCCGAGCACGCTCCAGCGGCTCACAGCGCCTGTTCCAGGATGTTTAAAAAGGGGAAGTTCACATCGGCCTCTCAGTGTTGACTGAGACCCGCAGATACAGGAGAAGGGAAAGGGCGCCAACCATCGAACTTGCCTTAGCGCCAGACAGCCAATCTAACAAGCTGTCAGTCTTCCTACGCCAGTATCAACTGGGTCAGGTTCAAAGGGTCGCTAAGCCGCGCAGTGCGCTATTAGCCTCTCAGTCTCTATGGCGAGACTCCCCCGACGCGTCTATTTGTATTGCAGGCGATGGTCGCCGTCAAGCGCGGAATAACCAGATAGTTTACGAGGCATTACATATCACGGCATTTATCGCTACTTAGGCTTGGTGGATCATAAACGTAACATATGGTATACAAACACATTATTGCTGAGAGTATGGATTTCTCTCTTAATTTAATAGCGCGAACAAATTACAGGTGATGTCGGAATAATCATGAACAATATTAAAATTGCATTTATTAAAGCCGGATGGCACAAAGAAATTGTCCATAACGCTCTGGTGGGTTTCGAAAAAGAATTAGCCGACCAATCCGTTGAAGCGCAATTAAAAGTGCTGGAAGTACCTGGCGCATTTGAAATGCCGCTGTTGGCTAAGCGTCTGGCAGAAACCGGCAAATACGATGCGATTGTCTGCGCGGCGCTGGTGGTGGACGGCGGTATCTATCGCCATGATTTCGTCGCGGCAGCCGTGGTGGATGGCCTGATGAACGTACAGCTGACGACCAACGTGCCGGTGTTTTCCGTGTCATTAACCCCGCATAATTTCCAGCCGGTTGATGTCATCGAAAACTTCTATACCGAGCATTTCATCAAGAAAGGCAAAGAAGCCGCGCGTGCTGTGCTGGCTATTCATAATCTTTCGATTGATTGAAACGTATAAAAGGGAGCAACGAATTAGCTGCTCCCTTTTTAATTATTCCGCCTACCCAAGGTTAAATTTCAGAATAGTACCAGCTGCATATACGGCAATTATCCGTCCCCCTTCCTGACTTGCCTCGACTTAATGTTTCACACTCATCAAATGATTTTCCTTCAAATGTCGGCGCGGCTCGGAAGGATTGATATCGCACGCTTTTGGCAGTAATAGCGTAAAGATGCCCGCAATCACCAGCGATCCCGCCAGCCAGCAAATCGCCACGTTTTGGCTGTACAGCAGCGTCATGATGCCCACCAGATACGGCCCACAGAATCCGCCCAGGTTGCCTAATCCATTAATGACACCGCGTGCGCTACCTGCTACTTCCGGCGCGGCGATACGTCCGGGAATCGACCAGAATGGGCTGGTCGCCGCTTTCAGGAAGAAGCCGCACACCACCAGCGCGATGTAGGCGGCGACGACGTTGTCATGCAGCACCACCGAAGCCAGCAACGCAGCGGCGAAACAGAACAGCGAAACCATCACCCACAAACGCCGCTTGCCGGTGCGATCGCTCAACCAGGAGATGGCGTAAATGCCCAGAACTGTGGCGACAAACGGAATCGCCGCCAGCAGGCCAACGCCCGCCATATTGCTGCCGGTAAGATTTTTCAGGATACTCGGCAGCCACAGCGTGTAACCGTAATCCCCGGTTTGGTAGAAGAAGTTCAGCGCCACCAACTTCATCAGACCCGAGTTCCGGAACACCGCTTTTAACGGCGCTTTGCTGACCGGTTCCTTTTTAAGATGCTGGGCCTTTTCACGTGCCAGCTCGCGCAGCAGATACTCTTTTTCTCGGGCGGGTAACCAACGCGCATCCTCAGGACGATCGGCGATCACCAGCCACCACACCAGCAGCACAGCGGCAGAAAGCAGACCTTCAATAATGAACAGCCAGCGCCAGTCCAGCACGTTAATGATGTAGCCCGATATCGGTGCGGTGAACATGCCGCCCAGCGGCGCGAACATCATGACAAAGGCGTTAGCGCGTCCCAGCTCCTTTTCCGGAAACCAGTTGCTGACCATGGTTAACACCACCGGTAGCATGCCGCCTTCGGAAATCCCCAGCACGAAACGCAGCGCCAGCAGCTGATAGTGATTGGTGACAAACCCGGTGGCGATGGAGACCACCATCCACGCGGCCAGCGACCAGGCAATAAAACGTTTCCCGCTGCCATTCACCGCGATACGACCGCCAGGCACTTGTAAAAACAGATAACCGATAAAGAAGATGCCGCTGACCACACCGGCCATTTGGCTGGTGATCGCCAGATCCTGATCCATACCGCCAGGCAGCGCGAAGCTGATATTGACGCGATCCATGAATGAAACAATGCAGGTGATAAGAATTGGGGCAATGACGCGATACCAACGCGTTCCGGGGATTTTTTCGTGCATGCTGCCCTCTCCATGTTTAGCCATGATGCTTAGGTTCAATGGCTATCTATTAAAGAGAGTATGGAAATAATTATTGCGATCTTAATCACTGCAATTAATGTTAAGAAAAAGTGTTACATACGCTGTGATCGCGCATAAAAAAAAGCAGCGCGATGGCTCGCACTGCTCTTTGCACTCTTTTTAATCATTAACGCTGCGGATGATTCACTTCCAGCGGACGCAAATCAAATACCAGCACTTCCGCATCATCACCGTTAGCGAACTGCAGCGCAGTTTCGTTACGAACCCGTGCACCGTCGCCCTCTTTAAACGTCACGCCATTCACTTCGATGCTGCCGCGTGCCACGTGAATATAGGCGTAGCGATCGGCATCCAGTTCGAAAGTCTGCTGCTCTGCTCCGTCAAACAGTCCGGCATAAATACGAATATCCTGATGCACGCTGAGCGAACCGTTATCGCCGTTTGGCGAAATGATCAAACGCAGCTGGCCGCGCTTGTCACTCTCTGCCACGGAAACCTGCTGATAACCCGGCTGCGTGTTACGTTCAGCAGGCACAATCCAAATCTGCAGGAAGTGCACCTTATCCGTTTTCGAGTGGTTAAACTCGCTGTGCGTGACGCCGCTACCGGCGCTCATCAGCTGCACATCGCCCGGCACAATCACCGAACCGGTGCCCATGGAATCTTTATGCTCCAGCGCGCCTTCCAGCACATAGGAGATGATTTCCATATTGTTGTGCGGGTGCGCACCAAATCCACGGCCCGCGGCAACGCGGTCATCATTGATCACCAGCAGATCGGAGAAGCCGGTCTGTTGCGGATCCCAATAGTTAGCGAAGGAAAAAGTGTGATGTGAGTTCAACCAACCGTGGTCACCCACTCCGCGTTGTTCTGACAGGCGTTGTTCAATCATGATCTGCTCCTCAAATGTGCTGTTGGAGGGCGATTACCCTTCCCGTTGCAGATAAGTATACGTAAACTGTTTTGCCTAACAATGCGTTCAAATGACAATGAGTGTCACCGATGAGTGGACAATATGCAGATTGAAGATCTCCGCATTTATGTAGCCGTAATCAAAGCCGGTAACTTCACCGCCGCCGCCGAACAGCTCATGCTGTCGAAACAATATGTCAGCCGCCGTATTGCCGCTCTGGAAGAGTCGCTCGGCACGCGTCTGCTCAATCGTAATACGCGTAAGTTATCGGTGACGGATAACGGACAGCTGTTTGCGCAGCACGCGCAGCGCATTCTCGATGATGTGCAGGAAGCCGAGCTGGCGGTATCGGGACGCCGTCAGGCGCTGCAAGGCAGTTTCCGTCTCAGCGTGCCGATGTCGTTTGGCATCAGCCATCTGTCGCCGTTTATTGCCGAGTTTCTCAGCTTGCATCCGGGATTGCAGTTCCAGGTTGAACTGGCCGATCGCTATGTCGATATGGTGGGCGAAGGTTTCGATATGGCGATCCGCATTGGCACGCTGCCCGATTCCAGTTTGATCGCCAAACGACTCGGCGAGTTCCGGCGAGTCATTTGCGCCAGTCCGGCCTACCTGCAGGGCGCCGGCGCACCGCGCACGCCGGAAGCGCTCACCGAACATTTGTGCCTGCGCTACGGGCGCGAAAGCCAAACGGGCTGGGAACTGTTTAGAGGCGATGAGCGCAAAGTGATTAGCGTGCAAGGGCCGATGGTCAGCAATAACGGAGAGATGCTGCGTGATGCGGCCGTTGCCGGGCTGGGGCTGATTCTGCTGCCCGAGTTCATCGTGGCGCCGGCGTTAGCCAGTGGCGAGCTGATTACCGTGCTGGAAGAGTGGCAACCGGCAACGCTGAATCTGAATGCGCTTTATCCACAGCATCGCCAGCGCAGTGAAATTAATCGGGTGTTTATGGCTTTTTTGCAGGAGAAGCTGGCGTAATCAATGAGTTGCACCAAACGTAGCGGCGCGATTCATCGCGTTTACCAATGGAGGCACTATGCCCATCCTGGCAATGCGCAATAAATTGCGCCGCTACGGTGTGTGCTTATTAATAAGTATCAGTGACTTTCGTGAGCAAAAGTGATGGATTTACGGCGCGCATCGCGCATCGCCACCGCATGAATTAACAGACCTAACACCGCCAGAATCGCGCCCACCCAACCGGTTGACTGCCAGCCCAGGCCAGCTGAAATGGTGACGCCGCCCAGCCACGCGCCGAGCGCATTCGCCAGGTTAAACGCCGAGTGGTTCATCGCTGCCGCCATGGTTTGCGCATCACCGGCCACGTCCATCAAGCGGATTTGCAGCACCGCCGCCAGCGCCACCATGGTGCCCACCAGCATCACATTGATGGCACCCGCCAGCGCATAGTGCGCGGCAAACACAAAGGCGCTGAGCACCAGAAATGACCAGATCAGCAAAATGCGGATGGTCTTTTCAATGCCGCGATCGGCCAGACGGCCACCGGCAATGTTGCCGATAATCATGCCCAGCCCGAACAGCGCCAGCACGGCGGGAATCCAGCTCACCGGCATCTGCGCCAGTTCGGTCATGGTCGGTTTAACGTAGCTAAACACCGAGAACAAACCGCCGCTGCCCACCGCGCCGATCGCTAGCGTTAAAAGCACCTGTTTGCGCGTCAAAGCGGAGAGTTCACGCAGCGGGCTGGCCTGTTTGTCGCCAGCCACGTTCGGCACCCACAGCCAAATCAGCAGCAAGGTCACCAGCGCCAGACCGCCGACAATGGCAAACGCATCACGCCAGCCGAACCATTGACCTATGGCAGTGACGGCGGGCACGCCGAGTAAGTTGGCGATAGTCAGGCCAAACAGCACCATCGACACCGCCTGCGCGCGCTTTTTGCGTTCGACCAGGCCAGCAGCTACCAGCGCCGCCACGCCAAAGAAGGTGCCGTGCGGGAAACCGGCGAGGAAACGCGCCAGCAGCATCGAGTAATAGCCGGGCGCAATCGCACTCAGCAGGTTACCGGCGGCAAACAGGCCCATCAGCGTCATCAGGAAGTTACGACGTGAGGCGCGCGCGCCTAACACCGCCAGCAGTGGCGCACCAATCACCACGCCGAGGGCATAAATACTGATGAGATGCCCAGCGGAGGGAATCGAGACGTTGAGGCCTTTGGCTGCATCGGGCAGCAGGCCCATGATGACGAATTCGCCGGTACCAATGGCAAAGCCGCCGGTGCCGAGCGCGAACAGGGCCTTCAGCACGCTCTGACGCGGCAGCGATGCCTCATTCGGCAGCTGAGTAAGTTGGGGTTGTACTGATGACATGAGTTTTCCGAACCACAGGTGAAGAACTCAGTCAGGATCGTGGACGCATTAAACAGCAACCATCGTCGTAACTGAGTTAAGTAAGCGGCATATGATAGCGTAAAAACCCGCACATGCCGTAGCGGCGCAATTTATTGCGCAAAATAGGAATTGGCACACTGCAGCCAATGATTCGCGCGATAAATCGCGCCGCTACAAAACGTGCCTGAATTCAGTATTGGCGACTTTGCCGGGCCAATAGCGCGGCGCCCATCATGCCGCCGTGATGCGCGAACTCGCCGGGGACCACTAAACGCTGTGAGGTGCGGCGTAATACATAGCCCTGCACTACTTCGTCCAATGCTGCGATCAGCGATGTTACGGACGCCAATCCGCCCCCCACCGCCACGCGTGAGGCACCAGTGATATTGATGCTGTAGGCCAGCGGCTGACCGACCAGCTGTAGCCACGCCTTGATGGTTTGCTGTGCCAGCGCATCCTGCTGCTGCCAGCGTGTAATTATCTCAACGCTGCTGGCGGTGCAGTTATGTAATGTCTGATGCAGGTTCTCCAGACCGCGCGCGCCTCCGTAACTGTCGAGGCAGCCCTTTTGTCCGCACGGGCAGCTCAGGCGCGGCAGGCGCACGGTGGTGCCATCAATTTCCACTTCGGTGAGTGTAATCGGCCCGTGTCCCCATTCACCGGTCAAACCATTTTGTCCGGTAATAATGCGGCCATCCGCCACTAATCCGCCGCCCACGCCTGAACCGAGAATGGCGCCAAACACCACTTTATGCCCTTTGCCGGCACCGGCTAACGCTTCGGCCACGGTAAAGCAGTCAGCATCGTTATGCACAATGACCTGGCGGTGCAGCAGCGCGCCTAGTTCATTAGCCAGACTGCGCTGATGAAACGCGGGAATGTTACTGGCAAACATCTCGCCTGACTCTGGCGCCACAATGCCGGCGGTGGAGATCGCCAGCGGGCTATTAGCGGTAAAATGCGCCTGATGTTGGGCAATCATCTGGCTAACCAGCGCGGTGAAATCTTCCCAGCTGGCGGCCGGGATGGGTTGCTGATCGAGCAGGGTTAATTGATCCTGCGCATCCATCGCGCCTAACTTGATAAATGAGCCGCCCAGATCGAGGCAAATTACCGCAGGTTGTTCACTCATAAACGTTTATCCATCACATCACGTAATCCATCACCGAGCACGTTGAAGCCCAGTACGGTAATCAAAATCGCCAATCCGGGAAAGAGTGACACATAGATATTCAGGCCAAGGAAGTTGCGCCCGTCGCTCATCATAGTACCCCACTCTGGCATTGGCGGCTGCACGCCTAAGCCGAGGAAAGAGAGGCTGGCGGCAGAAAGCACCACTGCGCCCGCCGTTAACGTCGACTGAACAATCAGCGGGCCAATTGAGTTGCGCAAAATATAGTGCGTGATGATGCGCGGATAGCGCACGCCAAGCATATGCGCCGCTTCGATGTACTCCATATTCTTCAGGCCGAGTGTCAGGTTGCGGCTCAGGCGCGCATACACCGGAATCGAGAACAGCGAGATGGCGATCAGCATATTGGTGAGTCCTTCGCCCAATACGCTAACAATCAAAATCGCCAGCACAATGCCGGGAAAGGCAAAGATGATATCCATCACCCACATGATGAGGGCATCAATCTTGCGCCCGGCCAATCCGGAGATGATGCCGAGCGGAATGCCGATCACCATGGATATTGCCACGCTGAGGCTCACTTCAAACAGCGTGATGCGCGCACCGTAAATCACGCGTGAAAAAATGTCGCGACCATAATCGTCGGTACCAAACCAGTGTGCGGCCGAAGGCGCTTGTAAGGTATTGAGTAAATCCTGCTCGACCGGATCCCAATGGGTAATCAGCGGAGCCAGCGCGGCGGCGAGGACTACCAGCAGCACCAGCGCGCCGCCAATGGCAATTGACGGATTGGCGATCAGGATTCTGAGCAGGTTTCGGCTGCGCGAACGCGGCGGCAGCGCGGCGCTTTCAATACTGTTCATCAGTCGAACCTTATTTTCGGGTTGAGCAAGCCAATCAAAATTTCGCCCACCAGGTTCATCAACACCACGCCGGTTACGGCAACCAGGGTGACGCCCTGAATCACCGGATAATCGCGGTAACGCACTGAATCCACCAGCAAGCGGCCAATCCCCGGCCAGTTGAACACCGATTCGGTGACCACCGCGCCGCCAATCAGGCTGCCGAAGTTGAGGGCGACAATGGTGACGATGGGGATCAGCGCATTACGCAGCGCGTGCTTCCAGTGAATGCTGCCAGAGGACAATCCCTTGGCTTTGGCGGTGCGAATGTAATCCTGACTCAACACATCCAGCATGCTGGAACGCGTCATGCGGGCAATCATCGCCATCGGCAAGATCGCCAGCGTGACGGTGGGCATGATGTAGTTTTTCCATGAATCAGCGCCCAGCAGCGGCAGCCAGCCCAGCTCTACGGCAAAGTAGTTCATCGCCAGTAGCGCCAGCCAGAAGTTAGCAATCGACGCACCGGCGATGGTCAGCACCATAACGATTTGGTCGGGAATGCGCTGGCGATAAATTGCGCCAGTCATCCCCGCCGGTACGCCAATCGCAATCGCCAGCAGATAAGCCAGCGCCGCCAGCGATAAGGTGAAGGGCAACCGCTCACTGATTTCCGTCATCACCGGACGCTGCGACTGCAGCGACAATCCGAGGTTGCCATGCAGCGCTTCCCCGGCAAACTTGACGTATTGCAGCGGCAAGGGCTGATCCAGCCCCAGCCGCACGCGCATACTGTCCACCGCTTCCTGCGGCGCTTCCGGGCCGGCCATCAGCCGCGCCGGATCGCCCGGCAGCGCACGGATGGCGATAAACACGATGATCGACACGCCGAAGATAATGAGCGGCAGCGAAAGCACCTTTTTTGCGACGTACGCTTTCATTTCACATCAGCCATTGGTTTATTGCTTCACCGCATCGCGCACGACAATTTGTCCGCCCGGCTGCATGATCACACCGCTGATATTTTTACGTGCGGCATAGAGATCGTCCTGATAGAACAGCAGCACCTGCGGCGCTAATCCGCTGATCTGCTTTTGTGCCTGGAAATAGAGATCTTTGCGTTTGGCATCGTCGAGCGTGGAGGCTGCGGTATCGATGAGTTCATCCGTCTGTTTGTCGCTAAAGAAGCCGAGGTTGGCGCCGCCCGGCGCGAAACTGCTGGTGTGATACAGCGGACGCAACTGCAGGTCTGAGCCGTATAAGCCGGAAGACCAGGATGCCAGCACCGCATCGGTCCCCTGCGCGGCTTTCTCTTTGCCATCGGCAAAGGCGGCTTTGGTCCATACGCCGCTCTCCATCTGGCGCACGGTAAGTTTTACGCCAATTTTGCTCCACATGCCCTGTAACACCTGCGCGGTGCGCGCATCCGGCGCCTGTACCGCAATTGAAAGCGCGAAGCCATCGGCGTAGCCCGCCGCTTTCAGCAGATCTTTGGCTTTCTGCACATCGTACGGATAGTCGCGCAGATTCTTGTCGTAGTTTGGATCAACCGGTGCCAGCGCAGAGTTAGCCGGTTGCGCATAGCCAAACATGATGGCTTTAACCAGCGCCTGTTGGTCCGTGGCGAAATTCAACGCCTGGCGCACGCGGACATCGCTGAGCGCTTTGCTCTGGGTATTGAGATCGACCCAGAACACCGCCGCACCCGGCGACTGTTTCAGATTGACGTTGGCATTGTTTTTCAACATGCCAGCAAACTGCGGCGGCACAGGGTTAATAATATCGACCTGCCCCGATTGCAGCGCCATATTCATTACTGAAGGTTCGCTGCTCCACGTCCATTTAATTTCATCCGGACCGGAGGATTTTCCCCAATAGTCGGTATTCTTTTGTTCAAGCACATATTCGCCGGATTTATATTGCACCAATTTATACGGGCCCGTGCCGTCAGCTTTATTGTTAATTGTGCCGTCTTTATCCGCTTTTGGGCTCACCATTAAACCCGGACCAGAGGCTAATACGGTTAAAAATGCCGGGTTAATTTTTTTCAGCTGAAACGTGACAGTCAGATCGTCTTTTTTCTTCACATCCTGAATAAAGGTGCGAATTTTGCCGCTGCCCGCTAAACCGCGCTGCGTATTTAAATGGCGCTGAAAGTTTTCTACTACCGCATCGGCATTAAATGGCGTGCCGTCATGGAATTTAACATTGGGCCGCAGGGTAAATGTCCAGTTGAGTCCGCTCTCATCGGATGTCCACGACAGCGCTAATGCCGGAATGATTTTGCCGTCATCACCGAGACGCGTCAGGCCTTCATACATCGGGTCCAGCACCGTACCGGTAAAGGTCGCGGTTTGGTTGCCTGGATCCATGCTGCGCGGCGGTTCATTTTGCATGATCACCAGCTGACTGGCGAAAACGGAGGCGCTCGCCAGTGACGCCAATAGACAACCGGCCAGCGTCAGTACCTTGAAATGCTTATGTTTGCTTTCCATGAAGGCCCTCAATGAATCATTGAAACGATCGGTGAATGAATGCACGTCATTACCACCACGCACCACCTGTAGCGGCGCAATTTATTGCGCAATAAATTGCGCCGCTACGAAATGTTCGGGCAGCGATACGATATCTACTGCTTTGTTGATAAACATTGCGCTATATAAGCCACAATCCCTAAACAAAAGCCAAGACGTAGGTTCATATAATTTACTTATAATTAGATCTGTATTCAGAAAATTAACTAAATATCGTTGTATTTGTTTTCTGGCCTTATTATTGTCAGCGCATAAGTGTTAACACTGTGAGAACCCGCATGCTCAATCCCCATCAGCAACAAATTTTACGTTTGCTTATTGCCTCGCATGGGATGAGCCGCACCGCGCTGGCGGAAAAGATGAAGTTGAGCAAAGCCGCAATTAGTCCGCTGGTAAAAGAGATGCTGAGCGCCGGACTGCTGGAAGAGAGTGCTGCTGAATCTACTGGGCAGGGTCGTCCATCAATTTTATTAAAAATGCGCGCCGACAGCGCCTATTTTCTCGGTGCTTCGCTGCTCGGTGAGCGCGTGGTTTTAGTGTTGATTGATATGCATGGCCGCACGCTGGCTTCCACCGACATGGCGCTGAATCTTGATCCTCAGCAGCTGGCGGTGACCATTGCAGCTGCGATTCCGGCGCTGATTGCGCAAAAAGCGATTTCGCCGGATCAGCTGATCGGTCTTGGCGTTACCCTCTCCGGCTTTGTCGATGAAAATCAGGCTGTTTGCGTGCAGTCGGCGCTGCTGGGCTGGAAGAACGTGCCGCTCGCCGAGCTGTTGAAACAGCAAACCGGGCTGGATGTTTCGCTGGAGAACGATGCCAAAGCGCTGGCGGTGAGCGAGAAGATATTCGGGGTGGCGAAAAAGGCGCGCAATTTCAGCCTGATTTCCCATGGTGATGGCATTGGCGCGGCGCACTTTTTTCAGGGGCAACTGCATCGCGGGGCGCACGGCGGCGCCGGTGAAATTGCCCACTGCACCATCGAATCAGGCGGGCGTCCCTGCCGCTGCGGCAAACGCGGCTGCCTTGATACGCTGGCGTCGTTAACCGCCATTCGTGAAAGCATGCGCGATAAAGCGCTGGAGAGCGGTTCGATTACCGAGCTGGAGGCGCTGGCGGTGAAAGGCAACAGCGCAGCGATCGCAATTTTACATCAGGCCGGCCATGCGCTGGGCCTGGCGATCGCCAACATAATCCAGATGAATGACCCCGAAATGATTGTGATTGCTCATCAGCCCGATGCGTTTGACGGGCTGCTAAAAACCGTGGTGCTGCAGGCGATTGATAGCC
The DNA here is from genome assembly GCF_000282675.1 of Pantoea sp. GM01. Classification (NCBI taxonomy): domain Bacteria; kingdom Pseudomonadati; phylum Pseudomonadota; class Gammaproteobacteria; order Enterobacterales; family Erwiniaceae; genus Pantoea; species Pantoea sp. GM01. The sequence goes on along the minus strand of NZ_AKIU01000061.1, from coordinate 31,462 downwards.
ACGTGTTGCCATCGATTATCGGCAAAACGCCGATATCCAGCATGGTCATTGATGAAGAGAGCTGGGCCAGAGCCGCGGCCAGTGTGGCGGCGTATCGTTTTATCATTCACTTACCCGACTAGCGGAGGCTGCTATGCGCATTGCTTTTGGTGGAATTCATACTGAGTGCAGTACTTACAATCCGGTGCTGAATTATGCCGACGACTTCCGCATCGTGCGCGGTGATGACCTGATTACCAACCCCTACTTTGCCTTTCTGCAGGATTATGATGCCGAGTTTCTGCCCACCTTCCACGCGCGCGCCATCGCCGGCGGCCCGGTGGCACGCATCACCTACGAAGATTTTAAGCACGATTTCCTGACGCGCCTGGCCGCACATTTACCGGTGGATGGCGTTTATCTCGCCATGCACGGTGCGGTGTATGTTGAAGGCATGGAAGATGCTGAAGGCGACTGGATCAGCGCCACCCGCGAGTTAGTTGGCGCAGATTGCCCGATTACGGTGAGCTACGATCTGCATGGCAATGTTACCCAGCGTATCATCGACGCCATCGATATGTTCTCCACCTATCGCACTGCGCCGCACATTGATGTGGAAGAGACCATGCGCCGCTCGGTATCGATGCTGGTTAAAAGCCTGCAAAGCGGGGTTAAACCGGGCGTGGTATGGGCGCCGATTCCAGTAGTGTTGCCCGGTGAACGTACCAGCACGGAAGATGAGCCAGCCAAAAGTTTGTATGCACGTTTACCTGCAATTAATGCGCTGGAACACATCTGGGATGCGTCGCTGATGGTTGGCTACGTTTGGGCCGATGAACCACGTGCCACCGCCGCTGCAATCATGACCGGTACCGACGCCGATGTGTTATCTGAGCAGGCGGCCAAACTGGCATTAGCTTACTGGCAGGCGCGCGACGAATTCAGTTTTGGCTGCGTTACCGGCAGCATTGATGAGTGCGTAACCATGGCCATCGCCAGTGAAACCGCACCGGTCATTCTGGCGGATTCTGGTGATAATCCTACCGGCGGCGGCGTGGGCGATCGTGCTGATGTGTTGGCCGAACTGATTCGCCAGCGAGCGCAGGACGTTATCGTGGCAGGAATTACCGATAAACCCGCCACCGATGCGGCGTTTGCCGCTGGCGTGGGCGCCACGCTGCAGCTCAGCGTGGGTGCCTCGCTCGATCCGGCAGGCGGAAAAGTGCAAGGCGAATTCGTGGTGAAGCATCTTAGCGACGATGCCCGTTCGCTGGCAAAACAGGCGCTGCTGCAAATCGACGGCATTACGCTGGTGGTGGCCGATCGTCGCCGTCCCTATCACAACCTGGCGGATTTCGCCCTGCTCGGCCTCGATCCAGCAAGCGCCAAAATCGTGGTGGTGAAATCGGGCTATTTGTCGCCGGAGCTGGCGCCGCTGGCTAATCCTAATTTAATGGCGCTGTCGGAAGGCGTAGTCGATCAGTATGTGGAACGCTTAACGCGTAAGCGCAAATTGCAGCCTGCTTACCCGTTTGATACCGACTTCAGCTTCCTGCCGGTAAGCCACCTGTCAGCGCGTTTTGTGGCAGCGAAATGAACAGCGCCTCAGCAGCAGTCGAACCGGTTCTGCGCATTGAAAATCTGACGGTCGCCTTCCGCGTTGACCATCAATGGCGCGAGGTGGTGAGAAATGTGTCGTTAACCGTCGCGGCGGGCGAAACGCTGGCGATCGTCGGTGAATCGGGATCGGGCAAAAGCGTTACCTCAATGGCGATTATGCGCTTACTCAACATGCGCCACGCGCGCGTAAGCGGCAAGGTTATGCTCAATGGCGTTGATCTGCTGACGCTGAGCGAGTCCGCCATGCGCGATATGCGGGGTAACGCGGTAGCGATGATTTTTCAGGAGCCGATGACCAGCCTGAATCCCTCCTTCACTATCGGCAATCAGATTGCGGAAGCGCTGATCAATCATCGCAAAATCAGTAAACGTGCCGCGCGTGAACAGACGATTCGTCTGCTGGAGAAGGTACGCATCCCGAATGCCGCCAAACGTTTTAATGATTATCCGCACCATTTCTCCGGCGGGATGCGTCAGCGCGTGATGATTGCCATGGCGCTGGCGCTGCGGCCAAAGCTGTTGATTGCGGATGAGCCCACTACCGCGCTCGACGTGACGATTCAGGGGCAGATTCTCGACCTGATTAAAACGTTGCAGGAAGAGGAAGGCACCGCCGTGCTGTTTATCACGCATGATATGGGCGTGGTTGCCGAAGTGTCCGATCGTACATTAGTGATGTATCAAGGCGATGTAGTAGAAACCGGCACCACCGCCGCCATCTTCTCGGCACCCGCCGCCGATTATACCCGCACGCTGATTGCCACCGTGCCGCAGTTAGGTGCGATGCGCGGCATTGATGGCCCGCGTAAGTTCTCCCTTGATGATAAGGCAACGGCATTCGCCGCAGCTGCCGCGACACCGCGCCAGCCGCTGCTATCAGTGAAAAATCTCAGCACCCGCTTCAGCATCCATGAAGGGGTGTTTAGCCGCAAAACCGGCGCGGTGCATGCAGTGGAGAACATCTCATTTGATTTAATGCCGGGTGAAACCTTGTCGCTGGTGGGCGAATCGGGCTGCGGAAAATCGACCACCGGACGATCGTTAACCCGACTTGTCACGCCGGCGGCGGGCGAAGTGGCCTTTGATGGTTACGACGTGCTGAATCTCTCCGCCAATGAACTGCGCACCCTGCGCCGCGCCATGCAGATGATTTTCCAGGATCCGTTCGCCAGCCTTAATCCGCGTATGTCGGTGCTGGAGGCGCTTACCGAACCCTTTCTGCAGCATCGCTTAGGCAACAAAGCCGAGGCGCGCGCAAAAGCGGCGTCACTGATGGAGCGCGTTGGCCTGGCCGCCAGCATGATGAAACGTTATCCGCATGAATTTTCCGGTGGCCAGCGCCAGCGCATCTGCATCGCGCGCGCTTTAATGCTCGATCCTAAAATGATCATCGCCGATGAATCCGTGTCGGCGCTGGATGTCACGGTGAAAGCGCAAATCATCAATCTACTGCTCGACCTGCAACAGAGTCTTGGCTTGTCGTATCTGTTTATTTCACATGATATGGCGGTGGTAGAGCGCATTAGCCATCGCGTCGCGGTGATGCTGCTGGGAGAAATCGTCGAGATTGGCCCGCGTGCGGCTATCTTTGAAAACCCGCAGCATGACTACACGCGCAAACTGTTGTCCTCGGTGCCGGTGCCCGATCCGGCTCGTCGTCATGTGAAACGCCAGATTGACATCAGCGAACTAAAAAGTCCGGTGCGCGCGCTGGGTTTTGTCCCGGAAACGCGCCGCTACCGCGAGGTGAGTGCTGGGCATTGGGTGATGGAGTAAACTCACATTCACTAATCGCATAGTCAGGAGATGATGTGACGCGACTCAATCAATATGGTCAGCCCGTTGGTGTGCCCTTACCCGACTGGCAACCCGCCACTTTTCCTCCCACGGCAGTGCTTACGGGCCGCTTTTGTCAGCTAGCCCCGCTGCAGCGGGTGCACAGCGAGGCGCTGTTTACTGCCTTCTCGCTGGCACCGGACGATCGCGACTGGACCTGGCTGGGCGCTGCCAAACCGCAATCATTAATCGAGATGGAACAGTGGATTTCCAACAAAATGAGCGACAGCGCATTAGTGTGTTATGCGGTGATCGACAATGCACGCCAACAGGCTGTCGGTGCGGTGTGCTTTGCCAATATCGATGTGCAAAACGGGGCAATCGAGATTGGCCATGTCACCTGGTCGCCGCTGATGCAGCGCAACGTATTGGGCAGCGAGGCGTTAACTCTATTACTCAAGCAGGCCTTCGCGCTGGGTTATCGCCGCGTCGCCTGGCGCTGTGACTCGCTGAATCAGGGATCGCGTCGCGCGGCAGAGCGCATGGGATTTACCTTCGAAGGCCGTTTCCGTCAGGCGATGACGCGTAAACAGCGCAATCGTGATACCGATTGGTTATCGATTATTGATGGTGAATGGCCGGTGATTGATCAGGCATTAAGCCGCTGGCTGGCGGCGGAGAATATCGATGAGAGCGGGCGCGAGCGGCAGAAACTGCGCTGTTTTTTTCCAGACCCAACCCGTGTTCCATAAGCCGTCAGTGGCGCTAACCACAATCGCATCCTACACTTGCCAGCTTTCAAACCCACCAGAGAGGCCTATATGTTCAAGGTATTTATCATTGGCGGTGCGGGAAACATTGGTCGCCGCCTTGCTGCCCTGTTGGCTAAAAAGGGCCATGTTGCCCATCCACTGTTCCGTAAAGCCGAACAGGAACAGCCGTTACGTGAGCTGGGCGCCGAGCCGATTAACGGCGATTTAACCGCGCTGGAGGTGACTTCTCTCGCAGCATTGATGGCGGGAAGTGACGTGGTGGTGTTTACCGCCGGGGCCGGCGGCAAAGGCGGCGAAGAGATGACCAACGCTATTGACGGTGAAGGATTAAACACCGCCGTGGCTGCCGCGCAGCAGGCCGGCATTGCGCGCTTTTTGCTGGTCTCGGCGTTTCCGGAAGCCGGCAGAGCGAAGAACCTCTCCGCCACCTTTGAAAACTATATGCGCGTGAAGAAGATGGCAGACGTCGCGCTGGCGGAAAGTAACCTTGATTGGGTGATCCTGCGCCCCGGCACGCTGACGGATGAGAAAGGCAGCGGCCTGGTGCGCACCGGGCTGGCGATCCCTTATGGCGCTATCTCGCGCGATGACGTCGCGGCTACGCTGGCAGAACTGGTCGAGCAGCCGGGCGTTAGCCGCATCATCATCGAGCTGACAGGTGGAGAGGTCCCGGTGCAGGAAGCGATCAAACAAATGGTAAACCGCTAAACCCTATTGCACCTCATTATTCGGCTGGCGGGATCGGCCGAATAGCTTTTCGTTTTACCATCAACTTTACCGACGATGTGCCGATAACAGCTGCGGTTATTTTATAAGGGAAGGAATACCGCATGCTGTTATCAATTCAATCATTGTCACGCCTGGTGGCCTTTATTCCGGCTAGCCTACTTACAGGCTGCTCCGCGCTGTTACCGCTCGACTACAAAGATTATTCAGGTGCTGATGCTGCAACCTTGGTGGTGCAGGAATATAAAGGCCATGTCGGCACACTTTATGTCGCTTTCTATGAAAAGAAAGGCGATTGTTATGACCGCGTTGAACGTTACGAATTAGACTCCAGCGTGCTGGGCGCCGATGGCAGCGTCATCACCCGTAAAGTCCCGCCAAACAGATTGGTTGCTTTTCAGCAGCTGACCGGCGGCGGACCCAATGCCGTGGTCGCCGGACAGTACCTCTATAACCCATCTGGCTATGTGATAACCCAGTGGGTTTCGTTGATTCCAAAACCGGGTAAGCGCTATTTCCTCGCCCCACGCTACGGTGCGCGCGAAATTCCAGAGTCGTACACCATTACGGCTAAGACCAATCCCGCGAATGTGTTTACCGAATTCCAAACGGTGCCGGAACCGAGCTGGGATGTGAATAAACGTTGTACTCACCTTGTTGGCGGCAGTTAATTGTTTTCGCAGGGCGCAGCGTAAAGGCGCCCTTTTACATCAGACTTCACTGTTATTCATCCAGCGATCGCAAATGATCTCTCTTATTTAGCGTCATCAGTGCTGGAATACTGATCGCGGCGGTCACCATAATGTACCAGGCCGGAATATCCAGATTACCCGTTTGTTTAATCAGCGAGGTGATGATCAGTCCCGCACAGCCGGAGAAAATCGCATTGGATAATGAATAGGCCAGTCCAAGTCCGGTGTAGCGCACGCGCGTTGGGAACATTTCCGCCAACATCGCCGGGCCCGGTCCGGCCAGCAATCCGACAATTCCACCCGCGACAAACACCACCATCGCTTTAATCAGCAGCGTCGAAGATTCGGCCTGTAATACTTTCAATAACGGAAGCGCCAGCACCAGTAATAAGCATGCGGCGATCACCATTACGCTGCGCCGACCGATTTTGTCGCTGAGGATCCCCGCCGGAATAATGGTCGCCGCAAAGCCAAGATTCGAGATCACCGCAATCAGTAGCGCCTGATTAAAACCGGTGTGCAGCGATGATTGCAAATAGGTAGGCATAATCACCAGATAGGTATAGCCCGCCGCCGACCACACCATCACGCGGCTAATTGCCAGCAAGATAGTTTTTAACGTTGCTCCCACGCTGGCGCTAACCGGTTGAGGTTGACGCTGTTGTTTGGCCTGTTGCTGACGCACAAAGCTCGGCGTCTCTTCCATGCTATAGCGCAACCACAGCGCTACTGCACCCATCGGCAAGGCGAGGAAGAACGGAATACGCCAGCCCCAGCTGTGCATCTCATCCGCCGTCAATAGCGCAGAGAGCAGTGCCACAATGCCTGCCCCCGCCAGCAGGCCTAATGCCACGGTGAAAGATTGCCAGGCGCCGTAGCGTCCGCGCTCTCCTTTAGGCGCGAATTCCGTCATCAGGGAAACCGCGCCGCCGTATTCTCCACCGGCGAACAGGCCCTGCAGAATACGCAGCCCGGTAATGATCAGCGGTGCCGCCACGCCAATGCTGGCATAGACAGGAATGAGACCAATGGCTGTCGTCACCAATGTCATCATGATCAAGACGAAAATCAGCGTAGGCTTGCGCCCAAGGCGGTCGCCCATGCGGCCAAAAAATATCGCCCCCAACGGCCTGAAAAAGAAGGCCACCGCAAAGGAAGCATAGGTCAGGATAAGACCGGTCAGCTCCGCTTCGCCCTGCAGACGAAAGAAGTTTTGCGCGATCACCGTGGCGAGAAAGCCGTAAACGGCAAACTCATACCACTCAATGAAATTACCCACAGAACCGGCGATCAACGCGCGCTTCTGGGCATCAGATGTAGTGTGGGGCTTCGGCATGCGGCAGTCTCTTGTGAGAAAGTGAGGGATTAAAATAGATAATCGTTACAGCACCAATAGATTCAAAGCATTTCTGTTTAGACAGGATCAAACTCCATTACCTGTGATAAATGCGTAGGGCAGAGATAATTCAACTGCAAAATCTTAGGGTGTAAAAAAGTCAGCCGCTAAAATGCAGGCATCCTGTTTTAACAAACAAACGGGAAGATTTTTATTCTGGAATGAAGGGTATAGCACATTAGTGAGATTTATTTTAATACCCGCAATAAAATGGAGGTTTTATGATAATCGTCAGAACAGGGAAAGTTTTAGGAGCACGGAATGGCATCTTCAAGGGGAAAATGGAACCGATGGTACGGCGATGCCCCTTATGGAGATGACCCTATCGATCAACGAGCTATCCGTGAAGGCATTGAATATGCGCGTCAACTCGGTTACTAAATGGCTGCATTGCGCCATTACAGTTGGCCTATTGATAGGTGTCATCAGCTTGCTATGGCTAAATACACAAAGTGATAATCGCGCCAACGATACATTACAAAATAGCCATCGAATCAGTGACCACTTATGGCTCTATACGACGATGAACGACAGCGGCAGCGCGACAGTGTCCACCCTTTATCGCTACTACCTTTCGGATCATTTACTCGGCACCAATCAGCATTTGCTAATGGAATTAAAAAAACAGATTCCATTTATGGAAGGTTACGGCAGTATTTCGTCTATTACACAAGACGCGAAAGATAGCGTACGCGTAGTTTATAGTGGCAATATTTTATCTCTGGATAATGAAACAAGCTACAGCGTAGACGGTCATCCGTTAACCATCAAACTCTCCTATCAGATAAACTGATATAAGTGACATTTTTAACGAACCCTGGGAAATAATATACATAATTCAGGGTTCACTTGATGAAGTGGATAAAATTTCTTTAGGGTATTAGCTGGCTGCCCAATATACCCTCATGTTACAACACGTTAATAACAAATAAGGCTTGTATATCCTCCTTCCCGCATCTGAACCTGCTTGAGCAAGGGCGATCCCAGCCGTGGCTGCTGAAGAACGCGCAGTAACAGCCTACCGATTTACGCGGTGTGGTTGAAAACCGCCGCGATGCCCCAGCGGCTTCGCTGTGCGATTGATGCGCTTAAAGAGGCCTTTGCGCAGCAACCGCTTTAGGGGCAGTTGTGTTATCCACCGTTTGTGGCATGTTTCGGCTGAGTAAGCTTGACCTCACTCTTTCATACACAACAGACAAAGCGCGGCCCGGTGCTCACCGTGATGGGTATAAAAATACTGCCAGGCGTGTTCAGACGAATAAAAGGATCCCATAAACACACGATTGTTGTAGGCAGGGCTCAAACGGCAGCCATCACGATGAAGATAGCAGCAGCCATCAGCATCTTCCCGACTAAACACGTAGAAATCTGTTACGGTTAATTTCATCTGCTACTCCACATGAGGCATAAGATAAATAGGATTAACACCACTCTTAAAAATCGCCCTTTGCGGAAGCTGTCTTGCACGCTTTTTTAGCAACCAAATCAGAATGAGCCATAAATTAATTATAGCCCTATGAAGTCCGCCACCTCTAATTAAATAGCAACCTAAATAAGCCGAACGGAATAAACGCCAGGTTAATTAATTTAATATCATATGAATGAATATCGCTGCGCTTAATAGTACCAGTCATTACTAAAAATAATAACCTGCACCCTTCGCTTATAGCTCAATGCTCGTTAGGATTTATCTTAAACTGGAAATAAAATTTTCGGACGAATTAAAATTAAGTAAACTTAAATTTTATTTAGCCGGAGATGACATTATGCTCAGTTACACTATTCGCATCGAACTGAAAGATCCCACTGCAGGCACGCAAATTGAACTGCTGTATGCCATGCTGGAACATGGATTTTCGCGTAGCCTGGTCTGTGAGAAAGGTTATGCTTACGTTTTACCCACCAATGAATATGTTTATGTAGGTAGTGAAAATATAAGGAGTTTAACCGATAGGATCGTTACGTTAGTGAGTGAGTTTAGCGAGGAGCCCTTGGTGATGGTTACCCAGTCGGCGGCGCGCTGCTGGTCAGGCCTGCGTGGGGTAAATCTGGCATGAACGACAGGATAAACGTCCTCTCGCAGCGGCGATGACGTTTTATCAATGCACTTAGCTTTTCTTACATTAATCAAATAAATGCACTGGGTTTAATTCCAAAAAAACAATTAAAGCGAAGCGTAATATTACGACGCTAGACTGAGTGTGTTTTTACGATGAAGCAGGTTATTTGAGGAAATTTAAAACCGGAAATGGTATCACTCCCGGTTTTGCACAGCAGCGTTAACAACAAAGTAAATTAGCCAGGATAAATACCGCGATCTTTACGTGCCAGTAGAATACGTTCGCAGGCAACAATATAAGCGGCGGTGCGCAGTGAACAGCGTTTTTCTGCCGCCTTATCCCAAACGTGAATCATCGCTTCGGTCATGATGCGATCCATACGCTTATTAATTTCGTCTTCGCTCCAGAAGAAACTCGCCATATCCTGCACCCACTCGAAGTAACTGACCGTTACCCCGCCGGCATTACAGATCACGTCCGGAACCACCTGCACGCCACGGTTGGCCAGCACATCATCGGCATCCGGGTAAGTTGGGCCGTTCGCGCCTTCAAGTACCAGTTTTGCACTGATAATTTCCGCACGCTCACGCGTAATCTGCCCTTCAAGCGCCGCCGGGATCAGAATATCCATCGCCGTGGTCCAGAATTGCTCTTTCTCGATTTCACGCGCACCGGGGAAACCGGCGATCTGCTTGTGCTCAATCTGCCACGCACTCAGCGCATTCAAATCGATCCCGTCCTCGTTGAACAAGGTAGCGGTGTGATCCTGAATCACCACCACGCGCGCCCCGGCTTCGGCAAACAGACGGGCTGCTTCGCTACCTACGTTACCAAAGCCCTGCAGCGCCACGCGCGCACCTTCAATGGTGATGTTAGAGCGTTGCGCCACTTCACGTCCGGTGATAAATACGCCGCGGCCAGTGGCTTTTTCGCGGCCTAACGAGCCACCAAGATGGATCGGTTTGCCGGTCACCACGCCCGTAATGGTGGTGCCATGGTTCATCGAGTACGTGTCCATCATCCAGGCCATGACTTTGCCGTTGGTACCGACATCTGGCGCTGGAATATCTTTCTGTGGCCCAATAATCAGACCGATTTCACTGGTGTAGCGGCGAGTTAATCGCTCCAGCTCACCTTCTGATAACGCATGAGGATCAACGCGGATGCCCCCTTTTGCCCCGCCATATGGCAGGTTGACCGCCGCACATTTGATGGTCATCCAGGCAGAGAGCGCCATCACTTCGTTCAGGTCTACCGCTGGATGGTAACGCACGCCGCCTTTGCCTGGCCCGCGCGATAAGTTGTGCTGCACGCGATAGCCTTCAAAGTGGCGGATGGAGCCGTCATCCATCTGTACCGGGATGTCGACAATCAGTGCTCTTTTGGGATGACGCAGCGTTTCAATCCAGCGAGACAATTCACCGAGGTAAGGCGCAACGCGGTCAATTTGGCTCAGGTAGGTAGTCCAGGGAGATGTACTGCTTTCAGACGCGTAAGATAACTTTTCCATGAGAAGCCTGTTTATTCAGAGTTATTTATATTGAAAAGACGTGGAAAGGTAATGCATTGCACTAGGCAGGCTTTAATTTAGCACTTTTAAAAAAACAGAATCACGACGAAAAAAGAAATCATTAATTTTTTCCATGCCAAACCGTGTTGGTGAATGAATAAATAAGCATTGAAACGCCCCCTTAATGCGTGCATTTTTATGCATAAAATATTCACTAAACTGCATAATATTGGATTTTTTTCCTATTTTTCAGTTCTTTGATGGTCATCAAAAAGTGAATAAAGTGTTATTTTATCGCATTGACTTTGTTAACTCAGGCAACCACGATGAGTGAAACTCAGCGGGAAATATCGATCATGATTTAGGCTTTTATTAGTTTTGTTTTTCTTTCAACTATTTAAACGTGCCTGTTTCACTGCGCTTAACAGATTCGTTTAGCTATGCCTTTGCGGAAAGAATAAAACCCTAACTTGCCACTGATGCTTGCGGGCAGGCATCGCTATGCGCCTCTTTGCCAGACTGAAGGAATTATTGTGTCTAACAAACCGATACGAGAGCAGATTCAGCCTGCTCGGGCTAACGACGCCCCGCAAAAACTGCAGCGCGGGCTCAGCGAACGTCATATTCAGATGATCGCGCTGGGAGGCTCCATTGGCACCGGGCTGTTTATGGGAGCAGGACGCAATATTGCCGTTGCCGGAACCTCTATTTTGATCATCTACATTCTGGTCGGTTTTTTCAGCTATATGGTGATGCGCGCGATGGGTGAGTTGCTGCTGACCCGGCTGGACTATCGTTCATTTGCCGATTTCGTCGGTGATTATCTCGGGCCGAAAGCCAGCTTCTATTTGGGTTGGTCGTATTGGCTGAGCTGGGTCGTCACCTGCATCGCCGACGTGGTGGTATGCGGCGCCTATATGCAGTATTGGTTCCCGGAAATGTCGGCGTGGATACCGGCACTCTTTACCTTAGGCATTCTCTGTCTGTTTAACATGCTGTCGGTGAAAGCCTTTGGTGAAGCGGAGTTCTGGTTTGCACTGATCAAAGTGATTACCATCATTGCGCTGATTTTAACCGGTGGATGGATGGTGTTTACCGGCTGGACCTCGCCTGATGGCGTCACCGCATCGCTACATAATCTGACCGATCCCGCCGTGTTTATGCCGCATGGCATCACCGGCTTTCTCGCAGGTTTCCAAATCGCTATTTTCTCTTATACCGGAATTGAGCTGCTAGGCACCATGACCGCGGAAACGCGCGATCCCGAGAAAATACTGCCGCGCGCCATCAACGCTCTGCCGCTGCGTATTGTGGTTTTTTACCTGCTCTCGATGATGGTGATTATTGCGGTCACCTCCTGGCAGGGCGTTTCGCCAGACACCAGCCCGTTTGTCACGCTGTTTGCTAAGGCAGGCCTGCCTGCGGCGGCGGCGATCATCAATTTCGTGGCGCTCACATCGGCGATGTCTTCCGCCAATAGTGGCGTCTACTCCAGTACCCGCATGTTGTATGGCTTGTCGGTTGAAAAGCATGCACACTGGCAATTCCGCATTCTGTCGCGCACCACGCGCATCCCGCTGCGCAGCCTGCTGTTCTCCTGCTTCTGTATGCTGAGCGGAACCCTGCTGCTGTTCCTTGTGCCGAATGTCTCTACGCTGTTCACCATCGTTTCCACCCTGGCCGCGATTCTGGTGATCTACTGCTGGGGAATGATTCTGGTGTCCTATCTGGTGTATCGCCGGCAACGTGCGGATCTGCATCAAAAATCGAAATTTAAAATGCCCGGTGGCGTCGTCATGGCCTGGGCCACGCTGATGTTCTTCCTGTTCTCGGTAGTAATCATGGTGTTCGATCCCGACACGCTCGCCGCTTTAACGGTTTCGCCGACGTGGTTTATTGCGCTGTGGTTAGTCTGGAGGGTGAAGGAGAAGCGGAAAACCGCTGTAAATGTCACGGCCTGATCACTTCATCAACACCTGAAACTGCGGATTAAACTCGTCGAAAATCGGCAGCGCCGCGGCGCCCAGCGCGGCGGTATCGCTTCCGGTCATACCAATTTTTAAACGGGTGCCGGTGAGATAACGGCCACGCACCGATTGATACAGCGGCGGCAGGCGACGGATGATTTTGTCCAGCAGCGCGGCCGGCATCATGCCGCCGATGATCACGCTTTCGGCATCAAAGATGCACTCCAGCAGATTAATCGCCTGGCGCAGCGGCGTGAGCATGGTATCAATCCAGCGGTCGAACAGCGCCGGATCGACCTCGAGCAGATCTTCCGGCAGCGCCGTCATTGGGTCGAGGCCACAGAACTCATACGCCGCTTGCAGCGACACATAGCGCTCAAGACAGCCGTTATTGCCGCAATAGCATTCGCGTCCGCCGGGTTCAACCACCACATGCCCCACTTCACCGGCGTTATGCGCGTGGCCGCTGTATACGTGACCATCCATGATGATGCCCGCGCCCAAACCGGTGCCGATGTAGAGGTAGATAAACGAGTTCAGCTGGCGCGCCACACCATGAAAACGCTCGCCAATCGCCGCTACCGTGGCATCGTTCTCCAGCGTTACCGGCACGCCACTCATCGCCGCCAGTTTGGCTTCAATATCCACCTGCTCCCAGCCGTGCAGCGTGGTGGGCCCCACCGAAGAGATGCCCTCAACGCCAAACGGTCCCGGCATCACCACGCCAATGCCGAGCACCTTTTGCCAGCGATCACCCAGTTGCGTTTTGATCTCGCTCAGCACCGCCTCAATACGCGCTAATGTGGCATCCGGCTCGGGCTTTTGCACCAGAATCAGGCGGCGGAAGTGAATTTCGCCGGTGAGATCCACCAGCACAATCAGCAGCGTTTGATGATCAAGATGGATACCAATGGAAAAAGCGCTGGCCGGATTGAGCGTCACCGGAATCGCCGGCTGTCCGCGCCCTTGCTTGCGCGGTTCGCGGCTGGTCAGCAGTTCCGCCTGCTCCAGTTCAGCGACGATGTTTGACACGGTCTGCGGGGTTAGCGCGGTCAGACGAGCCAGTTCGGCGCGGGTCAATTCGCCATGCAGGCGAATGGCTTCAATGATCACGCGACGATTGTGCGCGCGTGCATGTTCCAGATTGGTTCCCGACGTTTTCACCTTGCTCCCTTCCCTCTTCAACCGCGCTGTGAATAGCCGCATCAATATCCCTGATCGACCACAGTGATTACAACCCCTTCGGGGTGTTGAATGGGTGTTGGCTGAGTGCAACAGCAAATTGGTCATGCCAGTGCGGACGCTAAATTAACGTCATAGCTAACAAACACAGCTCCGTTCTCTTCGCGTTACTCATGAAGAATGACGTATCTCTTGATGGTTATTTATCGGGAAGTAGGTCGGTCAGTTTCACGTTGATAGCAGACCTTTCATTAATAGCTTTTCGCAATATGCCAGGAGCGGTCCCTACCCTGAAGAAGTAAGTCAGGAGATTCGTTGCTGGACACCCGGTACGCACTTTACTAGCCAGATGATGGAGATGCTCTACTTTCCAGCGATGCAAGAGGTGGCGGAGACGCTGAAGAATAGCGTGATGTTCCCTGAGACCGACTTCCCTTCGGGCGTCTTCCATTTATTTGCGGCCATGTTTAATCACGAGCCTTACTTTTGCCTTTAGGACACAGCGGCCATTATTGTCAATGTGAATTGAGAAAATTGATCTGGGAAGGGATTTCTATTCAACTTATTACTTTTAATCGTTTTTTGCGTTTTTGGCGTGCCAAAACGTTTGTACGTAGAGAACACTCCGTGTTTGTGAATTTCCTGATGGAAAAACCGTAAAAAACGCCATGAAAAATCCTAAAACAACCCTATTAAGTCTAGGTTTAACAGGGCTGAATTATCTTTATAACTCATTGATTATAAGACGGTGTTTATTTCATTTAGATCTTTTTGCTATTTTCATGCGAATTTTAGCTAAATATACTTTAGTAAATTTTTTGTTTTGCAATGCGATTTATCGAAACAAATATGCAACATTTGTGTTTTTAAACTTTAAAAAAGTTACCACGCAGATTTTTGTATCGCATTGAATGTTGATGGTAGTGATTTACTTTAATAAATTAGTCCCATTGTCACATTTTCTCCATTTTAATAACATTTATTACGCCAGATGATCACTAAAGCTTATCGCATGGAGAAAGCGCTGACATGGAAATGGGAACGGTAAACTTCTAAGGAGTCTTTGTGCCTTTAGTCTCTGACGAGCTGTTGTATGGATACACGATTTTCCAGCATCTTGAGTATCGGCTTTCAACCAGAACGCTTATTAACACCAAGAATGGACGTATTAAAAGATTCGGTACGACGAAAGCGAGACTGTTCGAGTATCTCCTGGCGGGGATGGATAATGAAATTGTCTACGATAATGACATCATCATACATGTTTTTGAAGATTATGGACTCCGGTGTTCAAAATCCTATTTGTTGTCAATGATGAAGAAAATCCAGAACGCATTTAATACCGTGGGCTTTGAACGATACCCTTTTGCAAGAATGTATAGGAAAGCGTACAAAATCGACTACGGATCTTTAGAACGCATATATGTTTTCAAACCTTCTTCACAATGACGATGATTAATTTCGTAAGGAATAAATTTTGACAACGCTACTAGTTTTCTCACGAAACTTTGCCATGAGGCAGGCAGTCACTTCATTAACCTCAGCCAATGGGAAAATATTTTATTTTGACAATCGGTTGGAATTTTTAGTAAGCGCGACCGTCCTAAATAAGTCTTACATTCTTATCGATACAATAGGAGAGAATAGCGAGGATATTCGGTGGCTCTATTACCGACTTGCGGCGAGGGAATTATTACGTCTAACCTATTTTATAGCGCCAGAGAATAATAAGGAAAACGTTTATTTAAAATTTTTCCGGCTTGTCACCACGCTTAAAGATCTTAAGCAGCTGTGCGATCGCGTCTCTAAACATCGGGTTGCAGAAAGCCCATGCGTATTAAAAGACGTATTGTATCAAAAGCTATCGACACGACTGTCGGGCGATCATTTAAACTTTCTCCTAAGGGTTTATGATAAATCGACGAGCCAGTATCAAATTAGAAATAAATGCGAAATTAACAAGAATTACTATGTGCGAAATCGTCTGGCATTAGGCAGCGGTCTGGAGATGAAACAGCTTATTTTACTTTTATCATCGCAGAGCCTGGGTGTTCATAGATAAATAATACACAAGTATTTCCTTGATAGAAAATTCTGATTTAGCGGCCCTGTTCCGCTCTTCCTGCGCAAAAGTTAATTTTTGTGCAGACAACTTTAATCCTGAGGATATATAGCAATGCAAATAAAGTTAAGCAGTGTCTTTCGAAATATGGTCGCGGCTGCAGCCGTTTCTGGAATAACGTTTGCCGCCAGCGCAGCAGATGGAAAGATCAACTTTACCGGCACCATTCTGGATTCTGCCTGTACGATTGATACCAATACGGCGAATCAGACCGTTAACCTCGGCAAAATCCCGAAAAGCTCGTTTAACGCGGCCGGATCCGTTGCTGCCGCAACCCGCTTCAGCATTGTGTTGAACAACTGCCCTGCGGCCGTTACCTCTGCCGCTATTAAGTTTGATGGTAACGCGGACAGCTCCGACACCAATATTCTTGCACTGAACAGCGGTCAAACAGCGAAAGGCGTTGGCGTTGCCTTTTATGAAGAGGATGGCATCACCGCGATTCCGCTGGCTACCCAGTCTAAGAGCATCACGCTTGATACCAGCGCAGGCGAAGAACCCGCTAACAGCAATAAGATGACCTTCGTAGCGAAATATAAGGCGACGCAGGCTGCCGTGGTTGCGGGAACTGCAAACGCAACGTCAGATTTTACCATTACCTATCAGTAACACGCTGGGCGTACCTAAGGTACGCCCTATTGTCTCTTGCTGAAATGTTGGGGAAGTATGATGAGTCAACTTATTCGAACGATTATATTATTTGGCGCCTGCTTGCTCTCCCTGCCGGGGCAGGCCAGCATAACCGTCGGCGGAACGCGCTTAATTTATAATGAAAATGAAAACGAAGCCTCACTCCCTGTGAGTAACAGTCAGGATGGTGTTCCCTATTTAATTCAGTCGTGGGTAGAGTTAAGTGAAAACGCTAAGGAGCAGGTTCCTTTTATCGTCACACCGCCGCTTTTCCGCCTCGATGGTGGCCATGAAAATACGCTGCGGGTCATCTATACCGGCGAGAATAAGCTACCTGAAAATCGCGAATCTATTTTTTGGCTAAACGTTAAATCTATTCCCTCGATGACTCGATCAGATGAAAATCGGCTACTCATTGCCGTTAAGACGCGCATGAAACTTTTCTATCGGCCTGCAAATTTGTCGTCAGAAAAAGCAGATGAGGCATGGACGAAATTAAAATTTGAGCAACGTGGTGAACGCTTAGTAATTATTAACCCGACACCGTTCTATGTTTCTCTTTATTCATTAAAGGTTGGCAATAAAACCATTGCGCAGCCGCCAATGATTTCACCCTTTAGTTCCGAGACGATGGAAGGAAGTGGAAATCAGGTGGCCTGGAAAGCGATAAATGATTTTGGTGGAGTAACCACAGAAAAGCGCCAGATGCTGAAATAAAAAACATTAACAATACGCTATGTCACTCGCGCAGGTAAGCAAGGTGAATACTGTTTCTTTTTCTCGATATGCATTTTTCTCTGACTCGTGGCCTCACCGCGTAAGTCAACTCTCGACGATAGCACTTTTTATTTCGGGTGTTTTCCCCGCAGCTGCGGGCGATCTTTATTTCATGGCCGATGCGCTTGAAAAAACACACTCGACTTCCGGTGGCATCGATCTGGGCCGCTTCGAGCGTGGAGAGCAGTTACCCGGCACCTACAGGGTGGAAATATGGCTTAATGAAAATTATATCCGAACGGAAAATATCTCTTTTGTACCTGTAAAAGGTTTTGGGCTGGCGCCGGAGCTTAACCGTGGAGTGCTGGAATCACTCGGCGTCAGGGTTAAGGCATTTCCTGAATTGGCCCTGCTGCCGGCCGAGGTCATTATCACCGATCCCGGCGCATTTATACCGGATGCCACCACCCGCCTGGATTTTGACAAGCAGAGACTGGATATCTCGATCCCTCAATCGGCGCTTGACGCGCGCGCGCGCGGCACCGTTGACCCGTCGCTCTGGAACCAGGGCATTTCTGCATTGCTGGTAAATTACAGCATCAACGGGTCGCGCAACTGGAGCAGGGACGGTGAGACGCAGGAGCAGTTGTATACCAACCTGCAAAGCGGTATTAACGCGGGGCCGTGGCGCCTGCGTAACTACAGCATCGCGACGAAAAACAACGGAAAACAGTCATTTTCGTCGCTAAATACCACCCTGAGCCGTGACGTCCAGTTTTTGCGAGGGCAGTTTCAGCTGGGGGAAACCAGCACACCCGGCGAGGTGTTTGATAGCGTGATGTTTCGCGGCGCGCAGATTTTTTCCGATGACACCATGCTGCCGGAGAGCATGCGCGGCTTTGCCCCCATCATTCGGGGGATCGCCCGCACCAACGCCACGGTTACCGTGAAGCAAAACGGCTACACGGTTTATCAAACCTACGTGGCGCCCGGCAGCTTTGAAATTCGCGATCTCTATCCTACGTCGGCGAGCGGCGATTTGGACATTGTCGTTACAGAAGCCGACGGCAGCGTCCAGCATTTCGTGCAGCCCTTCTCTGCGGTTCCCGTCATGCTGCGGGAAGGACGCGTGAAGTATGCGCTGAGCGCAGGTGAGTACCGAACCACGAAGAATGGCGCGCAAAGCCCCTCATTCGGCCTGGGCACGCTGGCCTATGGCCTCTCCAATAATCTCACGCTATACGGCGGCGTCCTGGGGGCAAGCAACTATGTGTCCGGAGTACTCGGTACCGGCCTCAGCTTTGGCGATATAGGCTCGCTGTCGGCGGACATTACCGCTGCCGATAGCCAACTCGTTGATGAGAAAAACCGCCGCAGCCGGGGGCAGTCCTATCGCGTGCAGTATTCGAAAACGGTGGCCACAACCGACACCACCGTGACGCTCGCCAGCTATCGCTACTCCACGGAAGGGTTTTATACCTTTCAGGAAGTGAATGAATTCAGCAGCCAGCGTTACAACAAGCGAAGTCGACTGCAACTCAACCTCAGCCAGTCGCTGCAAAGCTGGGGAAATTTTTATATCTCGGCATACCAGCAGGATTACTGGAGCAAGCGGGGCTATGAACGCAACGTCAGCACCGGCTTTAACACCAGTATTAGCGATATCAATTACTCGCTCGGCTACACCTACAGCGAAACGCCAGGCAAAGATCGTAAGGACCAGATTGTCGCCTTTAGCCTGCAGGTACCGCTGAGCAAATGGCTACCGCAAAGCTGGGGCAACTACAGCGTGAATATGCAAAAGAACGGTCCTGAAACGCACCAGGTGGGGCTGAGCGGCACCGCGCTCGCCGATAATCACCTGAGCTATCTGGTCCAACAGGGCTATACCTCTTCGGGTGGGGAATCCAGAAGCTCCCTAAGTGGAACCTATAAGGGTGGCTACGGCACCGTGAGCGCAGGCTACAACTACAGCCGACAGAACAGCCAGCTGAATTTCGGCCTGCAGGGTGGGATCGTCGCCCATGAGCATGGCGTGACGTTCTCTCAGCCGCTGGGAGATACCGTTGTGCTGCTTGAAGCACAGGGCGCATCCGGCGTGAGGGTGCGCAATAACCCCGGCGTTAAAACGGACTGGCGCGGCTACGCGGTGGTGCCCTATGCCAGTGCCTATCAGGAAAACCGGATTGCGCTAGACACGGGTTCGCTGGGGGCGGACGTGGATGTTGCCGAGTCTGTGGTCAACGTCGTGCCTACGCGCGGCGCCGTGGTGCGCGCTACGTTCAATGCGCGAACAGGGGGTCGGGCCTTAATAACGCTGATGTATCAGAACTCGCCGGTGCCCTTTGGCGCGATGGCAAAGCTCAACGAAAGCGATGCGATGAGCATTGTGGGAAGCGACGGCGAGGTCTATATGAGCGGCCTGAATGACGGTGACGGCCTGACGGTACAGTGGGGAGCGAAAACCTGCCGCGCCAAAATAACCTTGAACACGTTACCGGGTAAAATTCAGCGCACCACCGCAGCTTGTCGTTAAATTTCTCATTGCGTTGATTCGCATTATTACTTTTGCGAGAGAAGGCCTACGCCTCGCCTATAATGAAGGAACATAAGATGTCCAATATATTCAAAATTTCGACGGCTGCTATGGGTAGCGCTATCTCTCTAAATGCCTTTGCGCTGTGTTCTGCAAACGACGTATCGATCAACTTTGATAACAATATTGTCGTTCAACGGGATGCGCCCGTTGGGACAGTATTAGCAACCATAACCACCAGTAATCCCATGCAATGTGATCCTGAGGGACAGGTAATTGGCTACGATGGCTCATGGTTTATCCAGCTCTCTGGATCGAATGCGGATTATGGCACCTCGCCGCTGGCCAACGTGCGGGCGACAGAGGTTCAGGGCATTGGCATCCGCTGGAAGAACTTTTCCAGCACCACGGGAACCAGCGAGTTTGTCTCACGAATGAACCTTAATAACGCGAGCTGGAGGCGAGGGATCCTCCAGAATGGCGTATCTACGTTCACGGATACCTTTGAGCTGATCAAAACTAGCACCACCCCGGCGACGGGCTCAATACCCGCGCTGACGCTAAATATGGAATACAGCACGCCGGTCAGTAATAACATTACACGCCTGCCGCTTTATAAATATATATTTTCGCCGATGAATATCAGCACCGCATCCTGTCAGATAGAAGATAAAAATTTGAATATCAATATGGGGATTGCGCTATTGCCGAAGTTTAACGGCGTGGGCAGCACCCAAAATGCGGTGACGTTTTCCATACCGCTTATCTGTAGTGAACAGACCGCAGTCAATGTGACGCTGGATAACGTCAGCCCGCTTGCCGATCCTGCCAACGGAGTATTGGGGTTAAACAGCAATTCAACAGCAAAAGGTCTGGGCATTCAGCTGAAATATAACGATATGCCCGTTCAATTCGGCAGGCTCATTAAGTACGGCACGACAACCTCGCCAGGGGAGGTCGTTCATATTCCCTTTAAAGCCGCATATTACATGACCTCAGCGAATGCCCAGTCAGGCTCGGTGAGCGCCACGGCGTCATTTACCATGACCTATCGTTAACCCTTTATACGAAATGACCTGGTGCGGTGATAAGCGAAAGGGGGCCATCTGGCCTTATGACGTCAATTTGCCATCATGACATGCGCGTTAATGTCGCAATGCACAATGCATCTGCACCTAAACCATGCATCCTGAAAAGAGTTATTGCGATCTCTTAGGCTAGCCCTCATTTATACCCGCCTGAATATCTATGATCGGCCACACAATTTACAACCTGTTTACCTGACAGCCACAAAAATCTGTGCCAAAAAGTGTCCAGCGGCATTCGAGATTTATGCCCTGGCACGTCAATTGCTTTAGCTACCCGATGTCAGCTGCAGCAATCTGACAACCTGTGCGCATTATTAAATCCATCAAATTGATTTAATAAATTGCTTTCCATTAGCTTCAAGGCGGAAACACCATGAAAATCCGATTCAATCCAGTCATAAAAGGTTGTTTTGCAGCGGTTCTGTTAGCCAGCGTTGGCAGCGCGGCGGCGGCAACCACGTTAAATGCGCTGTTTATGACGCAGGCGGCGTACAGCGAAAATGATATTCGCGCGATGACGCAGGAGTTTCAGAAAGCGCACCCGGACGTGCAGGTTAATCTTGAGTTTGTGCCGTACGAAGCCCTGCACGACAAAATTGTCGCAGCGCGTGGTGCAGGCGGTAACGGCTACGATGTGGTGCTGTTTGACGCCATCTGGCCGGCGGAATTCACCAAGTTTGATCTGCTGCAGGATGTTAGCAGCCGTATCAGTGCCGACGAAAAAGGGCAGATTTTCCCTGGCGCGATGAACACCGTGCAGTTCAAAGGCAAAACCCTCGGTATGCCGTGGATCCTTGATACCAAATATCTCTATTACAACAAAGCGATGCTGGAAAAAGCCGGTATCACCACGCCGCCACAAACCTGGCAGCAGGTGATGGACGATGCGCGCATCATCAAGCAGAAAAATATCGTCAAATATCCGCTGGTGTGGAGCTGGTCGCAGGCAGAAGCGCTGGTGTGCGATTACACCACGTTGGTATCCGGCTTCGGCGGCAAATTCTATAACAACGACAAACTCGATTTCTCCTCACCTGCCTCGCTGCAAGCGGTCAAGCTAATGAAAAGCTCGCTGGATGAAGGCTTGAGCAATCCGGCCTCGCGCGAGTATCTGGAAGAGGACGTGCGTAAAGCCTTCTCCAACGGTGATGCGGCCTTCGCGCTCAACTGGACCTACATGTACAACATGGCCAACGATCCGAAACAGAGTAAGGTCGCCGGCCAGGTGGGTATCGTTCCAGCGCCGGGCGACGCGCCAGGCAAATTTGGTGCGGTAAACGGTTCGATGGGCCTCGGCATCACCAAAGGCAGCACGCATGCAGATCAGGCATGGCAATACATTAGCTACATGACCTCACAGCCGGTGCAGAACAAATACGCCACGCTGAGTCTGCCCATCTGGAAAAGCTCGTATCAGGATCCGGCGGTGCTGAAAAATCAGGAAAGCCTCATCGCCGCCGCGGATAAGTCGCTCAACGTGATGCTGTCGCGGCCGGAAACCGCCGACTATTCACGCCTCTCCAATACCCTGCAGCAGCAGTTGCAGCAGGTGCTGGTCGGCAGCGCGACGCCAGATGCCGCGCTGCAGGCGGTAGATAAGAGTGCGGCGCGTCTGCGCTAAGGGGCAACAATGCTGAGTTTGCGTCAACGCGAACAACGGCAGGCATGGGTGCTGCTGGCACCCATGCTGTTGGTGATGCTGTTACTCACCGCATGGCCGCTGTTACGCACCATCTGGCTGAGCTTCACCGATGCCGCCTTAATTGGCAGCGGTGATGCGCCGGGCTGGATTGGTCTGGAAAACTACCTGTTCGCCATCACCGATGAAGATTTTCGCAGTTCACTGTGGCGCACGCTCTATTTCACCGTGGTGTCGGTGGCGATTGAGGGGGTGATTGGCGTGCTGGTGGCACTGTTGCTGAATCAGAAATTCGCCGGACGCAACGTGCTGCGCGTGCTGGTGATTCTGCCGTGGGCGCTGCCAACCATCGTTAACGCCATGATGTGGCGCCTGAATTTCAACCCGGATTACGGCAGTATCAACGCCCTGCTGACGCAACTCGGCGTCATTGACGGCTATCGCAGCTGGCTGGGTTCGCCCGATTCGGCGCTCAATGCGGTGATGTTTGCCGATATCTGGAAAAACTATCCGCTGGTGACCTTGCTGGTGCTGGCAGCGCTGCAATCCATACCGGACGATCTGTTCGAAGCCGCGCGGCTGGATGGCGCATCGGCATGGCGCCGTTTTCGTGCCATCACCTTCCCGGCGATTGTCGGTCCGCTCAGCGTGGCATTGGTGCTACGTACCATCGACGCCTTCAAAATCTTCGACATCATTTATGTGATGACGCGCGGCGGCCCGGTCGATAGCACCAAAACCCTCAGTTTCTACGTTTATCAGGAGTCATTCAGCTATCTGCGTGCCGGTAGCGGCGCGGCTTACGCGATGTTGATGACCTTGTTGTGCGCGGTGCTGATCACGCTTTACATGCTGTTACTGTGGCGGCAGCGCCGCAAAGGAAGCGCGCATGAAGCTTAAATTACGTCATGTCGGCAAATATGCTGCCGCACTGTTGGTGGCGTTTTCAGTGCTGGCGCCAATGGGTTGGCTGTTCTTGATGAGCGTCAGCGCCGCCAGCGATCTTACCCGCGTGCCGCTGGAGTGGCTGCCGCGCCAGTGGGATTTTACCCGCTACGGCAAACTGCTGTCGCTGGAACCCGGCCAGCCCGGCGTGCTGTTCCTGCATGCGCTGGGGAACAGTTTGCTGGTGGCCACCGGCGCGACCCTGATCTGCTTGTTGCTGGCCATTCCGGCAGCGTTCAGCTTCTCACGCTATCGCGGTCGCGACGGCTGGCTGTTCGCCTCGCTGGCTATTTACATGGTGCCACCGGTGGCGTTTGTGTTGCCGCTCTACTTCCTGTTACAGCAGTTTGATCTGTTGAACACGCGGCCTGGGCTGATCATCGTTTACTGCTCGCTGATTCTGCCGTTCCTGACCTGGATGCTGAAAAACCAGTTCGATACGCTGCCGCAGGATATTGAGCAGGCGGCACGGCTGGATGGTTTGCGCGTCTGGCAGGTTCTGCTGCGCATCACGCTACCGCTGGCCAAGCCGGTGCTGGGCGCCGCGGCGCTGTTTGGCTGGCTGCTGGCGTGGGATGAATTTTTCTACGCGCTGCTGTTCACCAGCAACATCGCAGCACAAACCTTGCCGGTCACCATTGCCGGATTCACTGCCGGTCGCGCCACCGATGATGGCTTGATCGCCGCCGTCGGCATTCTGGCCTCTGTGCCACCGCTGTTTATTGCCATCTGGCTGCAAAAGACGCTGGTCAGCGGCCTTGCCAGTGGCGGGAGTAAAGGATGATGGAACATAAACTCACCGCCACGCTCTACGTGGTGGGTAACATTAATGTCGATTTGATCATGGGCACGCTGGATAGCTGGCCGCAGCGCGGCACCGAAGTGATGCTCAATCACAGCGAGCTGCGCCCTGGCGGATCGGCCGGCAACTGCGCGCTGGCGCTGGAAGCGATGCAGGTGCGCCATCGCGCGGTGGCCAATCAGGGCAACGATGGCCTAAGCGCCTGGCTGGCGAGCCATTTTCCCCACAGCGCCGCGCACTGGACGCGCTACAGCTGTGAAACCTCGCTCACGGTTGGCGTCACGCATTCGGATCACGAACGCTCTTTCCTCAGCAATCTCGGGCATATCGTGAAACTCAGCGCGCAGGATGTGCTGGATCAGCTGCCCACCACGGCGGCTGACGGCGATATCGTGCTGCTGTGCGGTACCTTCTTATGTCTGCACTTGTATGACGAATATCCCGCGCTGCTTGGCGAACTGCAACAACGCGGCTTTATCACTGCCGTAGATACCGGTTGGCCACCGCAGGGCTGGAGCGACGAGGTGCGCCAGCAGGTGATGCAGTGGCTGCCGCTGTGCGACTGGCTGCTGCTCAATGAAGTGGAAACACGCGGATTGGCGGCGGCAGAGAATCTGACGCAAAGTGCGCAATGGCTGGCGCAGCAGCTGAGCGGACGCGGCGGCTGCGTGGTGAAATGCGGCCCGCAGGGCGCCAGCTGCTGGCAAACTGAACATACCGTAAGTCAGCCTGCGCGTGCGGTGACGGTGGTAGATACCATCGGTGCAGGCGACAGCTTTAATGCCGGATTTCTCACCGCCCTGCTGCATCAGCAAGATCTTAATACGGCTTTGCAATGGGGCATTGCGGTGGCGTCGCTGGCCATCAGCACACTGCCGCGTCGCTATCCCGACTGGCATCAACTGCAACTTTCTCAGGAGTGTTAATTTATGGCCAGTGTTGAACTCGTAAAAGTGGCCAAACGCTACGCAAAACAGTCGGTGCTGCATCCGCTCGATCTTACTATTCCTGACGGCAGTTTTACCGTTTTGGTCGGCCCATCCGGCTGCGGCAAATCCACGCTGTTACGTCTGTTGGCCGGGCTGGAAAGCCTGTCGGACGGCGCGATTTTGATGGATAAGGTGCAGATCAACGATCGCGACCCGGCCGATCGCGATATCGCCATGGTCTTTCAGAGCTATGCGCTCTATCCGCACTTAACGGTAGCGGAAAACCTCGCGTTTCATATGCAGGTGAAGAAAGTGAAGCGTGAGGAGCAGCAGAGCAAAATTGCGCGCATCGCCGGGATTCTCGGCATCGACAAGCTGCTGCAGCGCTATCCTCGCGCCTTATCAGGCGGGCAGCGCCAGCGTGTCGCGATGGGCCGCGCGATGGTGCGCAATCCCAAAGTGTTTCTGTTCGATGAACCGCTCTCGAACCTTGATGCCCAGCTGCGCATGGAGCTGCGCGCGGAGATCAAATCACTGCATCAGCGTTTCAAAACCACCATGGTTTATGTGACGCACGACCAGGTGGAGGCGATGACGCTCGCCGACCAAATCGTGGTGATGAAGGATGGCCGCATTGTGCAGCAAGGCGCGCCGCTGGCGATTTACGATCGTCCGGCCAATACCTTTGTTGCGCGCTTTATCGGCTCACCGCCAATGAACCTATTACCGGCGCAACTGATCACGCGTGATGGCGTGCCCGGCGTGCAGTGCCAGGATCTGTGGCAACCGCTGCCCACGCGCTGGCAAGCGGCGGCGCGCGAGCGTGCAGGCGCAGCAGTGACGCTCGGCGTGCGTCCACACGATTTGCTGGAAACCCGCAGCAACGCAGCGGCGCAGGTGAAAGTGGTGGAGATCACCGGTGAATCAACCTTGTTGCATCTTGAATGGCACGGTCAGGCGTTGCATATGCAGATCGCCGGTCGCCATGCAGCGGTGAGCGGCGACAGCATTATGCTGGGCTTTAACGCCGAGAAGATTCATTTGTTTGATGCGGAGACCGGACTGAGATTAGGTGAGTCTTAATTTTATCGTTTCCAGGTGCGCATAAATGCGCACCCTACAACATACGGGTGCTGACTTGGTAGGATCGCCATTTATGGCGACCAGAACTTAGGTGAGTGCAAAATACCTTTACCCTTCCGCCGCTACCGGCTGAAAAGTTCGTCGATTGAGGCTGGTGAAAATCACCAGCAGCGCCATCATCCCCAGCTCAACGCCGAGCGTGCCGGTAATCGCCGTTAGATGATTACCGTGTGCGTAGATCTGCGTGAAGACCCCGCCGAGCAGCATCGGGCCTAAACCCAGCGCCGATTGCTGGACGGTAGAAAGCACCGCACTACCGGCACCCGCCTGGTGATGCGGCACACCGCTCATGCCGATGCGGTAGAAGGTACTGACGATAAACGACTGGCCAAAACCAATCAGCACCGTGGCGGGAATCAGCGTGAAAATGCCGACCTGCGGCCAGGCGAGTTGTAGCGTAGCGATCAGCACCAGCAGGCCAACCATCTGAATGCCGCAGCCCATCAACAAGGTTGCACGCTTGCCTAAACGCTCGACGACACGCGTCGATTGCATCGCGCCAATAAAATACGCTACGCCAAGCGCAATAAAAGCGTTACCCGACTGGAACGCCGTCAGCCCTAACCCGGCCTGCAATGTCAACGCCACTGAAAACATAAAGCCGCTCCAACAGGAAAAGAACAGCACCGCCAGGGTTAAACCAAAACGCACGCTTGGCAGACGCAGCAAAGAAGGTGGCAGCAGCGGCGCGCCTTGTGCCGCTTCCAGCCGCAGCGAACTCTGGCGCAGACGATGCAGAAACAGCGGGAACAGTACCAGCAGCAAAATGCACGGCCACGACCAGTGCAGCAGCGGACCGAGCGCCAGGGCTAGCATCAGACAACCAATCGCGCCCGCCAGCAGCAATGTGCCGCTAACATCTACCGGCACTCGCTGGGTGTTCTGGGTTTCCGGCACAAAGCGGCGCGCGGTGATCAACACAAACAGGCAGATCGGCAGATTAATCAGGAACACGCTGCGCCAGCCGTAACCGCCAATGTCGGCTTTGATAAGAAAACCGCCCAGCACCTGACCGATGATAAATGCCAGTCCGCCAATCCCACCGTACAACCCGATTGCGCGCGCGTGCGCTCTGCCCTTTAGCGTGATGTGCAGCGTAGCGAGGATTTGCGGCACGATAAAGGCTGCGCCCACGCCCTGTAGCGCACGGGCAAACATCAACAGACTGACGCTGTTAGCGATGCCGCATAATAAAGATGCAATACCAAAGATCCATACTCCCGCGAGGAATACGCGACGGCGTCCGTAGTTATCACCCAGACGTCCGCCCATCGCCAGACAGATGGCAAAGGCAATGCCGTACACCGCAACGATTAACGCCAGCTCAATCGCAGTGGCCTGTAGCGTGTGGGCCATCGCGTCCAACGCCACGTTAACTATTGAAAAATCGATCATGGGCAGCAGTTGCCCGGCAAGCAGGACCATCAATCCTGTGCGTTGTAGTTGCGATGTTTGCATCGGTTTTGCCCTTGTTTTTGGTTGCTATACCACATAGCATCACCTAACCGTTAAACGGGTACCAGTTCTTGTTTATCATGGTATAAATACTACCCGCTTCGTCTAAGGATCTGTTTATGAGCCTGGCATCCGCGCCTGTTAGCGCCGAACATAACAACCGCAAATTACTGGGGACTTTTCTGCGCACGCGGCGTGAAAACCTTGACCCTAATCGTCTGGGTTTGCCGCGCATGCGCCATCGCCGCACGCCGGGTTTGCGACGTGAAGAGGTCGCGCAGTTAGCAGATGTTGGCGTCACCTGGTATACGTGGCTGGAACAGGGGCGGGATATTAAGGCCTCGCCGAAAACCCTGACGGCGATTGCAGCCGCGTTGCAGTGCAATGATGTGGAAACCCAGCACCTGTTTTCGCTCGCCGGGCATTCGTTGCCGTCGGTGCGCGTTGCGGCGGCCTGCTGCAAAATCGCCGCACATAATCAGCAAATGCTCGACGCCATCCAGTTGCCCGCCATTATTGAGACGCCGCGCTTCGATATCCTTGGCTACAACGCTGCATGGTGTGCGCTGATGGGCGTCGACCTGGCCGAAATCGCGCCGGAAGATCGCAACTGCATCTGGCTGGCGTTCAACCATCCGGTATGGCGTAACGTCATTAGTGACTGGGATGAAGTGATGCCGCAAATGGTGGCGATGTTTCGTGGGCAGATGGGCGAGCACCTTGGCGATCCACACTGGGAAAGCTATCTTGCCCGCTTATTGAACAGCTCAGATGAGTTTGCCCACACCTGGCAGCGCTATGAATTGGGCCAGGTGGAGAACCGGGTGAAACGTTTCTACCGCGCGGAAGTGGGTGAACTCACGCTGCGGCAAAATAACTGGTGGTCGGCGTCGCGCAACGGCGATCGACTGTTGGTGTATGTGCCGGACGATGAAAACAGCGCCACGGCACTGCAACAGCTGATCAAGCCCTAATCGGTTACGCCTTGCCCGTCAGCGCCGCAATCGGTGTTTGCGGGCGAGCGCCCTGCTGGCGGGTCAACAAGATCTGTCCCAGCAAGCTATCTTTGTTCACCACGCCATATTTCAGGTTAGTGTCGAGATATTTACGATCAAACCCCGTCAATTTGGTCAGCGGCGGCAGCACCGCAGGCAAACGATCCACCATCAACATGCGGCTCAATTTAACCGGACGCCACTCCACCAGGCTCTGATAAAGCAACGCGCTGGCTTCGCATTTCCGCAGATAGAAGTTGTATTGATTGTTTTCGCGTAACGCCTGCTGCTGTGCGATATACACCACCAGATAATCGGGCGGCGTAATGCCCTGCACAATGGTTTCGTAATCAGGCAGCGCGAGGAGACGACGGAAAAACTCATCGGCACCGACTTCAACAATCGGGCGGAAGAAGTGCAGCCAGCGCGCTATAAAGGCGTTATTTTTCGGCGCGGCAAGAAACCAGGATTCAATCACCGGATAGGCTTTATCCAGCGTGGAGCTTTCGCGATAAAACGCGATCAGGTCATAACGATCCGCGCTGTTCACCGCCAGCAACTCATCCATGGTGCGATTGAGAATAATGGTGGCATCCATCCAGATCCCGCCATAGCGATGCAGCAGTTCCAGCCTGATGACATCACTTTTGTGTGAAGGTCGCATATCCTGATGCACGAAGTGCAATCCCGGCAGGTAGTCCTGAATATTCAGGTTATTAACCACCGTAACCTGATAGCCGGGATTTTCGCGCACGATTTTATCGACAAAAATCTGCACTTCCGCCGGCAACGTTTCACTTTCCCAATACATCCAAATCTGACGAGGTATAGCTGCAGGTGCCGTCTGGCGCGGCAGCAAATTGATATCCTGCTCCGCCGCCGGATTGTAGTCAGGTAGCGTTCTGCGTTTGGTAAGCTTTTTCTCTGCCAGTAAACCTAATGAGACCAGATGGGTTTTGAATTTGTTCTTTTTCATGGTTTCTCCAGCAGCACGGCCGCTAGTGACTAAATCATTGCTGTTAAAAAAAGGCGTGCATTAGCCCTACGGCAAAGGGTCGTAGATAGCTGATAAAAGCCCGGAAAATTGAGACAAAATTAACAAACAGCACCCGGAACGACAATTTAATAAACGGGTTAAGCGTCACTTTAAGAGAATACGTAGAACTGTGGGGTCGCCGCGCCCTTGGTTTGTGAAACGTTACGCAAAGCCGAACATCTTACAAGAACGGTTAAAATTAATACTGGATATATAAACAGCAATGCGTATACTAATTCAACAGCCAAAGGGCTAAGTGAGTCCGCAAGAGGTGATAATGATGATGATCTCAACCGAAAGTCTGTCTGCTTTGAATACATCCTTGTTGATGGGCAGTCGTGAAATTGCCAGGGTCACAGGCATCACACACGGTGAAGTGAAACGCCTGATTAAAAGCCTGGAAACCGCCCAGCGTCTTTCCCAGCCGCTGACGGTAAATCATTATGAGCATCTGGGTGAAATGCGGCAGGAGTTGCAGCTCAATAAGCGGGACTCATTGTTAGCCGTGGCGCGACTCTCGCCCGGCTTTACTGCGGAAATACTCGATCTTTGGCAGCAGCGTGAACAATTTACTCATCTGCCCGATTTCACCAATCCGGCCGAAGCGGCCCGCGCCTGGGCGGAACAGTTTGAACAGCGTCGCGCTGCCGAACAGCAACTTGCGTTATCTACGCCTAAGGCTGAATTCTTTGACCGCTTTGTCGAAGTTGAAGACTCGCTCGGCTTTCGTCAGTTGTGCAAAATGCTGAAAGTGAAGGAAACGGAGTTTCGTGAATTTCTCTTAGCGCGCAACATTATGTACCGTGAAAAAGGCACGCTGGCACCACAGCAGCATCATATGCAGGCGGGTTATTTTACGCTGCGATCCGGCCGCGGCGAAAATCAGCATGCGTTTTCGCAGGCACGTTTCACCGCTAAAGGCGTGAAATGGGTGGCGAGTTTATGGGCGGGACATATGTCGGACCAACCGAAAGGTGTCGCGGCCTAGATGCGCATTTTGCGCATCAGGCCTGGCACGTATGACGCACCTGACGGTTTCGTCGGGTGCGCACTGGAATAATTACAGCGTCATCAGCATCTCGTGCCACGCCATCCCGCCATGATCGGACTCGGACGGTTTGATGTATTGATATCCCCACTTTTTATACAGCTCAACGTGCTGGGTTTTACACATGAGGTGAATGGTTTGCTTGTTCATCAGCCTCATGCGCTCAATAAACTGGCGCATTAGCAGCGACGCATAGCCTTTGCCCTGGAAAGCAGGATCGAGCACTACTGACATAATCACCGCATTGGGTGCCGCAGGATCGTGGCCGATAAGCTCTTTGAAATCCTCATCCGACATCACCACGTCCCACGCACAACCCGCATTGATAAAACCGATGACTTCACCGTCTGCTTCCAGGCACAAAAAGCCCTGTGGATATTGCGCGATGCGGGTAGCGATTTTCTCGTGCGTTGCCGCCTCATCACCTTCATAGGCTTCAATTTCAATCGCGTAACAACGATCCACATCTGCCCGCTTCGCTTCTCTAAACACTAACGTCGACACAACTAAACCTCATCGTTTTACTTCTGAACGACGGTCATTCTAACAGGCGAGGAGAATAGGCGTGCTGATTGATCTGCCTGCTGCATATAAAGTTACCTGGTCGCCATGAATGGCGACCCTACAGGCGTTAAAGCGATGATGCTTCAGGAATAGGCATTGATGCTGCAGCGCGGGTGTTGAGGCGACATCCCA
>NZ_AKIU01000060.1:0-55772 GCF_000282675.1 Pantoea sp. GM01 | reverse complement strand
CGCCTGCTTCACACATTCTGAAACTGCCATAGGCTTAGCGGGCGGAACCCCCACGGAGCCAGTGCGCTGCTTAACTGACGAGCATTACGCCATTCATGGCGACCTTAACGTTGACGGCGACGAATT
The DNA here is from genome assembly GCF_000282675.1 of Pantoea sp. GM01. Lineage (NCBI taxonomy): Bacteria > Pseudomonadati > Pseudomonadota > Gammaproteobacteria > Enterobacterales > Erwiniaceae > Pantoea > Pantoea sp. GM01. The sequence goes on along the minus strand of NZ_AKIU01000060.1, from coordinate 55,646 downwards.
AACTCGATTTGACGCGATTAGCAAAACTCTTACGCAGCTTCTGCAGTTTCGGTGGAATCACCGCCATGCAATAGCCGTTGCGCTGTCCGGCGCCTTCCCAATAATCCTGGTGATAACCTTCCGCCGCATACCACTCTTTCAGCGGCTCGATGGTGGTCACAACCGGATCGCTAAGGCCTTCCTGCGCGCGTGCAATGGCAGCAATCGCTTCAGCTTCCTGCTCAGGATTGGCCGGGAAAATCGCCGAACGATACTGGGTCCCAATATCGTTGCCCTGGCGGTTCAGCTGGGTAGGATCGTGGGTGGCAAAGCTGATGTCCAGCAGATCGCCGTAGCTCACCTGTGCCGGATCGAAACCGACGCGAATCGCTTCTGCATGCCCAGTGGCACCGCTGCACACCTGCTCGTAAGTCGGATTCGGACGTGCGCCGCCGGTATATCCGCTCTCGACTGACTCCACGCCAATCACATCTTTAAACACTGCTTCGGTACACCAGAAACAGCCACCGGCGATCACCGCATATTCGGTTGCCATTGTATTTACTCCTGTCAGGGCGAAAGCTTGAAAGTGGGGGTAAGCCTAGAGTAATTCAAGCAGTTAAATTAACATTTCTGGCTTAAAGTCACCGCGCTTGTCGAGCAGCAAATTGCTCATCACGCTAAAGCGTCCTTCGCCCGTGTAGTGCAGCGTAGGTGGAAACTCCGGCGTTGCGGCGACATGCGCTTTAACGATCTCGAAAATAAAGAAGTTGTAATTATCCACCATTGAATCGTCATACAGCTGGCACTCAAAGCTGGCAAAGCATTCGTCAATTAACGGTGCATTCACCACGCTGGCGGGTTCGGGCGTCAGTGTAAAAGCATCGAACTTATCGAGACGATCGCCGTGGCTGTTGCCGATCGCCACGACGCTATCGACCAGATTGGCTGACGGCACGTTGATCACGCACTGGCCGCTCTGGCGAATCAACTCATGGCTGTGGTTGCCGCCGGCGATCATGCAGCCTACCAGTGACGGCGAGAACTCCAGAATGGTGTGCCAGCCGAGCGTCATGATGTCGCGCTGATCCTCAAATTGCGAACTCAGCAATACCACCGGACCCGGCTCCAGATATTTCCGCGCTTTGCTCACCGGAAAGTCGATTTTATGCATCGGATTTCTCCTGCTGTAGGTAGAAGTCCTCTAAGTGTAGATCCTTTACGGGGCGGGCAAATCACGGCATGGTAGAGCGTCATCTTAGCGGGAGCAAAACGTGAACACGATCCTTAGTCAGAGGTTAAATCTTACCTATCCGATCATTCAGGCACCGATGGCGGGTGTCTCCACGCCGCAGCTGGCGGCGGCGGTGAGTAATAGCGGGGGGCTGGGATCGATTGGCATTGGTGCCTCAACGCCAGAGCAGGCCGAGAAGATGATCCGACAAACGCGTACGCTCACCGCTGGGCCAATCAACGTTAACGTCTTTTGTCATGCCGCCGCGCAGCGTAATCCGCAGCTGGAGCAGGCGTGGATTGCCCGTTTTCAACCACTATTTGATCGCTATGACGCGGCGATACCGACAGCGCTGGCTGAGATTTATCAAACTTTCCTTGAAAACCAGACAATGCTGGAGGTGTTGCTGGAAACCGCGCCGGCTGCGGTGAGCTTCCATTTTGGCCTACCTTCAATAGCGTTTGTACAGCGCTTAAAGCGTCGCGGCATTATCACGCTGGCGACCGCCACCAGCCTGGCGGAGGCGCAGGCGATTGAGGCTGCGGGAGTCGACTTTATTGTCGCGCAGGGCATTGAGGCGGGGGGACATCGCGGGATATTCGATCCGGCGGGTGACGATCATCAGCTCAGCACCTTCACGCTGGTGCAGGCGATACAGCAGGTTTCCCGGGTGCCGGTGATCGCGGCGGGCGGCATTATGAATGGCGCAGGCATTGCGGCGATGCGCAAACTGGGGGTCGCAGGCGTGCAGCTGGGCACGGCGTTTATTCTGTGCCCGGAGTCGGCGGCTAATCAAGCGTATCGCCAGGCGTTAAAAAGCCAACAGGCCATCAGCACGGTGATGACGTCGGCGATTTCCGGGCGACCGGCAAGATGTATCACCAACGATTTTTGTCGCCTGGCGCGCGAGTTTAGCCACGACACCATTCCTCCCTATCCGCTGACCTATGCGCTCGGCAAAGCGCTGGCCGCCGCTGCCGCGGCTAAGGGCGCGCACGGCTTTGGCGCCCAGTGGGCTGGGCAGGGCGCAGCGCTGGCGCGGGAAATGCCGGCAGCAGAGTTGATTACAACGCTGGTGGCGGAGTGGCAGGTGGCATAACGTGCGTCCTGCAATGATGGGACAGCTTGTAGGATTGAGGAGCATGTGATGGCAAACCCCCCTTATTTACATCCCGGAGAACAGGTGGTGCTGTATGACGGCCTATGTAAACTCTGCAACGCGTGGGTGGTGTTTTTGCTTCGTCACGGTATTCCGCGCTCTATACGTTTCGCCGCGGTACAGAGTGAGCAGGGCAAAGCGCTATTACGTTTTGCCGGTTTACCGGATGACAATATCCGCACTATTGTTTTCATTCACGGTAACGATCGCTGGCTGCGCGCGCAGGCTATTTTTCGCATCATGCGTTTTTTGCCGTGGCCATGGCGCGCGCTCTCTCTCTTTAGGTTTATGCCTGACGTTATCAGCAATTATTGTTACGACCGCATTGCTTTAAATCGCTATCGACTATTTGGTCGCCACGACACGCATTACGTGATTAAGTCAGATTATAACGGACGGTTTTTAGACCAGTGAAGCAGGGCGTATTCGCGCCGTATTAATTTTCATAGCGGTACTCTGTCTCCATAATCGTTTTCGCCATCATGGATTTAACCCATTCGGTGGGTTCCCGTTTGCCACTGCGTTTGTGTGAATAGATTTTAACGGTGAACCTTGGCGCCGGAAAAGGCAGCCTGAAGGTGGTGACGTCCACGGCCTTATTGATTTTACCGGCCACGAAGGAGGGAATGGCCATGAGAAGTTCGCTTTCTGCGACAATAAATGGCGCACTCAGCATTGAAGGCGTTCTCATGGTAATGCGACGGTGCTGACCTATTTGAGCAAGATGAAAATCCAGCAGCCCCTGCTTTTCATTCCACGGCGTAACAACCAAATGTCCGGCTGCAAGATAAGACTCTAGATCAAGGCTGGTTCGTCGCGCATTGGCAATCACAATAAATTCATCACTGAACAGATCCATTTCGTCCAGGTCTGGATGGTTAACCTCTCCCGGCTCGCTAAAACTCAACGCTAAATCGATTTCACCGGCCAGTAGTTCAATCAGGGCCGGGTTATGCGGCAGATGGCACAGTTCAAAACTCAGGTTTGGTGCTTGTTCGGTGAGCGCATTCATTAGTCCAGGAAACACACAAAATGCGGTGTAATCGGTTACCGCGATTCTAAAACAGTCATTGCTGGTAAGAGGATCAAAGGGTTTAACCGGACAGAGATGCTTATTTAATCCTGTTAGCGTTTCGGCGATATAGGGCGCGAGCTGACAGGCATAGACGCTAGGACACATTTTGTGTCCTTCCCGATAAAAAAGGGGATCTTTGAAAAACTCGCGCAGTCGAGATAGCGCATGGCTCAGCGCCGAGGTACTGAGGCAAAGCTCGATGGCGGCCAACCTTACCGACCTATGCCTAAAGACTGCGTCGAAAACGGGGAGAAGATTTAAGTCGAGCCGACGCAGGACATGATGCATGAAATTCACCTGGCATTGATTTTATTGCACTTATTTCATCGAACAATACCCATTATGCTGTATGGCATCAATCTGATTCAGTAAGAAAATAATAAATGAACATGACTATTCGACAGGCTAATTCTGCAGACGCAGACGCTATCCACAGCATGATCGCCGAATTGTCGGTTTATGAGCAGGGATTGCAGGCGTCACTCACCACTGCAGAAGAGATCAGACAGGCGCTTTTTAGCCCCGACAGTAAGTTGGAAGCGTTTATCTGTGAGATTGACGGATCTGCTGCCGGTTATGCTGTGATTACCAGTAGCTACTCTGCCTGGCTGGGCCGCCGCGGAATTTATATGGAGGACATCTATTCCTCTCCGATTTACCGTGGTTTGGGTGTGGGCAAGGCACTGTTGCAATATGTCGCGCAGCACGCAGTGAAGCGTCAGTGTAACCGCATTGAATGGAGTGCTTTAGATTGGGACCAGTCAGCAAGAGATTTCTACCTGAGTATTGATGCGCTTCCCCTCAACGAGTGGATCCGTTATCGCCTTGACGGGGCAGCGTTAGAGAAGTTTGCTGCAGCCGATCCGCACTGAGGGTTCCGCCTCAACGTGTTCACCGCGCAATACAAAGACAAAAAAGGCCGCCTGACGGCAGCCCATTTTGGCAACTCCATTTGCGACCATGATTATTTGGTCAGGCGAGCAGTCATATGCACCTGGTTACCGGCATAGGCTTCAGTGATGCTGTAACCCATTCCTACCTGTTTTGCTTTTGCAGCGATCTGCGCTTCAGCACCATCCAGAGTTGAGGCCGTAGCCGTAATAGTCTGGGCAAAACTTGCTGATGACAGCAGTGAAAGGGCGATAATAGCAACGAAAGTTTTGATGGATTTCATGGTCATTTCCTCAGATTTTATATTTGATATGAAGCGTTTTGCCTCGATGGAATGCATAGTAGACCTCTCCAGCTTGAGTGAAAATCCCTATTTCCTGTCTAAATTGATCAAAATAATTGAATGAAAGATATTTTTCTATTTGCCATTCGCCGCTGAAAAAAAGCCAGCATTATTGACAACTAATATGAGACTAACTTTGCCTTTATTCGTCATTGTTGATTGATTAGGTTTACGATAATTTTCTCCTATCGGAAGGGCATCAGCGCCTCTCCTCATTCAACCAGGAGAAAAAAATGATTGAACAACGTTTAGCTGACCAGCGCGGACTGGGCGATCACGGCTGGTTACGATCGCATCATACTTTTTCATTCGCTAACTATTGGGATCCCAAACAGACCGGATTCTCTGATCTGTTGGTCATCAATGATGATCAGGTGGCGCAAGGGCGCGGCTTCGGTGCCCATCCGCATAGCAATATGGAAATCATCTCTTATGTGCTGGATGGCGCGCTGGAGCATAAAGACTCGATGGGCACCGGTTCAGTGATTGTGCCGGGCGATGTACAGCTGATGAGCGCCGGAAGCGGCGTAACACACAGTGAGTTCAACCATTCAAAACAGGCAGGCGTGCATTTCCTGCAAATTTGGGTGGTGCCTGCGGAAAAAGGCGGCGAGCCGCGTTACCAGCAAACCCGCATAACGGAGCAGGAGAAACGGGGCAAATTCAAACTCATCATTTCACCGGATGGGGCAGAAGACTCACTGAAAATCAGACAGGATGTGCGCATCTACGCTGGGCTGTTTGCGGGAGATGAACAGCAGACGATAACGCTAGCAGAAGATCGCTATGCCTATATTCATGTAGCGCGAGGCAGTTTGATGGTTAATGGCGTTCTGTTCCGTGCCGGCGATGGTGCGCGAGTACGCAATGAACCGACGCTGGTGTTCAGCGGAGGAGAAGAGGCGGAGGTGTTATTGTTCGATCTGCGCCCCAATGAAGTTAATCATCCTGTGCGTTAAATAATGACCGGCCAAACTGGCCGGTCTAATGATTAACGTCAATTACAGCGATTGCAGGAAGGCCAGTAAATCGGCATTCAGCTGTTCGGTATGGGTAACCGCAAAGCCGTGCGGCGCGTTGTCATACACTTTCAATTGTGCCCCCCCGATCATTTCAGCAGCGACTTTCCCTGTGGTTTCGAAAGGCACGATTTGATCGTTGCTACCGTGGATGACCAGCGTAGGAACGTCGATTTTTGCCATATCTGGACGGAAATCCGTCTCGGAGAAGGCGGTAACACAATCAATGGTGCCTTTCAGGGAGGCCAGCAGCGCGATATTTAACGTCTGCGTCAACGCCCCTTGTGAAACCGTTTGACCGGCGTTGATACCATAAAATGGCGTTGCGAAATCACTGATGAACTGCGCACGATCTTTTCTCAAGCCCTGACGAATGCCTTCAAACACCGACAGATCCACTCCTGCAGGATAATCGGCGGCTTTGCCGAAAATCGGAGTCACCGCGCCCAGCAGTACTAAGCCATCCACGCGTGCAGTGCCATAATTATTAATATAGCGCGCCACATCGCCGCCACCCATCGAGAAACCGACCAGCGTGACATTTTGCAGATCGAGATGCGTGATCAGGTCATTTATATCAGCCGCAAAGGTATCGTAGTTATATCCTTCCCACGGCTGTTCGGAGCGACCAAAGCCACGGCGATCGAACGCGATAACGCGATAGCCATTCTCCGCCAGGAAGTTTAGCTGACTGTCCCACATATCACCGTCTAGCGGCCAGCCATGGCTGAACAGCACCGGCTTACCTGTACCCCAATCTTTAAAATAGATCTGCGTACCATCCTGAGTCTTTAATGTGCTCATGTTCCTGCCTTATACGATTTTGATGAAAGAGTGCGCCTTATTCAGGCGCCACGAGATAACGCACTGCCGGAAGTTCTGTGCCTTGATGGAATCCCAACACACGATCCTGAATCTTTTGATCGTTGATGGTGTAACGTTCGCGCTGGCGTAGATGTTCCATCCACGAACCGACGACGAAGTTCTCAACAAATATGCCGGGCTGCAGCATGTCTTCATAAAGGGACCAGTTCATCGCGCCGCCACGCCTTCGGACACGGCGCATATCCTGCATACAGACCGCAAAGCCATGTGCATCGCTGCGGTTGATCTGATAGTGATAGCTCACCATCACCGGGCCGCGGTCGTGTCTAATCTCCAGCTCAGGCAAGGGATCGCTAACCGTGCTGAGATCGAGATTCAGATCGGGGTCCTGATCCAGCCGCCAGCGCATCACTGTCAGGCTCGCCAGTAACATGCCCAGGGTGGCCACGGTAAGAGAGAGTGAGATGCTGAAGTGGGAGGCCAGTTGCCCCCAGATGGCGCTGCCTAACGTCATTGAGCCAAAAAACACCGTGAGATAGACCGCCAGCGCCCGGGCTTTAACCCATTTTGCCGCGCTACGCTGTGCACCGAGGTTGAGCGTGGACAGAACTGCAATCCATGCAAAACCGGTGAAGAACTCGAAAGCGTTAAGCAGCCAGATGTGGCGGATGAACGCCAGCGCCAGCATAGTGATAGCAAACATGATGCTCGCCAGCACCATTAAGCGGTCAGGATTGAAGCGTTTACGCATACGCGGTAATAACAGCGCTCCGCAAATCGCCCCTACGCCGATACAACCCAGCATGATGCCGTAGCCGCCTGGCCCGAGGCCCAGCTCCCGCCGTGCCACCAGCGGCAATAACGCCCAACTGGCACTGCCAAAGACAAAGAAGGCGACGGTACGTACCAGCACATTACGCAGCACCGGTGCGGCATGAACATAACGTACGCCTGCTCGCACCGCCGGGAAGAAGTGTTCCGGTGGCAAACGTTGCACGCTGGGCTGCGCTTTCCATACGAACAGCACGATAAACACGCCGAGTACCGAGAGCGCATTGAGCAGAAATACCATCCACGGGCCGGCAAAAGACAGGATGAGGCCGCCTAGCGCCGGGCCAATCGCGCGACTGATATTGATACCAAGCGAGTTAAGCGCAATGGCGGGGCCGAGTTCTTCCTTGCTGACCAAATCCGGCACGATGGCCTGGAACGGCGGAGAGCTCATCGCCGCGCCGGTGCTCAACAGGAACGCGGCAATCAGCAGCACCATCGGTGTCACCAGCCCAGCCCAGGAGAGGAAGGTCAGGCCCGCCGCGGCGATAAACACCCAAATCTGCGAGAAAAGCAGGTATTTACGGCGATCAACAATATCTGCCATCACACCCGATGGCAGGGCAAACAGGAACATCGGCAGGCTACTGGCGGCCTGCACCAGCGCCACGGAAAGCGGGTCGGCACTTAGCGTCAGCATGGTCCAGTTGACGCCCACATCGTTCATCCACGAACCGACATTCGATACCACTGTCGCAATCCATAGCATGCGGAACACCCGCTGGCGCAGCGGCTGCCACGGCGAAACGGCCACCGCAACGGCAGGTACATCCGCATCAGGTGTATCGTGAACATCATTAATCTGCGCCACGTGACACCTCCGCTGATTCTGCGCTGAAGAGGCGCCAGCGTCCGGCGCCGGTCAGTGCAAGCGTGGTAAAGATGATCAGCAACAGCCAGCCAAACTGTCCTTCCGCCACGCTCCAGTCGGGATGGACGAACACCATCGCTACCAGTAATACGCCGATAATCGGCAGACAGGCGAGGCGGGTAAAGACGCCGAGCAGGATAAATAGCGGACAGACCACTTCGGCAAAAATCGCCGGAAGCAAACTCATGTAAGCACCGAGGCCAAAAGGATCCTCAATACGCGTCAGTTCTTCGCTGAAATGAAATATTTTCGGCAGGCCGTGTACGTGAAGCAACAGCAGGCAGGCCGTCAGACGCAGGAAGAACAGCCCCGCATCAATGCGGGGCGGCTGAGAGAGTGAATGTTTCATGGTTTAGAAGGCAAAGCAGCTGCAGCCAAGCGCGCCCCAGAAGGCGTTCTCTTCCGAAACAGGCAGGTTGGCGCCGCGCGCAATCTCATGCGAATGGGTATGCACGCCGCATGGGCCGCTGCAGTGATGGGCTTGCTGCATCATACCAACGCGAGTCGTTGTGGTGGGCGGTGCGCTGCGATAGTGGCCAGGCATCATGACGACGGGCGACCAATCGGGCAGGACCGGAATCGAAGGCGGTGCTTCCGCGCTAAAGGATCCTGCGGCATAGACGATATTCCCGTCCACCACGGTCAGCACCGATTCAATCCCTTTAATCTCCTCTTCCGGCACGCTGAAGTAGTCTTTGCTCAGTACCACCATGTCAGCCAGCTGACCGGATTTGATCTGCCCCTTTTTACCTTGCTCGCTGGAGAACCAGGCGCTTCCCTGCGTCCACAACATCAGCGCGGTGTCACGATCAAGGCGTGCGTTGATGTCGTACATCTGCATACCACCAACGGTTCGGCCAGACACCAGCCAGTAAAGTGCGGTCCATGGGTTATAGCTAGCGACACGGGTAGCATCGGTTCCCAAACCAACCGGCACGCCGGTTTCTAGCATACGCGCGACCGGCGGCGTGTGTCGGGTGGCTTCAATACCGTAACGCTCGGCGAAGTATTCGCCCTGGAAGGCCATGCGATGCTGCACGGCAATGCCTCCGCCTAACTCTTTAATACGATCAAGGTTACGTTGCGTTACGGTTTCGGCGTGGTCGAAGAACCAGTGCAGCCCGTTGAAGGGGATGTCGCGGTTTACTTTTTCAAACACATCCAGCATGCGACTGATGGATTCATCGTAAGTGGCATGCAGACGGAACGGCCAGCGGTGCTCCACCAGGTGACGCACTACGCGCTCCAGTTCATCTTCCATACCTGGCGCCAAATCCGGGCGTGGTTCGAGGAAGTCTTCGAAATCGGCCGCGGAAAATACCAGCATTTCACCGGCGCCGTTATGGCGGAAATAGTCGCTGCCCTGGCCCGGCGTCAGCATATCCGTCCACTTTTCGAAATCTTCCAGCTCATGGCCCGGACGTTGGGTAAACAGGTTGTAGGCGATACGCAGCGTCATCTGCTTTTTCTCATGCAGTTCAGCAATCACTTCGTAATCTTCCGGGTAATTCTGGAAGCCACCGCCGGCATCAATGGCGCTGGTCAGGCCCAGGCGGTTCAGTTCGCGCATAAACTGACGCGTTGAATTCACCTGCTGTTCCAGCGGCAGCTTGGGACCTTTCGCTAAGGTGGAGTAGAGGATCATCGCGTTCGGACGCGCAATCAGCATGCCGGTTGGGTTGCCATTGCTGTCACGCTGGATCTCGCCACCCGGCGGATTCGGCGTGTCTTTGGTGTAACCGACCACTTTTAACGCTGCACGGTTGAGCAGGGCGCGGTCATAGAGATGCAGGATGAATACCGGTGTATCGGGCGCCGCTTCATTGATCTCATCCAGCGTCGGCATACGACGTTCGGCAAATTGGAACTCGGTCCAGCCGCCCACCACACGCACCCACTGGGGAGACGGTGTGCGCAGCGCCTGTTCCCGCAGCATGCGCAGTGCATCAGCAATGGAGGGCACGCCTTCCCAGCGTAATTCGAGGTTGTAATTGAGCCCACCGCGGATTAAATGAAGATGGGAGTCGTTCAGGCCGGGGATGGCGGTATGACCCTTAAGGTCAATCACTTTGGTGCCTTCGCAATGGTGTTGCATCACGTCGGCCAGACTGCCGACTTCAAGAAACTTACCGTCCCGAATGGCGACGGCGTCGGCAACGGGGTTGCCACGGTCGACGGTATGGAATCGACCATTCGTCAATATGATGTCTGCTTTACCTAAAGTAACCATAAAACCTCCTGAATGAGATGCCCGCAATAGCAAGAGTGGCCGCGGACAAAGAGATGTCCTGCCGATTTCGCAGGTTAAGGACGTGAGCGGATTATGTTCAGGAGGGCTGGAAAGCGTCTAGTTATACAAAAGGATAGGTATACCTTCGTATAGTTATACCTATAGATAATAGTTTGCCTGCTCAAAGCTTCTTAGACTGCGTCGAGACATTAACCTCAATGGGATAAAACAACATGACGACGAGCAAACTTGAAGTACTGACACCGCAAAACTGCCAGATCATCTTTATTGACCAGCAGCCACAAATGGCGTTTGGCGTGCAGTCAATTGACCGCCAGGTACTGAAAAACAACGTGGTTGCGCTGGCCAAAGCGGCCAAAGTTTTCAATATTCCTACCGTGCTGACTACCGTTGAGACCGAAAGCTTCTCAGGGAATACCTTCCCGGAGCTGCTGGATGTATTCCCTGGCCAGGATATTCTTGAGCGCACCTCAATGAACTCCTGGGATGATCAGAAAGTCCGTGACGCACTGGCGGCTAACGGTAAAAAGAAAGTTGTGGTTTCAGGTTTGTGGACTGAAGTCTGTAACAACTCTTTCGCGCTGTGCGCCATGCTGGAAGGTGATTATGAAATCTACATGGTGGCTGATGCGTCGGGCGGCACCACGAAAGAGGCCCACGACTATGCGATGCAGCGCATGATTCAGGCCGGTGTCATTCCGGTAACCTGGCAGCAGGTGATGCTGGAGTGGCAGCGCGACTGGGCGCACAAAGACACCTACAACGCGGTAATGGATATTGCCAAAGAGCATTCAGGGGCTTACGGCATTGGTGTGGATTACGCGTACACCATGGTTCATAAAGCGCCTTCACGTCAGAAGAGCGAGCATCGTACTCTGGCTCCGGTCCCTGCACCGATTCGCTAACTGCTCAGGCGGGCAGATCCGTTCTGGATTTGCCTGCCTCTTTTGACAGGAGGAACTGTGCATCCTTTACTCATTTCTCTGGCTGCTGGCGTGTTTATCGGCTTGCTTTATGCGCTGCTCAAGGTGCGCTCCCCGGCGCCGCCCGCCGTGGCATTAGTTGGCTTGCTGGGTATGATCATCGGCAGTTCGCTAGGGGGAAAATTAACGCACCCTGTGGCCTCCGCCGCGCTATACGATAAAAATCGGACTTTAACTGCAGCCGAAAGGCCGTCCCAACGCCTCGTTTTACACCCAAAACAGGAGGGATAATGATGTTGAAAACCTATGCGATTTCGTTATCCGTCGGCATTTTAGTTGGCATTATTTATGCCGTAATGGACGTCAACTCACCTGCGCCACCGGTGATTGCGCTGCTGGGGCTGTTTGGTATGCTGGTGGGCGAGCAGATTGTCCCGCTGTGTCAGCGGCTCATTAACCGTCAGCCGATCACTCTGGCCTGGTTTCGTCATGAATGTGTCCCTAAAATCAGTGGCACACCACCGCCTTCAGGCGACAAAACCTCTTAAAGAGGGATCTCAGGGAATGAATAATCATTAAGGAAAACAGCATGCAGCTGTCGCAGCGCATTGTCGTTGTTGATGATGAACGTTCTGTTCGCAGTGGCCTGACTAATCTGCTTCAGTCTGAAGGTTATGTAACCCAGGCGTTTGAGTCGGCGGAGGCGCTGTTAGCGGATGCGTCGGCGCTGAAGGACGCTGCGCTGTTCATTATTGATGTTGAACTCAAAGGGATGTCGGGCTTTGACTTGTTCAGGGAGCTGGTTCAGCGTCTTGAGAATCCACCCGGCATTATTATCTCCGGCAACGGTGATGAAAATATGCTCTGGTACGCTATCAATCTGGGCGCGATAACCTTTATGCGAAAACCTATAGATATCGACCTGCTGTTTGAACACATTCGATTGGCGTTTATGTCCCAGGCTATGCGCCCATGAGTACGCTGTTCCTGTCATTAAATATGGCAGACGACGCTGGCCTGGTGCTGTCCGACGACATCGTCTTCCGTCATCTCGCCCAGCAAGGGCTGGTGGAATGGCTTGAATGCCGGCACGAGATCTCCGGTGAAACCTTCGTTCTGGCGACGGCAGCAGGCGAAGAAGCGACTTTTCAGGTTACCCAGCTGTTGAAAAATGAGTATGCGCTGCGCGCTTCATTAGCAGAAAGTTGGGCGCTAAAACCGATCAGGCACACGTTATATCAAGGGCGCTACGCCCTGATTTACCCGCCTTTCAGCTACCAAACACTGGCCGATTACCTGCACATGCCCGCAGGAAAAATCCAGAAGTTCATTAGTCATGCGCTGCTTTTGTGCCACGCGGTTAGTAAGTTGCATCAGCAAGGTGTGGTTCATGGTGACATAAAACCCGCCAATTTTTTCTTTACGGACGACGGTGAGGTTGTCCTCGGCGGTTTTGGCCTGGCTTTTATGGAAAACGAAGCTCAGCAGCCGCTGGGCGCACCTATCGCCGGCGGAACGCTGGCCTACATGTCGCCTGAGCATACGTCACGCACGCCGCACCGCGTTAGTCGGGTCAGCGATCTCTACAGCCTGGGCATTGTGCTTTATGAGTTGCTCACCGGCAAACTTCCCTATGGCAGTGCCGATGGCGGCGAAGCGGAGTGGGTACACCATCACATTGCTTCCGAAGCGCTGCCGCCGCACATGCTGCGCAAAGATGTCCCACTGGTACTCTCCTCCATCATTTTACGCCTGCTGACCAAATCGCCAGAGCATCGCTATCAAACGGTTGAGGGAGTATTGGCCGATCTCAGGCGTTGCGAGTCAAATTTGATGCCTGGCGGCAGGGTGGAGTCTTTTGCCTTAGGCTTACAGGACATGCAGACCTCGATACTTTTATCCGACGAGCTGTACAGCGACCACGCCCAGGCCAGCGAGATGTTAGTAGCGTTTGATGAGGTATGCCGTAGCGGTAAACACTGCACGGTAGCCATTTCTGGGTCTCCCGGCTCAGGCAAATCTTCCCTGATGGTCTCGGCGTTAAAAATCCTGCGTGAGAAAAATGCGCTACTGACGGTGACGAAAGCCGACCAGCATTCCCCTATTTTGCCCTATGCCGTATTTACCTCAGCGTTCCGCTCGCTGACGCTGCATTTACTGGGCCTTCCGGCTGAGGAGATGGCGCGCTGGAAAACCCATATTGGGCGGCTACTGGGTGACTATGCCGATTTGGCGGTCAACCTGGTGCCCGAATTGGGCATCCTGCTTAATCAAAAAGCCAGCGTACCAACCGATGCGCACTCGCTGGATGCGCGAAATCGTTTAAATCTGCTGGCCTGTAGCCTGGTCAAAGCGTTTACGGCACCCGGTCGACCGCTGATTTTATTAATTGATGATGTGCACTGGGCCGATCAGGCAACCTTGCAGCTGCTGGAAAATTTGTTACGTTCCAGTGAAGATATTCCCTTGTTACTGGTGATCTCTCACCGCGATTATGCCGCGTTGCCTTGTCCCGAGGTGTCCGCCAGCCTGCAGCGTCTCCGTGCGGCAGCTACCCGCATTGTGGATATCACGCCTGAGCCGCTGTCGCCCAAAAATATTGCCAACTGGCTGGCCGGACTTTTCCACGCGCGCAGCGCAGAGACTGCAGAACTTGCGCAGATTATCCATGAAAAAACCGCAGGTAATCCGCTCGCCACGCGTGAATTTTACCGTCAGGCGGTACGCGATCATCACATTACTCACTTCGCGTCTGATAAATGGACCTACCATCCGCAGGCACTCAAAAACTGCCATTACACCGCCAACGTCGCAGCCTGCGTATTACAACAGCTGCAATTACTCTCTTATCCCGTCCGCCAGCTTTTGGGCCAGCTAGCCTGTTTAGGCAGCGCGGATGATTTGCAGGTTTTGCGCCACATTCTGGGCATTGAGGTTAGCGCGATCCAGGCAACGCTGTTACCCGCAGTTGAAGCCCGGCTGATTGCGTTAACAGAGAGTCGCTATGCCTTTATGCATAACAGCATGCATGAAGCCGCCCTCAATTTGATTACGTCCGAAGTGAAAGACCATTTTCATCACGCTGCCGCTGAGTTCTACATGCGGGCAACCCGCGAGGATAGGTCGCATACGCTACTGTTCAGTGCCGCACATCACATCATAACCCTCAAAAATCATGAACTGCTCACGCCAGATGCTGCTGCCTTCTGCCAGCTGTTACTGCAAGCGGCGCGGCGAGCAAAAATGATGGGTGATTACGTTTCCGCGCTGCGTTTTTTACACTGTGCCCGCGCGCTTAGCGCTGTTTCAGGATTAGAAGAGCGTGGCGAATTTCTATTTGAGCAAGCCGAGTGCGAGTTTTTAAACGGTAATTTATCGGCCGCGCTGGCGTTGAGTTCCGAGATTCTGGCCACGCCAGGCGCTGTAACGGATAAAGCCGATGCGGCCACGCTGATTGCTGAGATTCATATGCGCCAGTCAGATAGCCAGTTAGCACTGGAGACAGCGCTTGCCTGGCTGGCGGTTTTTGGTATCCATCTTGACCGCTATCCCAATAAAGCGGAGTGCGATGCCGCAAGATTGTTATTGAAAGAGGATGTGGGGAAAAATCCCTATACGCGCTTCCGCTCTTTGCCGCGTCTTACCTGCCACAAGACCGAAGCCGTGATGAACCTGATGGCCAGTGCCAGCACGTTCGCGGCCTTTATCAGTCCGCGTCTGCAGTTCATCATCCTGTGTAAACTGCTTCACCTGACAATGGCCAAAGGCATCAGTGGTGCATCAACGTTGGCGCTCTCGTGGTACGGCGTGGTGTGTGGCGATCAGTATGATGAGTACAGCCGCGGATTTGCCAGCGCATTGCTGGCGCGTGAACTGGTGTATAAGCACGACTTTGTCAGCTACAAAGCTCGGACGCTGATGCCACTGGATCAGGTCAGTGTCTGGACCATGCCGCTGAGTTACGCCATTGAGTGCGCTAAAGCGACATTTGATGTGGCGGTGGATATTGGCGATCGCACCTCAGCGTGTCTGGCGCTGCGTCATCTCACCATGAATTGCCTGGCGCGTGGTGACCATCTGGATGGGGTACATACCTCAATAACCCGCGGCATAGCGTATGTGCGCAAAGCACAATATCGCGATGTGGAAGTGATTCTGGGTATGCAGCTGGATTACGTCATGTTCTTGCGTAAGCCTGGAGCAGAGACATTTTCAGGCGATCACTTTATCTCGCCCGTATTAGCGGTGGTGAAACCCGAGAACGCCATTGAACCACTCTTGCTGATGCAGTTCTGGGCTCGGCTGTATAAAGGTATGGCGCATTTTTTCGCCGGTGAATATGCTGCCGCTCATCGCCAGTTTACTGACGCAGCCCCTCTGACCGCGTTCATCCCCGGTCATGTGCATATGCTGGATTTTCATCTGTACAGCGCGCTCTCACTCACTATACCGCTACAGCCGACTGAGTTTGATGTCACGATGCGGCAGCGACTGCAGCGCCATCTGGATAGAATCGTTACCTGGGCATCGGAAAACGCCGGAACTTTTGCCGACAAAGAAGCGCTGTTGCGCGCCGAACTGCTAAGGCTGGCGGGTGAAACCGGGGAGGCAATGGAGCATTATGAAAAGGCCATTGAGCTGTCGCGGAAAGGCCAGTTCCATCATATCAATGGGCTGGCGTGTGAGCTTGCCGGTCGTTTTGCTCATGCTCGCGGCATGACCTTTGCTGCAGATGGCTATATCAAAGGTGCCCACTTAGCATGGGATCGTTGGGGAGCGGGGGCCAAGGTACGTCAGCTTGAAGCACACTATCCTCATCTAACAGCCCTGCATCCACAGACGGCTTTAAACACCGTAACGTTCGAGCAAAGCGCGGCCATCAGCGACTTGCAAAGTATGGTGACCGCCATGCGCGCCTTAACCGAAGAGATAAACCTTGATCGGCTGATCCATATTTTGATGATGATGTTGGTGGAGCGGGCCGGGGCGCAGCACGCTATTTTGATCCGTTTAGTGGACGGCAGTGTGCCTGAAATTCAGGCAAGAGCATCGTCAACGGTGGACGGGGTCAGAGTTAAAATTGTCAATGAGCGACCGGTTGCCACCGATCTGCCGCTGTCGATCCTTTCAGCGGTGATCCGTACCGGACAAGAGATCCGCACCGGAAGACCGGAAGTGTTCAGCCCGTTCAGTCAGGATAATTATCTGGTTGCTTCCGGCGCGGCGGTAATGTGTGTGCCAATGTTCAGGCAGGCGCAAATGGTTGGGGTGCTGTATCTGGAGAATCGACTGATGCCGGATGTGTTCACTGCTGAACACTCGCGCATTGTCTCTATGCTCGGCGCCCAGGCCGCGGTTTCACTTGAAACCGCACGGCTGTATGCCGAACTGTTGGAAGAGAATATCCAGCGGCGGAAAATTGAAAAGCAGCTGCGCGCCAGCCAGACATCATTGATGCTCGGTGAAAAAATCAGTAACACCGGAACCTGGCACTGGCATCTGACACCGGATATCCAACTGATCTCGGATGAATATAAACGCATCATGGGACTGCCAGCCGAACAGCTAAGCACTTCAATGGTGGAGTTTCAGAGCCGGGTGCATCCTGATGATATTCATTGTCTGAAAGAGTTGATTGAAACCAGCGTCCTGAATGGCGTGAGTATGCAGGCAGAGTTCCGCATTATCCGTGATGACGGTGAATGTCGCTACATTAAAGGCATCGGTGAGCCAGTAGAAAATTGGCCGGAGGTCGCCGAATATTTCGGCACGCTTACGGATATCACCGCGCAACGCCATTCAGAAGATGCGGTGAGGATTGCGCAGGCTGAACTTGCGCGCGTCGCGCGCGCGACGACGGTGGGGCAGTTAACCTCATCTATCGCGCATGAAATCAATCAGCCGCTGATGTCGATTGTGGCGAATGCGGGTGCCAGCTTGCGCTGGTTGAAACGCGATCCGGTGCATCTGGCAAAGGCCACTGAAGGTATAGAAGAAATTATTAAAGAAGGTCGCCGGGCAGGTGAGATTATTCGCGGCTTACAATCCCTCACGCGGAATAATGTTTCTGAATATGGTCCGGCAAGAATGCATCTGCTGGCGCGCGATATTTTAACCTTGTCACGCCTGGAGCTTGAGCGTCGATCTGTTTCTCTGGAGTTAGAGATTAAAGCAGAGAGGGATGAGGTTTTTTGCGAGAGTGTACAAATTCAACAGGTGCTGCTTAACCTGGTCATCAATGCTATCGAAGCCATGGCCGATAATTCTGGCGCGCGAATCCTGCGGCTGGCCTCATCAAATCCTACGCCTGGTTTTATTCGTATTGAGGTCGCGGATAATGGTTCTGGCTTATCAGAAGATGTTATCGATAAAATCTTTGATTCTTTCTATACGACTAAAGCGGATGGTATGGGAATGGGGCTGACGATCAGTAACGAAATTATCAAGCGTCATGGTGGCGTGCTAAATGCAGAAAATCGCCAGAGTGGCGGGAGTTTATTCTGGTTTACCCTACCGGTGCATGGGGTAACCTAATTTTTAATGTCGTCCTCCCGCACTATTTTGCGGGAGGCGCGCTACGGCATAATAGTAATGAAATAGCGCGCTTATTCATCTTTTAATAAGTTTAGCTTTTCTGCTGCCCGTACTAGCTCTGAAATGGAACGCACCGACATTTTGTCCATTACTCTGCGCTTATGTACTTTTGCGGTAATTTCACTGATGCCCATCTCGGCGGCCATCTGCTTGTTCAATAAACCGCGAATGAGGAACTGCATCAGTTCCTTTTCACGCGGCGTCAAAGAGTGATAGCGACCGGTCAGCGCTCGTTTTTCCTCTGAGAGAGCCACGCTTTTTTCGGCTAACGCTAGCGCATCAGACACGACTTGCACCAGGTCATCAGGCATCACGGGTTTGGTCAGAAATTCAAACGCCCCCGCCTTCATTGCCCTGACCGTCAGCGGAATAGTGCCGAACCCAGTCAGAAAAATAGTCGGAATAGCGTATCCGCGTTCTGTGAGTTCATGCGAGACATCGAAGCCATCCATACCCGGCATGTTCAGGTCTACGATCAGACAGCTCGGCGTACTGAAGTGAGATTGCTGTAAAAATTGAGCAGGAGAAGTAAATGTTGAGATCAGGTAGCCTTCTGAGCTCAGAAGATTTTTCAGCGCGGTGATGACGGAGGGGTCATCGTCAACAATATAAATCGTTCTATCCATAAAAACTCATTGGGACTCTTACGAGTTCTATTCACTTTGTGCGAAGTAATATACCCGCAAAGTGGCGTGTTAGGAATGGCGAAAAACTTATATTTCAAATCGATTATTCATTGCGCAATTAAACTGGCTGGCCCGTAAAAAACACACGGGGAAATGCCTTTCAGCGCAAAGGAGACGGGTCTGAACACCTTTATTACCTGACTCCTGATTGCGTACTGGAATAAAAAATTTGCTTGGGAAAAGAATTTGAACAATCCTTTAAGCCGTAGGCTAGATTGTAAGTAGAGTTGTGCTGCAGAAAATGATTCAGGTGAGAGGGATGAAAGTCCTCTCACCCGGCAAGTTTTACAGCGCTAATTCCAGGTAATCAAGGCTCATCAATACGCGATACCTTCAGCGTGGTTTGATCGCCACGTCCATAAACCTTTCCGCTGACGCGAACTTTATCGTCGGCCGAATAGGTTTTTTCTTTAAACGTAGACTTTTCTGCCTGAATGGTAATGGTTCCCGTATCATCGCGGAATCGATAATCATCGCCCTTCAACTTTTCAATGATATGACCTTCCAGCGTGACATAACCACCCTGACGGAAATCACGAATACGCGAAATAGGTGTCTGCCCGGTATCTTCAGAGCCCTTGTAGCCGGCATCCTGATTATTTTGCGGGGGGGCCGTCTCTCCCGACTTGAATCCGCCTTCGGCGGCACCCGCGCCCAAACTCAATAACAGCAGCGTTGAAGCTAAAAAAAGATGTTTCATATACTCTCCATGAATTTATTCGCTTATCTGCTGCTAAGTCTGGCACAAATATTTATGCCTGCACGCCAGACAGTTATTTAATCCTTAATCGTTAAGCGTAGCGGTAATGAGCGATCACCTACCTCCGCCATTTTTTCCGGAATGATCTAAACTTAAACTCTAAACCAAGCCGGGAGTTTAAAATGACTGATGCAAAAAAACAGACAGATAAAAAAGACGTGAGTGAGGAAAACCATCCGGCGAAAGATAATCCGGCTGAGCATGGGGAAATACCGAGAACGCGCGATGATAGCGAGGATGATAAAAAGGATCCTTTTCGCGATGAATGAGGTGTTATTTCCGCGAAAGTTAAGCGTTACGTGGAATAAGGAACAGCATCAGTAAAGGCAGGGCCGCGAACAGCAGTAACGCGGTCGGCGCGCCTGCAACGCTATACAGCTGGCCAAACAGCAGTGAACCGATGACCTGACCGGCCGCTAACATGAAAAACAGCATGCCTACGCCCGTGGCGGGAGCTTGCTCTGTTGCCGCGGCACCCCATACCAGTAGCACACCGGACAGCGTCACGTACGCCGCGCCCCCCAACGCCACGGCGGGAAATAGCCAACCTGACGCGTGATGACTGGCCGCCAGCACCAGTAACGGGATGGCCAGGCAGCACTGTGACAGCCGGTAAACCTGCGACATTCCCAGCCATTTTGCCATCGGGCCGGTCAGCGCCCCGACAATACCTGCCGCACCCGCGATGAGCCACAACAGGCTAACAATGTTGTCCTTGACGGCAATGCGCTGCAGCAGTTCTGGACCAAAGCTCCACCAGGCTGCGCTGGCAATCCCACTCGCCAGGGCAATGACGATCAGCCGCTGCAGGGATCGCTGGCGCAGGCTGTGATACCAGGATGGGTGACGAACGGTTTCTTTCTCTGCTGGCAGCTGGCGCCATAGCGGCACCACGCAGCACAGCGCCAGTAGCGCGAAGAGCGCACATGCTGCGCGCCAGCCGCCCGGTAACCAAAAGAGTATTGGTACGGAGAGCATAATGCCCATGCTGGTGCCGGCATTGATCAGCGTATTCATCTGCGGCTGTTGTTCAACGTCAACCCGTTGGCTCACCGCCGCCGCCAGCGCCGGAGAAGCGAGGCCAGCGCTCAGGCCAGCGATAAATAATCCTGCACCAAGCATCCAGGCCGAGCTGGCTAAAGCCAGTATCAGCATGCCGGCTGCCGCGCACAGTGCCGCTACGCTGGCGGGCATTCTTGCACCAGCACGGGCGGTCATCATCGGCGCAAGCATGACCGCCACGCAGTACGCGGCGAAGCTGCAGGCGGCAAGCACGCCGGAGATGCGCGGCGTAAACGGAATAGCGCGCATCACGTCCGGCATCATCAAACCCCAGGCAAAGCGCGCCATTCCGTAGGTGACGGCGATAAGCGCAAAGCCCGTCAGGCCCAATGCGCAGTTTTTCATGTTTTAGCGCTTAACAGCTGCAGCGCCGCTGCTTTGCCGGTTGCACAGGCATCCGCCGCGCCCAACACTAACGCTGAGGTCAACACCCCTTCAAACAGCAGCCAAACGGCATCCGCCAGCGCGCTGTTTTCCGGCGATGATTGCGGATTCACGCAGCGGGCAATGTAGGCACGCATATGATGGCGATACGCCATCGCCTGTTGGGCCAACGCAATATCTTCGGCGGCGTACTCTCCCCATGCCTTGAGGAATAAGCAGCCATTGTTGCCGTACTCAAGCATCCACTCACGCATGACATCGAACATCTGGGCTACCGCATGCGGATGTTCTGGCTGATACAACGCGGCAAAAAAACGCGCCTGACGCGCCTCCAGCACCGCCGCCGTTAGCGCTTCACGCGAGGGGAAATAGCGATAGAGGGTGCGCGTGGAGACCTGCGCCTCGCTGCAGATGCGATCGGTGCTGGTGGCATGAAAGCCGTTGAGATAGAACAGCCGCTCTGCGGCCTGGATGATGTCCTGTTTCTTTTTCATCCTTAAAAAGTAAACCGATCGTTTTACTTTTGCAAGCCGGACAGTTCGCTCCGCTATGATGCTAAGGCGAAAAAAAGCCCGCGCTAAGCGGGCCTGGTAGATATCGCTACCGAATAATCTCGTATTGAACGCGTGCTGTGTGTTGCAGCCACAGAGTGTGGTGCAGACATATTACATTAATATTTCGTTACTGGTCATAGGAGTTAACAATGGTAGCAATCTGGAGGCTTCTGTCGCATTTATCAGGACAGACTACTCTGATAGTTGACCCTAAACGGCTGACTTATCCGCTAGCGTCTCGCTATGCGGTTTTTACATGCTTAACTCTGTGGTGGGGTGAAAACAGAGGACAGAATGCAGTTAAACAGGAAAATGGATACCCGGGCCACCAACGATTCGGGTTTGCTCAAAAGCATTGTGCTGTCCGGTGTGTTGCTGATCGTCACGGTGGTGAGCATGAACATCTGGACCTTGCGCGAAGCCTGGCTGGGAACGGTGCGCCAGGCGCAAGAGTCTGCCATGAATCTGGCTTTGTCTCAGTCGCGTCAGGCTGAAGATACCTTCCTGCAGACGGAACTCTCGCTTCGCCAGATTCAGCGCGATTTGCAATTACAGCTGGCAACCCATATTCAGGGCGCTGACCTGAGTCATACCATGCGCGAGTTGCAACGCCGTTTGCCACAGTTGCACGGGCTGTTTTATTACGATGCGAATGGCAAATGGATTGCCACCTCGGCCGCGCGCGTGCCTGCCGATATCAATAATTCCGATCGCGAATATTTTAGCTATCAGCGTGTTAACCGCCGCAACAGCGTACATATCGGTCCGGTGATCACCAGCCGCAGTACCGGCGATCGGGTGATTCCGGTTTCGCTGCGCGTGAGTGACGCCAGCGGCGGTTTTAAGGGGGTGCTGCTGGCGACCATTAAGGTGGATTATTTCCGCCGTTTTTACAGCTATTACGAACTGGGTAAACGTGACGTACTGGTTTTAATGCTGGCTGACAGCACCGTTCTCTATGCCCGGCCGATGCCGGACAGTTACATCGGTAAAAATCTCTCTGCCAGCCCGCTGTTTCAGGAGATGTTGGCCAGGATGGATCGCGGCAGCGGACAGTGGAAATCGGTGCTCGATGGCCAAGCCCGCATTTTTGGCTTTGCGCGCTCCGACCGCTATCCGATTATTGTCGCTGCCGGTTACAACAGTGACGATCTGTTCAGCACCTGGATTAATGGGCGAGGGCAGGACATTATTCTCAACCTGATTCTGCTGCTCACTATCATTTTGCTCGGCACAGTCCAGCTGCGCCATGCGCGGCGCGTGTTGCGCTATCAGCAGGAGCTGACCAGCCTGCGCGACGAATTGCATCACGCCAACCTCGCGCTGAATCAACTCGCCCATGTCGATGGTTTAACCGGTTTGGCGAATCGCCGTGAATTCGATCGTTTTCTGCAGGAGGCGCTGGCAAATGCCGCGGCCAGCGGTAAGCCACTTTCGCTGATCATGATGGATATCGATTTTTTCAAAGCTTACAACGATACCTACGGGCACATTGCGGGTGATAAGTGTTTAAAAGTGATTGGCGGGGTTTTAGCGTCGGTGGCCCGGCGGCGTTCAGATATGGCGGCGCGCTATGGCGGTGAGGAGTTTGCGCTGATCCTGCCTGATACTTCATTCGATGAGGGCATGACCCTGGCGAAGCGGGTGGTCGAAGCGGTGCGGGTGTTGCATCAGCCTCATATCTCCTCGCCGAAGGGCCAGGTTACGCTCAGCGCCGGCTGTGCCACCACCGCTTCTCCGGCCTCAATCAGCGCAATAAAACTGCTGGAGCATGCCGATCATGCCTTGTATCGGGCGAAGCGCGCAGGGCGTGATGGCGCACAGGGCGTGCAGGTGACGCCATCCGCTTAGGGTATGAGTGACGCACAGCACTAAAGCAGCGCGTTATTCCACAGCAGGCAGCTGATAGTTGATATATTGACGCAGCGCCTCGTGCATTTTGCTATTCATCTCGTCGTCTAAACCGCGCTCCTCATATTCTTTCGCCAGCTGAATAATCACCTCATCATATTTTCCTTTAAAGGTGATGTTATTTACCGCAACTTGCTTAATCATCAGCTCCCGCAAGGCGGCGACTTCTATTTCTAATCTATTGACGTTTTCTTCCAGCTCTTTCACGCGTTCTTCACTCGACATAAGGCCTCCGCGAGTTAATCTATTTTTGTCATTAAAAAAGATGACGATATAAGCTGAATATCGCATTGCCATCTTATTAATTCAAGAGGAGGGGGGAAAGAGCGTCGTTTGCACGTTGTCTATCGGCAATGATGGCGGCGCGTTGATCTGTAGCGGAGAGCGAAATTTGTACAATTAGGGCAGCGAGCCATGTTGTCATCAAGAGAAGATGACTCGCGTTCAGGCTCAGGCAAGGCCAGCCCTTCTCTAAATGTGCCTACAGTTCAATTGCTTCTTGCCCATCTTCGAGAAGTCACTTGATCAATTACCGCGTTCAGTAATACTGTATATAAACACAGTTAAGCGAGATTTAGGCCATGCAACTTATCCGTCCCATCCCACCCGAAAGCAACTACACTGCGACTTTCCCTCTGTTTATCGAGCGGGTACCTTGCGGTTTTCCCAGCCCCGCCCAGGATTACGTAGAGGATCGATTGGACCTAAACAAGTTACTGGTGAAGCATCCTAGTGCGACTTATTTTGTCAAAGTGAGTGGGGATTCAATGTGTGGCGTGGGGATCAGCGATGGTGATCTATTAGTGGTAGATCGTTCACTTACCGCTAAACATGGTGACATCGTTGTTGCATCTGTCGCAGGAGAATTCACCGTAAAGGAGTTACGTACCCGTCCTTTTTTACAACTCATGCCACATAATAGTCATTACGCGCCTATTACGTTCAAAAATGAAGAAGAATTAGCCATATTTGGCATAGTGACCTTCACGTTAAAAGCGCACACATAACCATGTTTGCCTTAGTTGATGTGAATAGCTTTTATACTTCCTGTGAAACAGTTTTTCGTCCTGACTTACAAGGGCAGCCTATTGTTGTGGTTTCTAATAATGACGGATGCATTATTTCCCGCTCAGCAGAGGCTAAATTGCTGGGTATTAAAATGGGTGAGCCCTATTTTAAGATTAAAAATAATAGCTATAGTGCACGCGTCCATGTTTTTAGCTCAAATTATGCCCTGTATGCGGACCTCAGCGAGCGGGTGATGCAAACATTGACGGAGATGGGTCCGTCAATCGAAATATATTCCATTGATGAGGCCTTTGTTAATTTATCTGGCGTTAGCAACTGTATGTCGTTAAAAAGCTTTGGGCATGACATGCGCAACCAGATATTCAAAAATACCGGATTAAAGGTGGGGGTTGGCATTGCACAAACCAAGACATTAGCCAAGCTAGCCAACCATGCCGCAAAAAAATGGCCAGAAGCCGGCGGCGTGATCGATTTATCGAACCTCTCCCGCCAGCGTAAGTTGCTGTCACTCGTACCGGTAGAAGATGTGTGGGGCGTGGGAAAGCGCATCACGACTAAGTTGAATTTGATGGGCATAAACACGGCGCTGGACCTGGCGGAAAGCTCATCATGGGTGATCAGAAAGCATTTCAACGTGGTACTGGAAAGGACGGCACGTGAACTGCGCGGTGAACCCTGTCTTGGGTTAGAGGAGTTTGCGCCAACGAAGCAACAGATCATCTGTAGTCGCTCGTTTGGCTCGCGTATTACGCAATATGCCGATATGCATCAGGCGGTGTGCGCCTATGCGGAGCGCGCTGCAGAAAAGCTGCGCAAAGAGCGGCAATATTGTCGCTTTATCAGTGTTTTTCTGCGGACCAGTCCGCATGCGGACAATGAAATCTACTATGGCAACCAGGCTTCTACCCGGTTGCTGGCACCAACCAATGATACGCGGGATATTGTACAAGCTGCGACAGAAGCGCTGGACCGAATCTGGGTTGATGAGCGTCGTTATATGAAAGCTGGCGTTATGCTGGCTGATTTTTTCAGCACCGGTGTCGCTCAACTGAATTTATTTGATGAGCATAAACCTCGCGCCAACAGCGAAGCCTTAATGGAAGTTATTGATTTAATTAATACAAAAGGCATTGGTAAAGTGTGGTTTGCCGGGCAGGGTATTGAAAAATCATGGGCCATGAAGCGGGAGATGTTATCGCCCGCATATACAACACGCTATTCAGATTTTCCCATCGCTAAATAAGCTGAGAAGAGATAAACACAACGCCAGCCTGGGTGAATTATGATGCCCGACTGCGTGGATGATTTAATTCTAATAGTGATGAAATAGCATTGAGCTCCTTTAGCGTGGAAATACCCAGTTTACTCATTGCGCGCATTTTTTGGGTACTTAAGGTTTTAACGCTACGACGTTCGCGCAGGGCAATTTGTGTCAAGGTAAGTCCAGCCAGAATACCTTGTAATACCATTTTTTCGCGTTGGCTTAACTGTGCTTTTCGCTGCATCAAATCACTCTCCGCCTGCGCGGTGCCAATGCGCCGCTCTCGTATCGGATGCATATTGGATGAGGCTTTTTCCAGGATTGAAGGAAGAGAGCTAAGGATGTTTTCTTTATGCAGCACGATATTCATTTTTTGATGATGTCCACGCCAGACTAATTCTGCAGAGTGCCCTTTGACTAAAACTGAACAGCATAATTCAGGATGGAATACCATAGAGTGTGTCAGGAGTTTGGGTAAGTTAATGCGGTTATCCGTAACACTCGCCGCATCTACCACCAAATGGAGTTTGGCTGGGTGACTAATGCGACACCAGAATCCAATATCTGCAGGGTTGACCACCTCTCTTAAATTGAAATGAGAAAAATGATTATTTAAAAGAGAGTGAATGCCTGAGTTGAGGAAACGATTTTCGCTCCACAATAAAATGGTGTCGCGGGTCAATGTCTTTTTTAAAGGCGTCATCATTTCATTCCAGCGCAGAGGGTAAGTGAAAAATGCGATTAATTTCCGTAGGGAAATATCTATATATTTTAAACACGATTAAAATCCCTTTCCGTAAGACAGGTGTAAGCAATACCTGGATTTATTATCCAGTTTGAATGTTTTTATAAGCGGCAGACTACTTAGGCATTAAACTTCATTGCATGTGTGAATTTTCTTCCTGATTACGTATTCAGATAAATAGGCGGCACAACTATTCAGGCTACCTGATCCGCCGCGATGAAAATATCAATAGCCTGATTAAGCTCTTCAATGATGGTTAACGTCTGGTGGAACTTAACGGATAAGCCTGGATGAGTAGGATCATGCAGGAATGCTTTCTCAAGTTCACGACAATACTGCTCAACGCCGTTGGCACCAATAATCTGGGCCGCACCCGCCATACGATGCAGACTGCGTGCCAGCTCATCCCACAAATGCTGCGAGAACATTTTCTCCGCCTGCTGCATATCCATCACGTTCTCATCGCGCGTAGCACGTAATAGGCTAAACAAGAACTCGCGCTCGCCATGCGCTAGCGCACGGAGCATTTCCAAATCAATCATCTCTTCAAGCCGTGGTTGCCACTCCTCTTCGGATGGAGACTGGCCAGGAATGTGACGTAACACAGCTTCCAGCTGCGGCAGACGCAGCGGCTTGAATAAACAGTCATTCATGCCTGCGGCGAGGCAGCGTAAGCGTTCCTCCTCCTGCGCATTCGCTGTCAGGCCAAGAATAGTGATGGGCGAGGTTTCTTCGGTGCGAATGATGCGAGTCAATGTCAGGCCATCCATCACCGGCATGCTGCAATCCGTGATTACCACGTCAAAGGGCATTTTGCGCCACAGTTCCAGCGCCTGTTCACCGTTAACGGCTTCGATTACCTGATGTCCCTGTCGCGTTAACTGACGTTTAAGTAATAAGCGATTGGCAGGATGATCATCAACGGCCAGAATGCGCAGTGATACCGGAATGTCAGGTTGGGGTGACGGCTCCGCGTTGGGTAACTCGAGATGTTGGCGATGTTTGACAGGCACCTGAATCGTGATGCAACTGCCTCGGCCTAACTGGCTTTGCAGCCGAATAGAGCCATCCATCTTCAACATCAGCTCCTGGCAAATAGCCAGGCCCAGCCCGGTTCCGGTGGTTTTCTTCGCCCCGGCGTCAGTTTGTTCATAAGGACTGAATACGCGCGTCTGGTCCTCTTCGCTGATCCCGATACCCGTATCGGTCACGCGAACTTCCAGGCGAATTTTATCTTCACCTTCGGGCAGGCAACGAATTTCGACATCCACCGAACCTCGCTCGGTAAACTTAATCGCGTTACTGACCAGATTAGAGAGCACCTGACGGAAGCGACCAGGATCAAGCAGGATCTCGTCGGGATGTAACCGGTCTACGCTGCAATGCAGCATTAATCCTTTCTGTCTGGCTAATCCCTCAAACACCCGCATAACCGGCTCGGCGAGTTGACTGAAATCGACCCATTCCGGATGCAGCTCCAGTTTGCCTGACTCGATTTTGGCCATGTCGAGGATGTCGCCAATTAAACCCAACAGTGACTGCGCAGAATCATAGGCGACGCGCACGGCTTCATCATCGGCAGCACGCTTATCTTTGCCTGTCACGGCCAGCTCCAGCAGACCGATAATGGCGCTGATGGGGGTGCGAATCTCATGGCTCATGGTGGCCAGGAAAGTGCTTTTACTCCGGTTGGCTTTCTCGGCGCGTTCGCGCGCGACCGAAAGGGCATCCAGCAGATATTCGTGGCCGGAAATATCCTGCCAGCTACAGATTAAACCGCCAACGTTGCCATGGCGATCGCGGTAGGGGACCGCCTGATGCACGATGGTATGGTTCTGAATATCAACGCGGATGATGTGACGTTGCGAGCTGATTACCGCAGAAAAGGGCGACGAAAGTAATTGCTGCAGCTCCGGATAAATAGGCGCAAGGGGATGTTGAGTATCGGTCAGTGGCAAGGCCAGCAAGGCATCACTGCTGTTGGCAAAGAAGTCACGCCAGGCCTGATTGGAGTCCGTTATTTCTCCGCTTTGATCAACAACATAGACCGGTACCGGTGTACCATTAAACAGCGTTTCATGAAAATTCGCCTGATCCTGCAGCGTCAGTTCAATACGCTTGCGACTCCCGATCTCACGACGAAGATAGTAGATCCACATGAGCGAGCTCAGCACCAGCAGGGCAAAAATGCTCGCCATCCAGTAAAACTGGGTGCGATACAATTGCCATGTGTCCAGCCTGGCATTGGGCGGACTTTGCCACTTTTTCAATATAAAGGAGATCTCACGCGGGGGAATGTCGGCCAGCGCTTTGTTTAAAATGCTGTGCAACTCAGGTTGATTGCGGCTGACGGCAAAGGAGATCAACGAGACTTTCGCGCCAACTCGGCCCAAAATTTTAAGTTCGCCGCGGAAAAAACGGTCAATCATGTAACTGGCGCCAATCAGGTTATGCACTGCACCATCCACTTTGCCTTCATTGACCCATTGCAGCGCAACGCTGGCGTTAGGGGCAGCCACTTGCTGTACGTCGGGATAATGTTGTTTAAGCCACTCCCGAATAGCATTGTCGGGCAGTACGGCGATGCGCATGTCTTTTTTTAATTTATCGCTAACATCGCTGCCGTCGCGTGCCACTAATACAAAGGGCGGTGCAACATAGGTGCGAGAAAACAGTAGCTGATTATCGCGTGCATCACTGTGGCTCATGGCGGCGATGATGTCAGCATTGCCCTGTTTCACCTCATTGAACATATCAACCACCGAATTGGCCTCAATCACGTTGAAGTTGAGGCCAGTACGCAGGCGGATCAGCCGCAGTAAATCGGCAGACACGCCGTAAAAGCTGTTGGCGCTATCCTGCATGGTAAAAGGAGCGTAAAGCGGATTGATAACCACGTTGAGGGTCTGATGTTGCTGTAACCATCGCTGTTCGCGCTGGCTGAGGTTTTTCAGCGATTGAAAATTGCCGAACTCAGAATCGACTTTCCATTGCGAGGCGATTAGCAGTTTTTGTATTTTCGGCACGGCTTGAATAGCGCTATTGAGAATGGCCAGCAGGGGCGCATTGCGATCGTTGACCAGAAATCGTGGGCCATCCGGGGTGGCAGGATAGATATCCGTCACTGACAGGTGATTGCCGTAAATGCGCTCAAGATGCCAGTTGGCACTAACAAGGCTGGCAATTGCATACTGATTTTCACCAAATGCCACCGAGGCTAACGCCGTTTGCATCGAAGGATAGCGGGTGATGATGGCTTGCGGAAAATGGTCGGCAACCCATTGGTTATCGAGATAGCCATCGATCATCGCGATTTTAACCGGGCCTTTGTCCTGTTTATCGGGTGCCAGAACCACCGAAATATCACGGGAAATGAGTGACGGCTGATTATTAATAAAGGGTATTGAGGCGAATTGTTGTTGCGTTGGGCTAAGCTTACTGCCGCTCTCATCCACCATCATATCTATCGCGCCAGAGTGCAGCGCCGACAACGCTTCAGCCCGACTGGGATAATGGCGAACAGCCGCTTTCACCCCGAGTGAGCGGGTAATCAATAAAAGGTAGTCCGCAGAAATCCCTTCCAGCGAGCCTTTCTCCGGCTCATAACTTAATGGCACGTTATCCGGTGCATAAACCGCAATACGCAACTCGCGTTTCTCTCCCAGCCAGCGCCAGGCCTCACCACTGATATTGAAATTAAAGGGTGCCAGAATTTCCCGGCTGTGGAGTCGGGTGGGATACGTGTCATCCGCTTGTACGCAAGTGAGCGGCAACAGGGCGAAAAGGCACAAGATCAATGTGAAGAGGCGAGTCATGATGGCTAACCGATATTATTACGGCGGCAGAATTCATACAGTTCCACCATCGAACCGAGTTCAAGTTTCTGCATCACCCGCGCCTTGTAAGTGCTGACCGTTTTATTGCTGATTTTCATGTGAGGCGCAATATCAATAATTTTCAACCCGCGTGCCAGATAGTTCAGTACCTGCAACTCTTTTGAAGAGAGGCTGGCAAGCATGATTTGTTCGTTGCTGGAAGCCGGACTTGCCGCTTCCCGGCGAGAACGACTGAGTGGAAAGAAGCCATAACCACCCTCTAAAGCGCGAATCGCATTATTCACTTCGCTGAGATCGTTGCGTTTACTGACAAAGCCATCAGCACCGGCGCTGGCGCAGTGCTTGATATAGTGTTCGTCATCCTTTCCGCTCATCACCAAAATACCGCCGGCGAAATCACCTTTACGTAGACGAGTAATTACTTCAATGCCGCTTAGGGAAGGGATATCGATGTCGATGATCATAATGTCGGGATTGAGCTGCCGCGCCATATTCAGCGCATCTAAGCCATCTGCACATTCACCAATCACGCTATGTCCCTCTTCCTGCAACAGCATCCTGATGGCGATTCGGGCAACGGGGTGATCGTCGACAATCATTACGTTTGTCATTAGGTATCCTGATTTAAAAAACGATGAAGAATGAGCATAGCGACACGAACACTAATAATATTTAATGTATTCAAGAAATATCTGAATGGCAATAAATAATATTGTAGGCCGGGGACTACATATTATTCGTCCGTGGCGTACATGGCTATCGTCCTTGCTTGATATATTTGCGGTAGGGGGTTGGGTATTATAATTTCACTCTCACGGCGGTAGAGGGAATTACCACTTGCCGTGATGAATAAATTGAACGCCGGGTAAAAGAACGCAACAGAACATAGGTCGCAAAAAACAAATTTCATTTAATTTCAATTTGTTATGTATTGTGCTTGTAAGTGGCATAAAAAAATTGGCTTGTCTTTATTTTCTGAAGTTTTTTTGTTTTAGGTTTCGATAGTTATCTGGTGGGTTGAGTTAACCCCATTTCGCCAGATGAAAGATTTATCGCACTTTGTTTTTCGCACGCTACGGTGAACGAAAAACAATATAACAACGCCAGGCATACTCCGAGGTGAATTATTAACGGGGCCGGCAAATTTAACTTACTTTACGAGAATCCATTTTATGTTTAACAAAATGCAAAAAAAACTCTGCGCGCTGGCTATTCTGGCGGCGACCTCAACCTCAGTGATGGCCAACTCCGTTGACCTGACGGTAGTGGGTACCATTACGCCAGCGGCCTGCACCCCAACCCTGACCGGTGGCGGCGCCATTGATTACGGCACTATGCGTCCATCGCAGCTGGATCCGGCAGATGGTTACACCGTGTTGACCATGAAAGAGATTGATTTCGCCATTGCCTGTGATGCACCAGCCCGCGTGGCCATTAAAGCCATCAACGGTCGTCCGGGTACCGTTGTCGGTGCGGCGGAAGGCGCAGGCGGCTTCAGCGTAGCACCAACCGGCGTATCACTGTTCGGTGCGGCGGATGCGCCGACCGCCGGTCTGGGGCTGGATGGCACCGACAAAATTGGTGGTTTCAGCCTGCGTATTCCTAACGCTAGCGTAACGCTGGACGGGGCTGCCGCTGCGGATGGCCTGCAGCGTGATGCCGGTGCGGCCACCTGGAACACCGGTAGCAACGGCCTGCTGTTCGGCAACACCGCAGTGCGTGAGATGACCTGGAGTGCAGCCGCCGCCGCAGGTGCACCGGGCACTTTCACCAACATGGCAGGCAAAGTACAGGTTCAGGCCTTCATCAATAAAGCCTCTGAACTGGATCTGAAGAAGCCGATTGCGCTGGATGGCATGGCGACCATCGAAGTGGTTTACCTCTGACATTTTTAAGGCGGCGCGGGCGCGCGCTGCCGTTCAATCGGATTGATCAAGGATTTAAACAATGATGAAGCAAATGACAAAAAACGCCTGTGCGTTAGCGGTATTGGCCGCGACCACACTGGGTTCGATGCCTGCAATGGCAAGCAGTGTGGATGTCGGTGTTAGAGGGAGTATTGCACCGGTTTCATGTGTACCGACGTTAAGCGGAGGGGGAGCGATTAACTACGGCACTATTACAGCCGACTCGCTTGCTGCAGGTGATGAATACACCGTGCTACCACAAAAAGTTTTAACACTGAATATTGCGTGTAGCTCACCGATTAAAGTCGGCATGCAGATTGTTAATGGGCGTTTAAATACCCACCCAACAGGCAACGATCTTGCACATGGCGCTGTCCCTGCACCTCCCGGAGTGAAATTACATAGTGGTTTCGTATCGCTTGCTACTGCAGGACTGGGTCTTGATGGTACCCGCAGAATTGGCGGCTATTCGGTAAATCTATTAAATCCTGTCGCTGATGGCGTTGCAGTCAGAAATGCTCACAGTCTTGAGGGGATTGCTGGCTGGGGCACTTCAACGAACGGTTTAATGTTCTCCCCTCATGAATTTCGTCCATTCACTCGCTCCTGGACGGCTGCTACAGGCACCGTTGAACCCTTGGCTATCGAGAATTTAACCACGGGTCTGCAAGTTCATGCCTTTCTGAATAAAGCTACAGAACTGGACCTGGCAAAACCTGTCCGTCTTGATGGTATGGCAACCCTTGAGTTGATCTACCTCTAACCAGTTATGCCGTGCCTGTCGTTCGGCAGTTGCCCCACGTTCGGTGGGGCCTTTTTATACCCTTTGCCGGTTGCACCGGACTCACCTTAATGCAACCGGCCTTTAATGTGTAAACGGACAAATAAAATGAAATTCACCTCAATGATGAAAAATGGGGCGGCCAGCCTGTTGCTTGTTTCTGGCCTGACATTCGCTTCCGGCATGGTGCCAGAGACCTCGGTGGTTATCGTCGAGCAGTCGGATGGCGAAGGCGCGATTAACGTAAAAAACACCGATAGCTTCCCGGTGTTGCTGCTCACCAACATCATCAATATCGATGATGACAATGAAACCCTGCTCAGCATCACGCCGCCTGCCGCGCGCGTAGAGCCAGGCAAATCTCAGCGCGTGCGCTTTATCCTCACCGATCCCACGCCGCTGAAAGTGGAGCGCCTGAAGCGCGTCACCTTCGAAGGTGTGCCGCCGCAGCAGAAAGACAAAAACGAAGTGCGCATGACGGTACGCCAGAATCTGCCGGTGCTGATTCGCCCCGCAGGCCTCGCCGCCGATGCCGCGCCGTGGAAGCATCTAACGTGGAAGCAGAGCGGCAATAACCTCACCGTCTCCAACCCGTCGCCCTACGTGGTGCGTCTTGGACAAGGGGTGAAAACCCTGCCCGATAATGTCAGCTGGATGCTGCCGCAGTCTTACATTCTGCCGAACCAAACGTTAACGATTAATCCCGTCGATAACAAAACCGCCGGCAGCGCCCAGCAGGTGCGTATCGCGCCCGCCACCACCTGGGGCTTCACCGTCGAAAGCTACGACGCCGCGGTAACCCACTAACAGGCAGGGCCGGGCTGTGCGTATGAAAAGTATGAATCGCTCCACGCTTTCGCTGGCGCTACTGGCCGCGCTTGCCATCATGCCCGAGGCGAAAGCCGAGACGAAAACCGAACGTGATGAGGACGCGGAGTTTGATCTGCAGGTGTTACAGGCACGCGCAGGCGACCCCAACGTGCCGCCAGAATCTCTGGACGTGGTTGCAGAGGAGAATCCTCTGGATGATGCCAACTCGCTGACCAGCGATGCCGCGCCATCTGCGCCATCCAGCAGCCGCAGCGATGAGGTACAGTTTGATATCTCCGCCATGCAGGCGCGCGGTATCGACCCGAAAGTGGCGGACTTTTTCCGCCAGGCACCGCGCTTTATGCCGGGGCAAACCACGGTCGTGCTCACCGTTAACGGCAACGGGCGCGGCAAGTTTAATGCCCGCTTTAACGAGAACGGCCAGCTGTGCGCGGATGCTGATTTCCTCAAAGCGGCGGGGTTGGTGACACCGCGTGGATTCTCCGACCAAGCAGACTGCTTCGATTTGCAGCAGGCATGGCCGCGCAGCAACATTGCGCTGGAGCCCGGCGAGGCGCGCATCGACATTGTAGTGCCACCCGAAGCGGTGGCTGAGTCCGGTGCGATAAGCGGCAACTGGGATCGCGGTGGCTTCGCCGGGATGCTCAACTATGACGCGCAGTACATGACCTCAACCGGCGCGGCCTCCAGCGTTAACTTTGTGCAGATCGGCAGTGAAGCGGGCTTCAACCTCAGCGACTGGATTGTGCGCAGCCGACAGAACTTCTCGCGCTTCAATGGCAAAGACGAGGTTCAGCATCAGGCGGCGTATGCGCAGCGTAGCTTTATTGACAGCCAGAAAGTGCTGCAAGCCGGCCAGGTGAGCTTAGCTAACTCGATGTTTGGCGCAGGACAGGTGCTGGGTTTCCAGTTATTTCCAGAAACAGCGCTGCAGCGTAATCGCGGCGGTGCGGGTTTAGTGGAAGGCATTGCGGACACGCAATCGGTGGTGGAAGTGCGTCAATCGGGCGTGCTGGTCTACAGCACCACGGTACCCGCCGGGCCGTTTCGTTTGCAGGGCTTGTCCCTGCTCAACAGCCGATCCGATCTTGAAGTCACGCTCACCGGCAGCAGCGGTGATAAGCGCCAGTTTACCGTGCCGGCCTCGGCCTTTCTGGTCAACGGCAGCGCGGTAGCGCCGGGCCTGTCATTTGGCGCGGGTAAAATGGATCAGCAGGGCAGCAGTGAATCGCCATTGATTGGTACGGTTGCCAGCGGCTGGGTCCTGAGTCCACACGTTACGCTGAATGCGGGGGTGATGGCGGCGGTGCCGTATCGCGCTGCGGCGCTCGGTTTAGATACGCAACCGTTAGATGCCACCACCTTGTCACTGCAAGTGACCGCAGCGCAGGACGCGCGGCGCGGCAATAACGGCGTATCGCTGAATGGCGTTGCCAGCCGTAAAGTCACCGAACGCGTGTCGCTGAGCGTTAATGCCGCGCAGCAAACCCGCGGCTACCGCGAACTCAGCGACAGCCTGCAAGCGCGCGATCAGGATATTTCAGGCCGCAGTCGTCAACAGCTGGGCGTGGGCGTGAGTTGGGCCAACGAAAGCCTGGGGAACCTGTCACTTTCGGCGGCGCAAAGCGCGACCTTTGATGGCGATCTCACCCATTACCTGCGCGCCGGCTGGAGCCGACAGTTTGGTCACGCCTATTTTGGCGTGAGCCTCGAACATGACACCGGCAACCGGGATCGCGCGGCGGATAATCGCCTCTACGCCACCCTCAGCTTGCCTTTTGGTAGTCGCAGCGTCAGTAGCTACGTAAACAACAGCAGTAGCAGTACACGAGGCGGTATTCGCTATAGCGATCGCAGCAGCCAGGATCGCGGTTATAGCCTCGCCAGCGAGCGCGATTTCAAAAATAAACGCGGCTCGAATAGCGGCAACCTCGACCTGGTGACACCGGTTAGCCAGTTAAGCGGCGGCGTCAGTCATTCATCGGATGGCTACACCAGTTGGTCAGCACGCGCCACGGGCGCAGTGGTGGCTCATGACAAGGGCATTACGCTGTCGTCATATCGCGTCAATGACACCTTCGGCATCGCCAAAGTGGGGGATGAAGCGGGCGTGCGTCTTGAGACGCCAGCCGGGCCAACCTGGACCGACTCACGCGGCTACGCGGTATTGCCCTCACTCAATGGCTATCGTAAATCGCAGATTCAGCTCGATACGCGCAGCCTGGGCAAAAACATCGATATCGCCAATGCGTTGCAGGAGACCGAAAGTGCGCGCGGCGCAGTGAGCTACGTCAATTTCGATGTGGTACGCACCCGACGTGTGCTGGTGGATGTGAAAGACGCGCTGGGCAAACCGTTGCTGCAAGGCAGCAGCGTGTTTGATGCCATCGGCAACTTTATTACCGTGGTGGGCAGCAAGGGCGCGGTGTTTATTCCGGATGCCAGTAACGTCGGCAAACTGGACGTTCAGTCCTCCGGCAAAACGCTCTGCTCATTCAGACTACAACTGCCAGAAAAAGCCGATACCAGCGGGTTATACGAAACCGCCAGCGCCGTCTGCGGTTAACGGAAGAAAATATGAAATTATTAATCAGCAGTTTAATTGTGCTAACCGGCTTCGCGTTAGCCACCCAGGCGCGTGCATCGCTGCACAGCCCGGATATCAGCCACGCTATTCCCTCCATTTTGCCGGTGGACAGCCGCTGTACGTTGAGCCTCGGTGCGCCGGTGATCGATTACGGCACACAATCGCGCTGGCAGATGCAGGATGCCGCAGGCATCAACAGCGTCACGCCGGGCAAACGCCGCCTGACGCTGAACGTCATTTGCCCTTATAGCCAAACCATGCGACTGAAACTCAATGGGGAACGTGCCGCTAACGGCGATTTACGCTATGGCCGCCAGGGCAGTATGACGGTGCGCCTGCTCAGTGCCGATTTGGATGGGCAGGCAGTGGGCGTAGCGCGATTGGTCTCTGGAGAACTGGTTGATGTGCACAACGAATCCATCTTGAAATTGCAGCCAGGCAACAGCATTGGCGCGATGGCGCACGGCACCCTGGCACGCGGCAAAAAGTTTACCGCTTATCTGGAAATTGAACCGGTATTACCGGAAGCCAGCGCACGCGTCACGGCGCGTGAATCCAGCCAATCTTCACTCAGTCTGGAGCTGCTGCACTGATGTTTAAAGCCTGCTCCGTGCAGGCTTGTTATCGTTACCCAAGGAAGAAGATAAAGATGAATAGCCTGACCAAAATCGCCTGCACAGCGTTAGCGCTGACGTCCATTGCTGCGCCGGCAGTGGCAAACAGTGTTGATGTTAATGTGACCGGCCGCCTTGTTCCCGTGGCGTGTACCCCCAGCGTTGTCGGCGGCGGTATCGTTAACTACGGCACGATTAAAGCTGCGGATCTGAATTCGGCGGATGGGTACACCATTTTGTCCGGCCACACGCTAGATTTTTCCATCGCGTGCGATTCCCCAACCCGCATTGCACTGAAAGCCATCAACGGACGCAC
The DNA here is from genome assembly GCF_000282675.1 of Pantoea sp. GM01. Classification (NCBI taxonomy): domain Bacteria; kingdom Pseudomonadati; phylum Pseudomonadota; class Gammaproteobacteria; order Enterobacterales; family Erwiniaceae; genus Pantoea; species Pantoea sp. GM01. The sequence continues at coordinate 18,387 of NZ_AKIU01000060.1, read as the reverse complement.
CGATACGCTGGTCGGGGAAAACGACGGCGAAAATGGCGCGCCAGCACCCCCGGAAGTGCAAATATTTGGCTTGCGCGGTTTAACCTCTGTGGGATTAGGTTTGGACGGCACGCGTCGTATTGGCGGCTATGCACTAAACATGACGAGTCCAATGGTGGATGGCGTGACCGCCACCAGCATTATGCAAAATGGCGCCACCTGGACAGTCGGACTTAATGCGCTGCTCTACGGGGGCGGCGCGTCACCGCGCATCTGGTCGTGGATGGATAATGGTTCACCGACGGTGACGCCTTCAGCACTAGAAAATTTCAATGCCTCACTCCATCTGGTGGCTTTTATCAACAAGCCTTCTGAGTTGGATACCACCAAACCGATTGTCCTGAATGGCTTAACCACACTCGAAGTGATTTACCTTTAACCACGCTTTAAATGGAACTGTTGCGCGAAAGTTTGCATGCCCCGTGGTGCATGCCCTTTGCCATGATTCAAGGAGTAAGAATATGACCCCATTTAACTTGTCAGCACTGTCACGCAGTTGCCTGTTGGCGCTCACGGCGGGTGCAGTACCCGAGGCTCTTGCTGAGTCACGCTGGAAAGTGAGCGATGGCAGTTCGCTTGATGTGGACAGCAGTTATACCAGCACCACGGCGGGGGATTATCCGCTCTATGTTTCCGGGCGTGGCAGCGTACTGCAAACCACTGTCGATGCCCTGAATTTTCGCGCCACGGGCGACGTGTTGCATGCCGCGCAGGCGCTGGCTGAAGGCACGCTGCGCTTGACCAATGCCGCGCTTACCACCAACGGCACGCAGGCTCATGGCGTGAACATTGATGGCGGAACGCTAAACGCGCGCGGCGGCAATATTACGGTATCGGGCAACAACAGCGCGGGGGTTTCACTTAGCGGCGGTGGCAGCAGTGTGCTGGAACAAATGGATATTGCTGCGGATGGCGTGGACAGCAATGGAATAACGGTCACGACCGGCACGTTAACTGCCGCTAACACCACCATTATGGCAACCGGTGCAGGCAGTCGCGGTATCTCTCTGGCACATGCCGTGGCTGGAAGTGCCAGCGCACAACTGGATAACGTCAATATTTTCCTGCGCGGTGCTGGCACGGAAGCCGGCATTATGCTCGGTAATGGCACCCTGAATGGCAATAACGTTAACGTGTCAGCCACGGGCGGTAATCGTGGCATCTCCGTGTACAACACCGGCGGCACGCGTGGCACGTTAACGCTCAATGACAGTAATCTCACCACGCAGCAGGGCGATGGCGTGTATATGCTGTCGGGCGATGTGACGCTGAACAACACGACGGTGAATACCAATAGTGGTTTGGCGGTTAACGTCAATAATGATTCCCATGCCACGATTCGCGGCGGCAGTTTCACGACTCAGGATGCGCGCGCCGATGCGTTATGGATCGCCAGCGCCACCTCCGATGCTGATGTGGCAGCCGCGACCTTCACCACGCTGGGCGATGGTGCGCATGCCTTTAACGCGCAATATGGCAACGCGTTGCTAGCCGACAGCGCATTGCACACCGCAGGCAGCGGAGGCTACGGTTTGTATAGCGAAGCTGAAGTGGATGGGCGCCGTTTGCAGATTAACACCACCGGCACTAGTGGCTTGGGCGTATATGCTGCTCGCGGCGGACAAATCACCCTGGAGGGCGCAGCGATAACAACCGCAGGGCGCAGTGCCGCCGGATTGGTGGCGTATCCCGGGTCGACCATTAATGGCAATGCGCTCGATGTCATCACCACGGGGGAGAGTGCCCATGCGTTGTGGGCGCGCAATGGCACATTGGCAATCAGTAACAGCCTGCTAAGAAGCGAGGGTGTTGATGCGGCGGGGCTATACGTAAACGGCGCGTTAGGGGGCGGATCTAGCAGCGTCACGCTGGATAATGTGTTAATGACCAGCGAGGCCGGCGCAGCGATTAAAACCGCTGGAGCACAACTCGACTTAACACTGCGCAATGGCACACAGATCCGCAGTAGCAATGGCGTACTACTGGATAATCAAGTGGGGAATGTGGCCGATCCTGGCTACAACGGTGACGTGAAACTCAGCGCTGATAACCGTGTGCACCTTTTCGGTGATGTGAATGCTGCCAAAGACAATCAGGTTGATATCGCGTTGACGCGTAATAGCTCACTCACCGGCATCATCAGAGATGCCTCCCATTTGAGCCTCGACAATACTAGTCGATGGATGATGACAGGCAGTTCTGCTTTAGGGGATTTTGTCCATCACGGCTATGTCGATTTCGCCACGCCTAAGACCTTCGCCAGTGGCATGGCACCTTACAGCACACTTTCATTGAGCACGCTTTCGGGCAGCGGCAGCTTTACGATGAACACTGATGTAGCGGCACTGAAAGGGGATTTACTGACGGTAAGCGGTACGGCGAATGGATCGCATCAATTGAATATTCTCAACAGCGGGCGCGATCCTGGCGCCACCCATGATGCCTTGACGGTTGTTACCACCGGTGGAGGTAGCGGGACATTTGCCGTGCCCGGCGGCGTGGTAGATGTCGGAACCTGGCAGTACGAACTGCAGAAGCGGGGTGATGACTGGGTCCTGGCACAGCGTCTGACAGGCACACCGGGACCCACGCCGGGCCCGGGACCCACGCCGGGCCCAGGACCCACGCCGGGCCCAGGGCCAACGCCGGGCCCTGGACCGACGCCCGGATCAGGGGGGGGGGCACCGGTACCCACACCGGGCGCATTGACAACGCTCGCGATGTTCAACGCTACCCCAACAGCATGGTACAGCGAGCTCACAACACTGCGCAGCAGGATGGGATATGTGCGTCAGGGCAAGCAGAGTGGCGGTGCCTGGGCGCGTATGCTTGGCAGCCAGTACAATGTTAATGAGCGTGCCGGTGGAGAGTATAAGCAACACCAGACAGGTATTTCCGTGGGTGTTGATAGTGCTCATCCCCTAAATCAGGGCCAACTGCTAAGCGGCGTGTTCTCAGGGACCAGCCGTAATGCACTGAAATTTGCTAACGGCAGTAGCGGCTCAATGAACAGTTTCTTTATTGGCGGTTATGGCACCTGGCTATTCGATGATGGCTGGTTCGCGGATGTGGTAGGTAAGGCTAACAACTTCACCAATAGCACCGATGTGCAAATGTCGGATGGCCGCCGCGCCACCGGCGGTTACAGCGTACCGGGAATGGGATTATCACTGGAATTGGGACGCAAGATGGCGTTTAAGGAGGGCTGGTTTATTGAGCCTTCAGTCCAGATAGCGTCGCTACTGGTGCAAGGTGAAGAATACAAGCTGAGTAATGGTATGCAGGCTCATAGCGGAAAAACGACTTCTCATCAAGTTGCGCTCAATGGTCTGCTAGGTAAAACCGTCGTGACCGAGCATGGCAAAACGCTGCAACCTTGGGTTCGCGCCTCAGTTATTGAGGAGTTCAGTGACAGCAATTTGGTCTATATCAACGATAATCGCTTTAACAACGATCTTTCTGGCACGCGAATCGAAGTTGGGGCGGGCATATCAGCGCAGGTTGCAAGCAATCTCCATCTCTATACCGAAGCACGCTACAGCAAGAGTGAGAAAATTGAATCGCCGTGGGGAGCCAGTGCCGGTTTGCGCTGGACCTGGTAAAACGGTAAAGCAGAGCTTAGGCTCTGCTTTTTTTCATTAAATCATCATCCCCAGAATCTGCAGCGTGCTCTGCTGCGAGGCGGTGATAAACGGAATATCTTTGATGTGCTGCATGCCGAAGGCTTCATAGAATTTACGCGCGCGGACGTTATCGCCTAATACTTCCAGCCACAAATAGCCTTCACGCTTATCCCGCGCCTCATTGATGATACTCTCGAACATCCATCTGCCGTAGTTTTTGCCGGTCTCTTCGGGATTGAGATACAGCTTATTCAGCAGCGCGCCGCTCATGCCTGAATCGGGTACCGGCGTGTTCCAGGTGACTTTGGCAAAACCAATCGGCTTGTCCGTCTCGGCGATCAGCCAGCTCTCATTCGGGGCCGCGAGGCTGCTGTTGAGCTCCGCCAGGCCATACTCTTTATCGATAAAGGCATCCAGTTCTTCTGCGGAAACCCACATATGTTTAAAATGCGCGCTGTAGGTCATGCGGCCCAGCTGATGCAGCAGCTCTGCATCCTCTGCCTGCGCTTTGCGTATGGTGAACTCCATGCCCGATATCCTTGCTGAATTCTGGTTATTGACCACTGCATCGGCCGCCGCATAGGCAGCTGAAGGGCACTCACCATAGCGTGTTAGTAACAAAAACCCAAGATAACCAGCGATTTCTGTTAACAATTTCGCGCGGCGGCATGGCCGGTCTTTACCCTGGTTAGCAATCTATCGATAATGCACCGGGGTCGTTGCAGGCCGCGCGTGCCAGGGCGAACCGCCGATGATCTATAATTAACACTGAGAACCAAGCGTAAGCCCATATTCTCAGGAGGTAGAGGATGTCAGATTCACAACCAAAAATTATCGGCGAAGCGGCCTATGCGCTGCTGGTGCGCCGTGAGGAAGTTAACGTCTCTTCACTGCTCGCTGAACTCGCACGCATGGCTGAAAAAGCAAAAAACGCCCAGCAACAGCAGCGCATTGCCAGCGCTCAACAGTGGTTGCTGACGCACCGCCAACCAGCAGGCAGCGATAATCGCGCCCATTCAGCGTTACGCGGACTGAGTCGTCAGGAAGGTAGCGTCAGAATGCCGTCAGCGGATGCAGACGATAGCTGATCAAACGTGGCTCATGCGTCGATGCCTTTCGGCGCTGAGCTCACGAATTTGGAAATAAAAGGTTTCCAATTATCCTAATTCGCGCCAGTTAGCACTTTTTGCAACAAATCCTACCGTATAAGTTCAGTAAGCTTTTTGTACAGCTTTAGATTTTCCTGTACAACTTTCCTTAGGTCGGGTGACCTAACATTTTACTTTATTGGGGTCAATTATGCGTCAGAACGGATACACGCCGAGTTCAGTCGAGGCCATTGCCAACTATTTCAGCAAAGCATCTCTGCCATCGCAGCAGGAAACGCTGGGCCAGATCGTGGTTGAAATCTTACGCGAAGGACGTAATCTCAACCGTAAATCACTGTGCACCAAGCTGCTGCGCAGACTCGAATTGGCCGCCAATGCGGAAGAAGAGCATCACTATCATCAGCTGATCGGCTTGTTATTCGAACGCGAAAGCTGAGAGTAGGTTTAACGTCCAGGTTGTACAACTATAAGACTTTACTCTGATAACGCACTGCTTCATGCATGACCTGTGACGGGCTGTACTGCGCTACATTTCTCCGGTAGCGCATCCATTCTGCCGTTGTTCCCGGTCCGGGGCGAAGCGGCGTTCAGAGATTCGTTATGAATAATTCGTTATGAATAGAAGTGAACACCAGAAATTAATCGATGAGATTATCGGGGAAGCGGCATTGGTGCTGTTGCAGCAGGCGGGCCCCGTTAATACTCAGGCGTTGATCGACCAACTCATGCGCATGAAAGAGCAGAGTAGCGATAACGATCGGCGTGAGGCCATTATTGCCGCCATTACCGATGTGCGCACCAGTATTTCGGCTGGCAAGAAACGGCGGGAAGAGCAGCCGGAAAGAGACAACGTTCTGCAGTTGTTTGGCAATAAAGAACAGTCTGGCAGCAATCGCAAACATTGACCGATTGTGGCTCGCGTTTAGTGAAGATAATTTGAATGTATCGCTATCAGTACGGGACTGGAATCATGCCGGAAAATCACGACCTCTATTCTGCGCTGCCTGACACCGAGTTGGCAGAGCATTTTCGCAATGCAGACAGCACGTTAAGAAACGAAGCTGCCGTATTGGACAAGGTTATCCGCCACGTGCTGGCAACGGAAGGACGCGTCAGTAATAAAGCCATTATTCTCTGCCTGATTATGGCGCTGGAAACCGCAGAGGGAAGTGCTGAGGCAGATATCCTGCGCAGAACGCTGGAAATTGTGGTGGGCTATACGCCAGACGACGCCTGACAATTCATCGTGTCCCCCAGCTCATTTGGGGGGCACGTTAGTGCATCAAATCTGCCAGTAATCGCATCGCGGCATCGCAAAGATGTCGGAACTCCTCATCGTTAGTTCCCAACTTCATGACATGCAATGACAACGAAATATCGTGCGCCTTAAATACCCGCTCTTCCCTGATAAATTCCGCTACCGCGATACCAATTAGCGCATACAGATCCGATGTTGGACGGCTTTCATCTCTCACGTCACCTCCGATACTTGTATGTATATACAGTGTGACATGGCGAATAATCTGACGATATGTTTTTCGTGCGGTCGGCTTTATCCGCTGTAAATAAGCGAAGCGCAAAAGTGTCGATAGGTATTGATAAAGGTGAAGGTGAGTCGGCGATATTTAGCGCCAGCCGTTTACTCTTTTTCCGCACTCACCAGCATGCGTTTCGACCTGCCTAAATTAATTCTATGCAGCCACGTACGCAGCTGTTTAAGTTGCGCCTGCGGGGAAATATCATCGGCAACGCTGCAAATATAGAGCTGGCTCTGGGTGTGATTATTTGTGCCAGTGGCGTAGATTTCGCTTTTATTATCACGCTGTTGTAGCGTTATTTCCGTGAAGTGCAGATCTTTCCACAGATGTAGAATGGCTTCGAACTTTTTAAAGTCCATAGAGGTGTCCTGATTATTTTATCGTGTTATGGCGTATTGCTGGCCTAATGCAACATACAGTCATCAAGGCATTAAGCCAGCATCTTTGGACGTGGTGATGGGTAAGTGTTTAATGCTCGCTGTCATCGCATGACAGCGAATTCATTTAGGGATAGTCGCTTTTTGCCACGGACTTGCGAGTCCATTTGCGTTTATTCCCGCTTTGCTTACCCATCGCTAATGCGCTGGCGCTGGCGGGATCAAACAGCGACAAACTTTCAATCTGATGCACCATAATCACTTTACGAAACTCCAGGGCGCTTTTTGGCGTGGAGGAGAAATCAATATTGTGATTGTGGTACCACTGGCTGTAATTATGCTCAATCGCCAAATTCAGCGTGCGTGCATCGCGGTAGCCGCTCAACATCGGAATCAGCACGATATTGGCGGTGTTGGCATATTCAAATGTCGCTGCATGGATCATACCGATATAAATACGCTTAGATTTCAGCGTCACCCAGGCTAATTCGCCTTCCTCCATGCACTGCAGTAACAACTGCTCAATGCCATTCGAGCGCGAAAGACGCTGATAAAGTTCCTTACGGCCACCAGCGTTAAGCCGGGCGCTGACTGCCCAGTTGGAGCGATACATGCAGAATAGAATGGCAAAGGCCAGCATCATCACTACCGGCGCCTGGATACCTAAAAAACTCCAGGTCATGAAATCGACGTTCCAGTGCACGTTCTCTGCGGAGGTCAGCGCAAACGCATTGTTCACACCCGATGCAATAAGCAAAATTAACCAGATGATGGCGGTGGTTAGCACGCCTTGCAGCACAAAAATACAGCCATATAAGGCAATAAGAAAATAGACATCCCAGCCAAAAGAGCGTTTGATTTTTAAACGACTCGACATGTCGCGGCTGGTATACCAATAGCCACACACCATCATCACCATAAATATCGCCGTGCCCATTTAAATATCCTTTAATGTGCTGACATGATGGGCAAAATCGCGCTGTACTTCAGGACTCAATGGATTAACCGAAGCGTTACCATCTTCGTCAATAATAATTCTGTCACCTTCCTGAATCGACTCCTGAATGTCCTGACGGGTCATCACTTGCAGTAATGCCTCCGGGCTGCCGAACAGAGAAGCTAAAAAACCAAACATATTGGGTGGGTCCTTTTTTATTTATACCAACGTAAACTATGGCACATCCCTGCAATATTCAGCCGCGTAACTGAAGCTGGCAGTCACTTTCCGGATTAATCTGCCGTGAATATGCGCACGCGGCAGAAATATTTTCCATGCGTTATTTTTAGAGGGTGCGGGGCGCCATTTATGGCGACCCACAGGTTCCAGCGTGGCGCATTACTGATTGGTCAACGGATGTTTACTGCCCGGTTCCGCGCCGGTAATCGGATTGACGTCGGGGTGTGAAGCGGTGCGCGCCGCCAGCGTGGCTAGATCGCTCTGCTGCTGCGCGGGCAAGGTAACGCTGGCGAGTCCATCGCCACCATCAACGGCCGGTTGCGGATCGGCAACGTAATCAAAGTTTTCATCCGAGTTCCAGCTGCCGCGAATATCGTCGCCCTCAGACATATTGTAATAAGTGTGCGCATACTTCTCGATCGGCGGCAGTTTGCCCGGCGGGAAATTATTGCGGATGGAGTAGAGCGCTTTTTCAAACGACAGCTGGTGCGCCACTTCACGCGTCATCAGGAATCCCAGCGCATCCTTAACGCCAACGTCATCGGTAAGGTTGATAAGGCGCTCGTACAAAATTTTGGCGCGCGCTTCAGCGGCAACGTTTGAACGTAGATCCGCCGTCACTTCGCCGATGGTGTCGATATAGGCCGCGGTCCAGGGCACGCCAGCCGAGTTGGTCAGTGCCGGACCACCGCCATACAGAATCGAGGTGAGATGGCTGTCATTACCCGCGCCGGTAATGGAACGATAGAGATCGCCTTGCTCTTCGCTGCCTTCTGCCAGCGCCCCTTTCGCACCTTTATTTAACATGCCAACCAGCGAGCCGATAATTTCCAGATGGCTCAACTCCTCGGTAGCGATATCCATCAACATCTCACGACGACCCGCGTCGTCATCACTTAACCCCTGGGTGAAATAACGCATCGCTGCGGCCAGTTCACCCTGTGGGCCGCCAAACTGTTCCAGTAATAAATTGGCCAGGCCGGGATTGGGTTGATTAACGCGGACGGTAAATTGCAACTGTTTTACGTGTCGAAACATAGCTCACCTCAAAAAAAGGAAAATACCAACAGAGAGAATGGATTTTGAATGTTTAAATTAATGACGATATGAAATGGAGGAGGGAAGGCGGGTAATGGACCTTTAACTCATCTACAGCGTGTCACATAATTAATACTACTCCGACCAGCCGTTCCTGCAAGCGCACCGGGTGGGCTTAATTTATTATCTGCCGTTAAAATGAATAATATTTCGCAAGGCGAACTTCTGGCATAAATTAAATAAAGGGAGAGGCGTTGTTTTAATACAATATTTGACGGGTCACCATGGATGGCGACCCGATTTATGCCTGATTAATATAATTGGCGATAAAGTGACGTGATCGTCTCAATGCTGCACTCGCGCGGATTTCCGGCGGTACACACATCAGCATAAGCCGCGGCAGCTAATGCCGGCGCGTCCTGCGCCTGCATGCCGATGTCACGTAGCCGCAGCGGAATATCAATATCGCGGTTCAGCGAGCTGACCGCCTCAATGGCGAGTGCGCGCGCCTCGGTTAATGAACAGGTATAGGCGCCGCTAACGCCCAGCGCATGCGCAATATCGCGGTATTTCTCACCGGTGTGTTCAGCATTGAAAGCCATAATGTGTGGCAGCAAGACGGCATTGGCGATGCCGTGCGCGGTGCCATAAAAGGCACCTAGCGGATGCGCCATGCCGTGCACCAGGCCCAATCCGACATTCGAGAAGCCCATGCCGGCGATATATTGACCCAGCGCCATATCCGCCACGCCAGCCGGTACACCTATTACCGAATCTCGCAGCGACCGGCCAATAATCTCTATCGCTTTGAGGTGGAACATGTCGGTCATCTCCCATGCACCGCGCGTGATATAGCCTTCAATGGCGTGGGTGAGCGCATCAACGCCGGTCGCCGCTTTCAGGTTGGCGGGCATGCTGGCCATCATGTCAGGATCGATAATGGCGATAACGGGAATATCATGCGGATCGTAGCAGACGAACTTACGCTTCTTCTCCTCATCGGTGATGACGTAATTGATGGTCACTTCGGCAGCCGTACCCGCGGTGGTAGGCACCGCAATAATCGGTACAGAGGGGCGGCGCGTGGCGGCACCGCCCTCCAGCATGCGCACGTCGCTAAACTCGGGATTGGCAATCATCATGCCGATGGCTTTGCAAGTATCCTGCGGGGAACCCCCGCCGACGGCGATCAGATAATCGGCGCCTGCACGACGAAAAGCCGCAACGCCGGCATGCACCACCTCTACCGTAGGATTGGGAATAACGTCGTCATAGAGGGCGAAACTGAGGTCGTGCTGCGTAAGCAGATCGGTGAGGCGCGTGGCGACAGAAAACTTGATCAGGTCTTTGTCCGTCACCACTAATGCTTTGGTGAAACCGCGTTTGTTAATCTCATCGACCAGAGAATGGATGGCGCCGGAACCAAAGTAGGCGGTTTCGTTGAGGATCATTCTGTTAATCATGTTAATTACCTTCACGTAGATGCCAGATTTAAGTTTTTTCGATTAAATTCATCAAGATAAGATGTTTTAACCGTACCTAGATCTACGGGGTAACAGACATACAGATATTGCGTTTCCTCAAGTAAAGCGTGGTTTCCTGCTGGCTGGAATTGAGGAGGCAGACTTCCCCATCATGCGGGGAAGTCTGCCAATGCATTCATCAGAAGAGATAGCGTACGCCCAGCGTGAACTGGTTCTCGATCAGATGCGCTTTCATCTGCTCATCTTTCAAGCCACGGGCATTGACGAAGTTGTTATAGCCGCTCTCAATTTTACCCATATCCACATAGCGATAACCGACATCAACGCTAACGCGCTCAATCGGCGCATAGCTGACGCCCGCACCAATGCTGTAAGTCAGGTTATTTTGCGTGCTGGAAGCATACTCACGCGTAACCACGCCCTGCCAGCCGCCCGCCTGAATACGGCTGAAGCCAAGGCCAGCGGTACCGTACAGCGAGAAGTTGTAGCCGAGTTCATAATCGCGATACAGGTTGAACATCAGGCGCTGCACGTTGGTTTGCAGATGGTTATAGCTGGTGGCAAAAGTGGATGAACCGCTGGTGAACTCCGCGCCCTGACCAAAGGTGTATTCGCCCTCGGTGCGCCAGCCATTACCCCATTGATAACCGAGTGCCAAGGCGGCGTTAGCCTGGTGCGCGGTCTCATTACCCGCGACAAACTGACCTACGCCAGGACGGGCGCTGGTGTTCATCTCTTTGGCATTGATCTGGCTTTGCAGATATTTGGCTGATCCGTAATAGCCTTCGTCAGCATTTGCCGCAACCGCTGCACCTGCGATCATCATTAAAGGCAGTGCACCGCATAACATTTTCAGTTTCATTTGCATCCATTCTCTTCGTCAGTGGAAAGGGGGAACGTGGCTGTTCCGTGTGACGAATCATATGCAACACATTGAGGGGAAAAAATGCGGTTGAATACGCAGGAGAATAGGTAGAACTACGCAGCGAGCACGCCGGCGCACCGGCGCGCAACCCTCACGACCCTAAACGCATGCTCTCGGCGCGTTTAGCGGTGTCATAGACATATTGCAGCATCGGTTCGAGATCGGTATCGGGCCCGGAACTGATGATCTTGCCGCGCAGCCACTCGATCTCGCTGGTGATATCCGGCGGGAATATGGTGTTGTTCTGCGCGTTGCGCAGCCATTTGAGCAGAAAGTTGTTTTTACCGCGCACGCCGCCAGACTTTTTGTTTTTGGCGTTGATTTTCAGCGCGATCAGAATGCAGTAATAGAAGTGCACGCGTTGGCTGTAACTCTGCGGGATCATCTACGCTCACCCACCACAACAGTATGAAAATGTGAAGTCGATCGGTTTTCCATCTTGCGGATTCCTGCCTGAAGCGATCTAAAAGCGCTGATTTATGCTCTCAAGAGCCGTATCTCCACGCTGTAGCCGCGCGGTAAACGCACCATATGCTAATCCGCGTGGCGGATGCAAGTCGGCTTAATCTGGGAAATTTCGCGCAGCCTGGGCTGATTTTTGCCTGCCACTGGTGCAGGAAAAATAAGCGAAGCGTATGAAAAAGCGCGGAGGCAATCTTTTTGCTGCATAGCGGCTAAAACGGCCACTTATCCTATAGCGAAGCCGCGCGTATCTGGCAATATCGTGATCTACGTCTACACTTAAAGCTGACGATGTTCGCTGTCAGGTTGCCATGTGAGTCTAAATCATGTTTGTTTGTGGAGAGTTTGCTATCGAAATTCCGTGTTATCGTCAAAATCTCCTCGCACACAATTCTGCGGTTTTTTCCGCTTCCATGATTCAGCCTGCCTCCGAACATCCTGTAATTTTAAAACCTACAACACAGGAGGAGAGTCGTGACCCCCGCGGTTAATCAGAACAGCACGTTGCCGTCGCTAAGCGGCGGACTTTATGCCTTCTTTTTTGATGTCGACGGCACGTTGGCAGCGATTCAGTCGCAGCCCGAGTCGGTTTCAATCCCCGCCTCGGTACGCCAGCTCCTGCAACAAATTTCTAATCTTAGCCACGGCGCACTGGCACTGGTGTCTGGCCGTCCAATCGTGCAACTCGATGCCTTAGTCGCGCCGCTTGAAGCGCCCGCGGCGGGCGTGCATGGCGCTGAACGTCGCGACGCCACCGGTCGCGTGCATCGCCACAGCCTGCCGGGCGATATTGCGCAAACGCTGCAAATTGAACTGCAGCAGACGCTGGATCAGTGGCCCAACACGTTGCTGGAAGTGAAAGGCATGGCGTTTGCGCTGCACTATCGCAATGCGCCGCAGTATGAGAATGCCATCATGCAGCTGGCGGAAGACGCCGTCGCACGTTTCCCTGATCTGGCGCTGCAGCCCGGCAAGTGCGTGGTGGAGCTGAAGCCGCAGGGCATTGATAAAGGGGCCGCCGTGCGTGAATTTATGCAGGAAGCACCCTTTGCCGGACGCATTCCGGTATTTGTGGGAGACGACCTGACAGACGAAAAAGGATTTCTGGCGGTCAACGCCATGCAGGGGATTTCTGTCAAAGTCGGTGAAGGTGCCAGCCATGCACGCTATCGCCTGAACAGCGTTGAGGCCGTATGGCACTGGCTTGAACAACTATTATTACAACTAGAACATGACAATGTTGGTAAGGAGTTTAGGTTATGAGTCGTTTAGTCGTCGTATCTAACCGTATCGCGATTCCCGATGGTAGCAAGGCCAGCGCAGGCGGACTTGCTGTCGGTATTTTGGATGCACTGCGAGATACCGGAGGATTATGGTTTGGCTGGAACGGAGAGATCAGCGAATTCTCGGGTGAAGATGAGGATGAAGAGCTCACTCAGCTGGAAAAAGACGGAATTACCTACGCCTCGCTGCCGCTCAATCAAAACGATTACGATCAGTATTATCTGCAGTTTTCGAATACCGTGATTTGGCCCGCTTTCCACTATCGTCTCGATCTGGTGCAGTACCAGCGCGAAGCGTGGGATGGCTATTGCCGCGTGAATACGCTGTTGGCCCAGCGTCTTAAACCGCTGCTGAAGCCCGATGATGTATTGTGGATCCACGATTATCATCTGCTGCCGTTTGCTGCCGAGTTGCGCAAATTGGGCATCAACAACCGTATCGGCTTCTTCCTGCATATTCCGTTCCCGACGCCAGAAATCTTCAATGCGTTACCGCCTCATCAGGAGCTGCTGGAGATGCTGTGCGACTATGATCTGCTGGGCTTCCAGACAGAATCCGATCGCGTGGCCTTCCTCGATAGCTTAAGCCAGCTGACGCAGCTGCAGAATAAAGGTGAGAAAAAGCATCGCGCCTTTGGCAACACCTTTATGACCGAGGTGTATCCGATTGGTATTGAGCCTGACACCATTAAAGAGATGGCAGAAGGGCCGCTGCCGCCGAAAATGGCCGCAATGAAGCGCGACCTCGGCGATCTGCAGAACATCATCGCCTGCGAGCGCCTGGATTACTCGAAAGGTTTGCCGGAGCGTTTCCTCGCCTTTGAAGCCCTGCTGGAGAATTTCCCGCAGCATCGCGGCAAAATTCGCTACTCGCAGATTGCACCCACCTCGCGTGGCGATGTGCAGGCCTATCAGGACATCCGTCATCAGCTGGAAACGGAAGCGGGGCGCATTAACGGCAAATACGGCACCCTGGGCTGGACGCCGCTCTACTATCTGAATCAGCACTTTGACCGCCGCCTGTTAATGAAGATCTTCCGCCTCACCAACGTTGGCCTGATTACGCCACTGCGCGATGGCATGAACCTGGTAGCGAAAGAGTATGTGGCGGCGCAGGACCCGGATAATCCTGGCGTACTGGTGCTGTCGCGCTTTGCCGGTGCCGCGAATGAACTGACCTCGGCGCTGATCGTCAATCCCTACGATCGGGATGAAGTGGCTGCCGCGCTGGATCGCGCCTTAACCATGCCGCGCACGGAACGTATTTCGCGTTATAACGACATGATGGCGGTGTTGCGCAAGCAGGATATTTCACATTGGCGTGAAAGCTTCCTGAAAGATTTAAATACGTTGCCGGTACGCAGCGAGGATCACGGTACGGAAAATAAAGTCGCTACCTTTCCGAAATTAGCTTAAATAATAGGGTGCGCATTAATGCGCACCTTACAAACTTACCGTAGGGTCGCCATTTATGGCGACCACCTCGCACTTAACTTCCTGACCTAACGCCACCTTTCGCGACTTCACTCCCGCTGCGTTGCACAGCGTTTTCACGCACCACTCTAACTTCACGAAATCGATTTCATTTCGTTAAGCGCTAATCGGCTGACTCATCAGTAAAAATCGCACATTTTGGTTAAAAAGCGCGCACCCAACCCAGAGATCACGCTTTTTTTATCGCTGACCCTAAAGATTCCCGGTGGCACGCCGATAGTTAGCGCGTAGCAAACCGTAAAATGGCCCATTCATTCATTTCTCTAATGTAACGCTCTGTTACATACCCTGCCGTGCGCTAAACACTCCCTACAATCTACTGACAGTTCCCAGGCGCTCTGCGTCCAGTCTTCACGCTTCGCTAGCGTCTCGCTTTAATCCTCCTCAGCAATATTCCCTGTAAGTGATTAATTTAGAAGCGAATAATTTCAGCTGTATTCAGAGTATTATGCTGCTTATGTCTCATTATATAGCGCGTTATAGCCCGATAATCGCAACGGAACAGATAACTGATCGCGTGGTAATGGCAATCTGCCACAGAGGCTAAAATCCGCCGCAAATCAGCAAAATATTAACGAAATAATCCGATTTAGTACAAAAAACGCACAACAGAAAAGCGATGCTGAAGGTTTGCGAAAAAAATTTGCCTTAAAAGTGTGACGTAGATCACACTTTATCTAAAATTTCGCGCCACTCACGTTGTATGTCGAAATCAGACGATATAGATTTGCGTTGTTTTCGGATTAGTCTTAAAAACTGTAAGCAGACGTCACGGAAGATGGTTACAACTCAAGCAAAGAATGGCCTGGAGTTTTGATTACTACTGATCAGTGTCCTGACGGGAAGTGAAACAGTTAGGTACGCGTTGGCTCAAGCCTGATTATTTTTTGCCATCTTTAGATTTACCAACCAGCAGCCCGAACCATAGAACAATTTAATTCTGTGGCCGTATATGTGTCGCGTCTATCAGGATGGAAAAAAATGGGTACATCAGAATTACTAAAACATATATATGACATCAATCTGTCATATTTGCTTCTTGCTCAGCGTTTAATTAACCAGGAAAAAGCTTCAGCAATGTTTCGTTTAGGCATCGATGAATCGATGGCCGATGCATTGTCGCAATTAACCTTACCGGAGATGGTAAAATTAGCGGAAACCAATCAACTGGTTTGCCAGTTTCGTTTTACCGACCACAACCATATTAATCGCCTGACGCAAGAGTCACGTGTGGATGACTTGCAGCAAATCCATACCGGCATTTTATTATCCAGCCGCTTACTGCGGAATGCGTCGAAAGATGACATCTCTGCGAAGAAGAGGGCTGTTTAATGGCCGAAAAAAGTATTGTTCAGGAAGCGCGCGATATTCAGCTGGCAATGGAGCTGATTACGTTGGGCGCACGACTGCAAATGCTGGAAAGTGAAACCCAGCTGAGCCGTGGTCGCCTGATTAAACTGTATAAAGAGTTGCGCGGTGCACCACCACCGAAAGGCATGCTGCCATTCTCCACTGATTGGTTCATGACCTGGGAACAAAATATTCACTCCTCAATGTTCTGTAACGCCTGGCAGTTTCTGCTGAAAACCGGGTTGAGCAATGGCGTTGAAGCGGTGATCAAAGCTTACCGTTTGTATCTTGAGCAGTGTCCGCAATCGGACGAGGGCCCGCTGTTGGCGCTAACGCGTGCATGGACCCTGGTGCGATTCGTTGAAAGTGGCATGCTGGAATTGTCTGACTGCAAGTGCTGCGGTGGCAGCTTTATTAACCACGCGCATCAGCCAGTGGGCAGCTTTGTTTGCAGCCTGTGCCAGCCGCCATCACGTGCCGTAAAAAGACGTAAACTTTCTGCAGATTCTGCCGATACCTTTCCACAACTGCTGGATGAACAGGTTAAACGCGCCGTTTAAGTTTGTTCGCATCGTGGAAAACATCCAGCAGCGGTTAATACCGCTGCTTTTTTTTTGCCTGCGATAAACGAATAACACCTGCGGCTCTCTGGCTTAACTTCCATCAACACGTTACGGACGTAAGGATTTTTTGTGCTGATAATTCTGGGTTATATCGTGGTCGTCGGCTCCGTGTTGGGCGGCTACGCGATGGTCGGCGGACATTTAGGCGCGCTATATCAGCCGGCGGAGCTGATCATTATCGGCGGTGCCGGTATCGGTGCCTTTTTAGTCGGCAATAATGGCAAATCGATCAAGAAGACATTAAAAGCGTTGCCATTGTTAATGCGCGGCTCGAAATATAACAAAGCTGTATACATGGATTTAATGGCGCTGCTCTATCGCCTGATGGCGAAATCCCGTCAGCAAGGCATGCTGTCATTAGAACGTGATATTGAAGACCCAAGTCAGAGTGAAATTTTCGCTAACTATCCGCGTATTTTGTCCGATAAACAGTTGGTCGATTTTATTACCGACTATTTACGTTTAATGGTCAGCGGAAATATGAACGCCTTCGAAATTGAAGCCCTGATGGACGAAGAGATTGAAACCTACGAGCACGAGTGCGAAGTACCAGCGCAAAGTATATCGGCCGTGGGTGATGGCTTACCGGCTTTCGGCATCGTTGCCGCGGTAATGGGCGTGGTGCACGCACTGGCGTCGGCCGATCGTCCGGCCGCAGAGTTAGGTGCGCTAGTTGCCCACGCCATGGTCGGTACCTTCCTCGGGATTTTGCTGGCCTACGGCTTTATTTCGCCGCTGGCCTCGGTACTGCGACAGAAATGTGCCGAAACCACCAAGATGATGCAGTGCGTAAAGGTGACATTGCTCTCCAGCCTGAACGGCTACGCGCCGCAAATCGCGGTGGAGTTTGGACGTAAAACGCTCTATTCCGCTGAACGTCCGTCGTTCTCCGAGCTGGAAGAGCACGTGCGTAACGCCAAAAACCCGGCGAAACAAACTTCGGATGAGAATTCATGAAAGCTGGCAATCGCCCCATTGTGCTGGTTAAAAAGCGCAAACATAAAGGTCACCATGGCAGCCACGGTTCGTGGAAGATTGCCTATGCCGACTTTATGACGGCGATGATGGCGTTTTTTATGGTGATGTGGCTGCTCTCCATTTCCAGCCCGAAAGAGTTAGTACAAATTGCCGAATACTTCAAAACGCCGCTCAAAGTGGCGTTAACCGGCGGTCAGCGCAGCAGCGACAGTGAAAGTCCGATCCCGGGCGGCGGCGACGATCCGACGCAGCAGAAGGGCGAAGTGAAGAAAATTGTCGATATGGATGCGCAGAAGAAAAAGCTAGAGGAGATTCGCCTGAATCGCCTGCGTGAAAAGCTCGATCAGCTGATTGAAGCCGATCCGCGTCTGAAAGCGCTGCGTCCGCACCTGATTATCAACATGGTGGAAGAGGGGCTGCGCATTCAGATTATCGATAGCCAGAACCGTCCGATGTTTAAAACCGGCAGCGCAGACGTTGAGCCCTATATGCGCGACATTCTGCGCACCATTGCGCCAGTGCTGAATGATATTCCGAACAAAATTAGCCTGGCAGGCCACACCGACGATATCCAGTATGGCAATGGCGATCGCGGCTACAGCAACTGGGAGTTGTCGGCCGATCGTGCCAACGCCTCACGCCGTGAGCTGATGATCGGTGGGCTGGACGGCAGCAAAATGCTGCGTGTGGTCGGTATGGCCGACACCATGAAGCTGAAAAACCGTGGTGCTAATGATGCAGTCAACCGCCGCATTAGCCTGCTGGTGTTGAATCACGACACCGAAGCGGCGATTGAAAAAGAGAATGCCGAGAGCGATGCCGTACAGGTCAGCGACCCGGCGCAAATTATTCCCGACATTACCGCACCCGCCGTACCGGCTGGGGGG